>NZ_BSQE01000023.1:0-115783 GCF_030268185.1 Pseudomonas sp. NBRC 100443
ACGACGCATCGCCGATGGTAGTGTGGGGTTTCCCCATGTGAGAGTAGGTCATCGTCAAGCACCTATCCCAAAACCCCTGATCAGCCTGGCTGGTCGGGGGTTTTGCTTTTGGGGCGCGGAAAGCCGGCGCATTTCCCTGTAGGAGCGGACCTTGTCCGCGATCACCGGAGGTCCCGGCGCGGTTCGCGGATAAGATCCGCTCCTACGCCGCCCCACCCCCGCCGTGTCCGCGAGGCCATGGCGATGGGTATCGCTTCGCTCAACGCCATCCTACGAGGGTATGTCCTGCACCCGGAGCGTACCTTGTCCGCGATAGCCGGCGGTTCCGGCGCGATTCGCGGATGAGATCCGCTCCTACGCCGCCCCACCTGCGCCATTCCCCCTGTAGGAGCGCGCCCTGCGCGCGAATCGCGGGCAGGGCCCGTGAAGGCCATGGCGCTGATGGGTATCGCTTCGCTCAACGCCATCCTACGAGGGTACGTCCTGCACCCGTAGGAGCGGACCTTGTCCGCGATAGCCGGCGGTCCCGGCGCGATTCGCGGATGAGATCCGCTCCTACGCCGCCCCACCCATGGCGTTCCCCTGTAGGAGCGCGCCCTGCGCGCGAATCGCGGGCAGGGCCCGTGAAAGCCATGGCGCTGATGGGTATCGCTTCGCTCAACGCCATCCTACGGGGCTGCACCCCGTAGGAGCGGATTCATCCGCGATCCGGCCGGCAGGCCGTCAGTTCCCGCGCCAGGGCCATCGGCGTATGGCTATATGCCCTGCGTGTTTCGCTTTCCCCCAGCGGGGCCTCCGGCGGCCAAGAAACACAGGCAACAAAAAAGCGCCCCGAAGGGCGCCTTTTCCGTACCGAGCTAACGATCAGCCGTTGAAGCGGCGCAGCACCAGGGTGGCGTTGGTGCCGCCGAAGCCGAAGCTGTTGCTCATCACGGTGTCGAGCTTGGCGTTCTCGCGGGTCTCGCGCAGGATCGGCATGTCGGCGACTTCCGGGTCCAGCTCGTCGATGTTGGCGGAGCCGGCGATGAAGTTGCCCTGCATCATCAGCAGGCAGTAGATCGCCTCGTGCACGCCGGCGGCGCCCAGGGAGTGGCCGGACAGGCTCTTGGTGGAGCTGATGGCCGGGGCCTTGTCGCCGAAGACTTCGCGGATGCCGCGGATTTCCGCCACGTCGCCCACCGGGGTGGAGGTGCCGTGGGTGTTCAGGTAATCGATCGGGGTGTCGACGGTGGACAGCGCCTGCTGCATGCAGCGGATGGCGCCTTCGCCGCTCGGGGCGACCATGTCGTAGCCGTCGGAGGTGGCGCCGTAGCCGATGATCTCGGCGTAGATCTTGGCGCCGCGCTTGAGCGCATGCTCCAGTTCCTCGACCACCACCATGCCGCCACCGCCGGCGATGACGAAGCCGTCGCGCTTGGCGTCGTAGGCGCGGGAGGCCTTTTCCGGAGTGTCGTTGTACTGGGTGGAGAGGGCGCCCATGGCGTCGAACAGGCAGCTCTGGCTCCAGTGCTCTTCTTCACCGCCGCCGGCGAAGACCACGTCCTGCTTGCCCATCATGATCTGTTCCATGGCATTGCCGATGCAATGCGCGCTGGTGGCGCAGGCCGAGGAGATGGAGTAGTTCACGCCCTTGATCTGGAAGGGGGTGGCCAGGCAGGCGGAAACGGTGCTGCCCATGGTGCGGGTGACGCGGTATGGGCCGATGCGCTTGACGCCCTTTTCGCGCAGGGTGTCGATGGCTTCCATCTGGTTCAGGGTGGAAGCGCCGCCGGAGCCGGCGATCAGGCCGGTGCGCGGGTTGGAGATCTGCTCTTCGGTCAGGCCGGAGTCCTTGATCGCCTGTTCCATCGCCAGGTAGGCATAGGCCGCGGCGTCGCCCATGAAGCGGAACACCTTGCGGTCGATCAGCTCTTCGAGGTTGAGGTTCACCGAGCCGGAGACGTGGCTGCGCAGCCCCATGTCGACGTACGACTGGTTGTGGCGGATACCGGCACGGCCGGCGCGCAGGTTGGCGGAGACGGTGTCTTTGTCATTGCCCAGGCAGGATACGATGCCCAGGCCGGTGATCACGACGCGACGCATGCGGATTACCCTTAGAAGCTGTCAGTGGAGGTGAACAGGCCGACGCGGAGGCCTTCGGCGCTGTAGATTTCGCGGCCATCGACGCTGACGCTGCCATCGGCGATGGCCAGGACCAGCGAACGGTTGATGGTGCGCTTGATGTGGATGTTGTAGGTGACTTTCTTGGCGGTCGGCAGGACCTGGCCGAAGAATTTCACCTCGCCCGAACCCAGGGCGCGGCCGCGGCCAGGGTTGCCCTGCCAGCCGAGGTAGAAGCCGACCAGCTGCCACATGGCGTCCAGGCCCAGGCAGCCCGGCATCACCGGGTCGCCTTCGAAGTGGCAGGCGAAGAACCAGAGGTCGGGGTTGATGTCCAGCTCGGCGACCAGTTCGCCCTTGCCATACTTGCCGCCAACGTCGCTGATGTGGGTGATGCGGTCGATCATCAGCATGTTCGGGGCGGGCAGTTGCGCATTACCCGGGCCGAAGAGCTCGCCGCGGCTGCAGCGCAGCAGGTCTTCTCGGGTGAAGGCGTGTTGTTTGGTCATGCGAGCTCCTCAAAAATCCTGAACGGCAGGGCGAAATCGGTCGTCCTGCGGCTCCGCGCGCCTCATTCTTGTAGCGGCGTCCTGCGGCAGCCTAGTCATAGACTATTGCCTGATGGTTAAAGTCACAGCACCGGGCGAACGGTTGTTCACTTTCTTTCGATGCCTCGTTGCTCCAGCTGGGCGTGCATTTTGCCGATCAGCCTCGCAGGCCCACGAGTTTGGGCGAACAGGCCCCGCGGATCAACGGCCGGAGGTCAACCAGCGCTGCAGAATTTTCTGTAGATCGGCGCGTTTGAACGGCTTGGCCAGGTAATCGTCCATGCCCGACTCCAGGCACAGCTCGCGATCGCCCTGCAGGGCATTGGCCGTCAGGGCGATGATCGGCACCTGCTGGCGTCCGGGGAGTGCGCGAATCTGTCGCGTGGCCTCGTAGCCGTTGAGCAGCGGCAGGCGGCAATCCATGAGGATGGCATCGAATTCGTTACGTTCTGCCGTGCGCACCGCCTGCGCGCCATCGCCGACCAGAGTGACGCGATAGCCGAGGCTGCGCAACATGGCTTCTATGACCGTTTGATTCACCGGGTTGTCCTCCACCAGCAGCACCGACTGGCCGGTGGCCGGCTCCGAGGCGCGCAGGGCGCGTTCGGCCGCGCCCAGGCTGCGCACCTGGAAGGGCAGGGGAATCTCCAGGGTGAAAGTCGAGCCCAGGCCTTCCTCGCTGGATGCCTGCAGGGTGCCGCCCATGCGTTCGGCCAGGGTGCGGGCGATGGCCAGGCCCAGGCCGGTGCCGCCGTAGCGCCGCGAGGTGGAAGAGTCGGCCTGCTTGAAGGCTTCGAACATGTGCTCCAGGCGTTCCGGGGAGATGCCGATGCCGCTGTCGTTGACCGCGCAGGTCAGCCACAGCACTTCGTCGTCCAGGGCCTGCCAGCGGACTTCCAGACGGATGGCGCCTTCCTCGGTGAATTTCAGCGCGTTGCCCAGCAGGTTGACCAGGATCTGCCGCAGGCGCGTCGGGTCGCCCCGCACCTCCAGGTGCTCCAGACCGGGCTGGACGTCCATGCGCAGCGTCAGGCCGCGCTGCTGGGCGCTGTGCTGGAAGGCCAGCAGCGAGCCCTGGATCAGCTCCAGCACGTTGAAGGGGATGCGCTCCAGCTCCAGGGCGCCGCGCTCGATGCGCGAGAAGTCGAGGATGTCGTTGATGACCTTGAGCAGGTGCTCGGTGGACTCGGTGGCCAGCGCCGTGTATTCGGCCTGCTCGTGGTTGAGTTCGGTGGTCTCGAGCAGTTGCAGCATGCCCAGCACGCCGTTCATCGGCGTGCGCAGCTCGTGGCTCATCATCGCCAGGAAGTCCGACTTGCTGCGGTTGGCCTGCTCGGCCTCCTCGCGGGCCGCCACCAGCTGGGCGATGGTGCGCTCCTGTTCCTTGCTGGCCTGCTGCAGGCCGCGCGCCAGGTTGTTGATGTGCCGTGCGAGGTCGCCGACCTCGCCATTGTCCAGCACCGGCAGGCTGGTCTGGTAGTCGCCGGTCTGAATCGCCTGTACCGCATTGGCCATGGTGCTGATCGGCGCCGCCAGGCGCTGCGCCAGGCGGCGGGCCAGCAGCAGCGTCAGCAGCAGGGCGAAGAAGGCCAGCAGGCTGGCCTTGAAGAGGATTTCCTGCTGGCGTTCGCTGAAGGCGTCGTTGGCCATGCCCACCACCACGCGCCCCAGGTAGTCGGCGTCGCTGGCCGGCTGGTCCTGGCGGCCCGGTGTGTGGCGCAGCGTGGCGGCGTCGCCCGGCACCTCGGGGGCGACGTGCTCGCGCTGGATGGCGGCGTGGAACACCTCGATCTTGGGCGCGACCTGGCCGTTGTCGGCGGGCGGCTGCTCGGCGTAGACGAGAATCTCGTCATTGCGGTTGCGCACCTCGATGAAGCGGACGTGCGGCGTGCCCAGGGTGGTGCGCAGCAGGCTCTGCAGCACCGGCAGGTTGCCCGAAAGCACGCCATACTCCGCTGCCGGGGCGAGCTGGTTGGCGATGAGCTGGCCAGTGTGGTTGAGCTCCTGGCGCAGGTCCTGCAGGCGCGAATAGGTGAAGTAGCCGGTCAGCAGCAGGGTCAGCAGCAGCGCGGGGCCGAGGCTGATGGCGAGCATGCGGTTCTGGATGTTCCAGCCCTTGCGCGGAGTCATCGTGCCTCTCCGGCGGCTGGTCGATTCTGGCGATGGTGCGTGGCGTGCACGGAACGGCCCTGTTCTCGGTTTTCTACGGGGACGGATGTTAAACGAGGCGGGGCGCTTTGCCAGCGTGCGATGTGCACTGGCCGCCTGGCGGTGGCGCCTTATAATGCCCCAATCGCCGCCCGCGTGCGGCCCGTGATGGAAGTGACATGACTGAGCAGCAACCGATCGCTGTGCTGGGCGGCGGCAGTTTCGGCACCGCCTTCGCCAACCTGCTGGCGGAGAACGGCCAACGCGTGCGCCAATGGATGCGCGACGAGGAGCAGGCCGCGAGCATCCGCGCCCTGCGCGAGAACCCGCGCTACCTCAAGGGCGTGCGCATCCACGAGAACGTCGAGCCGGTCACCGACCTCGCAGCGACCCTGAACGATTGCGAACTCATCTTCGTCGCCGTGCCCTCCAGCGCGCTGCGCAAGGTGCTGGAGCCCTTCGCCGGGCAACTGGCGGGCAAGTCGCTGGTCAGCCTGACCAAGGGCATCGAGGCGCAGAGCTTCAAGCTGATGAGCCAGATTCTCGAGGAAATCGCCCCGGCCGCGCGCATCGCGGTCATTTCCGGGCCGAACCTGGCCCGCGAGATCGCCGAGCATGAGCTGACCGCCACCGTGGTCGCCAGCGAGGACGAGGCGCTCTGCAGCCGTGTGCAGGAAGCGCTGCACGGCCGCACCTTCCGCGTCTACGCCAGCGGCGACCGCTTCGGCGTCGAGCTGGGCGGCGCGCTGAAGAACGTCTACGCCATCATCGCCGGCATGGCCGCGGCCCTGGGCATGGGCGAGAACACCAAGGGCATGCTGATCACCCGCGCCCTGGCGGAGATGACGCGCTTCGCCGTCAAGCTCGGCGCCAACCCCATGACCTTCCTCGGCCTGGCCGGGGTGGGCGATCTGATCGTCACCTGTTCGTCACCGAAAAGCCGCAACTATCAGGTCGGCTTCGCCCTGGGCGAGGGCCTGAGCCTCGACGACGCCGTCGCCCGCATGGGCGAGACCGCCGAAGGGGTGAACACCCTCAAGGTGCTCAAGGCCAAGGCCGACGAGCTGGGCGTCTACATGCCGCTGGTCGCCGGGCTCTACGCCATCCTCTTCGGCGGGCGCACCCTGGCCCAGGTGATCCAGGCGCTGATGAGCGGCGAGCCGAAGACCGACACCGACTTCATTCCCACCAGTGGCTTCTGAGGAGATACCCATGTCCGCTGATCGTTTGGCCGACCGTATGAACAAGGAATCCCTGGCCCTGCGCATCCTCTGGATGCTGCTGTTCGCCCTGGTGTGGTACGTCGCGCAGATGCTGCTCGGCGCCGTGGTGGTGGTGCAGCTGGTCTACCGCATCATCTACGGCGCGCCCAGCGCCAGCCTGCTGGCCTTCGGCGACAGCCTCAGCCAGTACCTGGCGCAGATCGGCCGCTTCGGCACCTTCAACAGCGACGAGAAGCCCTGGCCCTTCGCCGACTGGCCGGCCGCCCGCGCCCCCGAGGGCGAGGCCGCCCATGCCGTGCCGCCGGCGCCGCACCCGGTGCGCGACGAGGAGCCGAAGTTGTGAGGATCTGGCTGCTGCGCCACGGCCAGGCCGAGCCCCAGGCCCGCCGCGACGCCGAGCGGGAGCTGACCGCCCATGGCCGCAAGGAAGTGCTGCAGAGCGCCGGGCACCTGGCCGGCCACCCGCTGGATGGCATCCTGGCCAGCCCCTACGTGCGCGCCCAGCAGACCGCCGAACTGGTGCGCGAGGCGCTGGGCTTCGACGGCGCGGTGGGCACCGCGCCCTGGCTGACGCCGGACGACGACCCGCGCGACGTGCTGCGCTTCCTCGACAACCGCAGCGAGCGCAACCTGCTGCTGGTCAGCCACCAGCCGCTGCTCGGCTCCCTGGGCGGGCTGCTGGTGCACGGCAGCCGCGACGAGGCGCTGCCGATGGCCACCGCCTCCCTGGCCGAGCTGGAAGGCGAGGGGCCGCTGGCGGGGTTGATGACGCTGGTTTCCCTCTACCATCCCGGACGCGGCTGACGGTTCCGCCAGGGCCCCTCGCGGGGCCTTGGCGTTTCTGCGGGTCAATTCGGCTTGTCGTCGTCCGTCAGGCTGACGTCGTCGTTCGGCCCGCGTCCGGCCAGGCGCTGTTCCAGGCGGTTGCCCAGCACCAGGATCAGCAAGGTCAGCGCCAGGCCGACGGCGGCGGTCAGCACGTGCCCGGTGCCGCAGGCCAAGCCGAGCATCGACGAGACCCAGATGGTCGCGGCGGTGGTCAGCCCCTCGACGCGGTAGCGACGCTCGTGGTGGACGATGACCCCCGCGCCGATGAAACCGATGCCGGTGAGCACGCCCTGGGCCACGCGGCTGGCGGCATCCGCGGTGGCCGGCTGCAACTGCTGGATCACCGTGATCGCCAGCGCCGCGGCCAGCGCAGTGAGGGCGTGGGTGCGCAGCCCGGCGGGGCGGTGGTGCAACTGGCGGTTGAGGCCGATCAGACCGCCGAACAGGGTGGCGCAGAGTAGGTTGAATAGCAGCGGCAACTCGGCCAGCGCGCTGTCGGTGATGAACGGCATGGGCAGCTTTCCACAGGGGCCTGCCGCTGCTTTTAGCAGTTCGCCGTCGGACGCGCCATGCGCTGCTGAAGCATCTCCCTACAAAAGTTCACATATCCCTTCTTGCCAGTCTGTAGGACGCATGGAATATTCGACCAAGCAAGTGCTTGGTTGATCTATCGCTACACCTCTAGAACAACAAAAAAGGAGGGGCATGTGGTCACTGAAATTCGTTCTCCGCTCGAGCAATTCCTGCAACGCGAGGCGCGTCATCCGGACAAGCGCTACCTGGTCCAGCCGTTGCCGGGCGGTCAGGTGCAGAGCCTCACCTGGGGCGAGGCCGGTGACCAGGCGCGGCGTGCAGCCGCCTGGCTGCGCAGCCTGCAACTGCCGCCGGGCAGCCGCGTGGCGATCATCTCGAAGAACTGCGCGCACTGGATCATCGCCGACGTCGCCATCTGGATGGCCGGGCACGTCTCGGTGCCGCTGTACCCGAACCTCACCGCCGAATCGGCGCGCCAGGTGCTGAGCCACTCCGAAGCCGCGGTTGCCTTCGTCGGCAAGCTCGACGACTGGCCGGCGATGGCGCCCGGGCTGCCGGCCGAAGTGCTCAGCGTATCCCTGCCGCTGCATCCGGCAGGGCGCTTCGACCATAGCTGGGACGACCTGCAGGCCTGCGAGCCGCTGCAGGAGGTGCCGCTGCCGGATCCCGCCAGCCTCGCCACCATCATCTATACCTCCGGCACCACGGGCACGCCCAAGGGCGTGATGCATTCCTACGCCAACTTCGACTTCGCCGCCAGCCACGCCATGCAACTGTTCGGCGTCGGCGAGGAGGACCGCCTGCTGTCCTACCTGCCGCTGTGCCACGTAGCCGAGCGGATGTTCGTGGAGATGGCCTCGATCTACGCCGGGCAGACGATCTTCTTCGCCGACAGCCTGGACACCTTCATCGCCGACATGCGCCGCGCGCGGCCCACGGTGTTCTTCGGCGTGCCGCGGATCTGGACCAAGTTCCAGATGGGCGTCTACGCGCAGATGCCGGCGCAGAAGCTCGACCGCCTGCTGCGTCTGCCCATCGTCGGCCGCCTGGTCGGGCGCAAGGTACTCGCCGGCCTGGGCCTGGACGCGGTGCGCTACGCCCTGTGCGGCGCGGCGCCGGTGCCGCCGGCATTGCTCGACTGGTACAGGCGCCTGGGCCTGAGTGTGCTGGAGGTCTACGGCATGACCGAGAACTGCGGCTACTCCCACGTGTGCCGCCCGGGCAGGCAGCGCGAAGGCTGGATCGGCCAGTCCAGTCCCGGGGTGGAAGTGCGTATCAGCGACGAGGGCGAGGTGCAGGTGCGCAGCGGCGCAACCATGCTCGGCTACTACAAGGACCCCGAGCGCACCGCCGAGACCCTCACCGAGGACGGCTACCTGCGCACCGGCGACAAGGGCGAGCAGGACGCCGACAGCAACCTGCGCCTGACCGGCCGGCTCAAGGAAATCTTCAAGACCGGCAAGGGCAAGTACGTCGCCCCGGCGCCCATCGAGAACCGCCTGGCGGTGCATTCGCGCATCGAGCAGATCTGCGTGGTCGGCGACGGCCTGGTGGCGCCGCTGGGGTTGTGCGTGCTGTCCGAGGTCGGCCGCCAGGAGGCCGCCAACGGCTCGCGCTCGCAGCTGGAAGAGAGCCTGCGGCAGCTGGTGGAGGAGGTCAACGGCGAGCTGGACAAGCACGAGCGCCTGGCCGGGCTGGTGCTGGTGAGGGACGTGTGGAGCGTGGACAACGGCTTCCTCACGCCTACCCTGAAGATCAAGCGCAACGTGGTGGAATCCACCTATGGCGCGCGTTTCAACGAATGGGCCGAGCGCCGCGAGGCGGTGCAGTGGCATGACTGAACTGCCGGGAGTGAATGCATGAGCCAGTGGCGCACTACGCCTGACCTGGAGGCGCTCAACGCCAACCTGAAGAAGACCATAGGCGAGGTCCTGGACATCCGCTTCGAGGCGGTGGACGACGACTCGCTGACCGCCAGCATGGTGGTGGATGCGCGCACCCACCAGCCCTATGGCTTGCTGCACGGCGGCGCCTCGGTGGTGCTGGCGGAGACCGTCGGTTCCACCGCCAGCTACCTGTGTATCGACACCAGCAAGTACTACTGCGTGGGCCTGGAGGTGAACGCCAACCACCTGCGCGGCCTGCGCAGCGGGCGGGTGACGGCGGTGGCGAAGGCGGTGCACCTCGGCCGCTCCACCCACGTCTGGGAAATCCGCCTGCATGGCGACGACGGCAAGCCCAGCTGCATCTCGCGGCTGACCATGGCCATAGTGCCGCTGGAGCGCTAGGCGATACGCAAGACCTGTAGGAGCGGGCCCTGCCCGCGATTTCGCGCGCAGGGCGCGCTCCTACAGGGGAATGGCGCGTTTGGGGCGGTATAGGAGCAACTGTCTTACAGGCTGCGCCGAAGTGTTCTTCGTAGGATGGGTTGAGCCTGCGAAACCCATGCTGCCGTGGTGATGGGTATCGCTTCGCTCAACCCATCCTACGAGAAGCCGTGCCCGCGAGAGGGTCCGTCCGCGATTCGCGTCCATGGGGCGCTCCGGCCGCGCAATTTTATCCAAGACCTGCCGGCGCCCGGGCGCTAGAGTAGGCCCATGGAACGCATCGAACACCACCGCAGCGGGCTGCCCGGCGTGCGCTACATCGACGCCGAGTACCACCGTTTCGCCTTCCCCCGGCACTTTCACCTGGACTACCACATCGGGCTGATGCTCGACGGTCGCCAGCGCTACGTGCACGCCGGCGAACGCTGCCTGGCCGGTGGCGGCGACATCCTGCTGATGAGCCCGGAAAGCATCCACGACGGCGCCAGCGAGGGCGACGGCGGCTACCGCATCCGCGTGCTGTCCATCGAGCCGCAGTGGTTGGAGCAGGCCGCGCGCAGCCTCAGCGATGGCCGCCAGGGTACGCCGCGGCTGCTGGCCAGCCAGCTGCGCGACGAACAGCTGCGGCAGCAACTGCACGGTCTGCACCAGGTGCTGGCCGGTGGCGAGCGCCTGGAACAGGAAGGCCGGCTCTGGCAGGGCCTGGCCACGCTGCTCGGGCATGCCTCCAGCCTGCGCATCCGCGAGCCGCGCCAGGGCTTCGACGCCGCGACCTGGCGGCGCCTGCGCGACTGGCTGGAATCGCGTCTGGAGAGCCCGCCGACGCTGGACGAGCTGGCGGCCTTCTGCGACCTCAGCCCCTGGCAGGTACTGCGGCGCTTCCGCAACCACTGCGGGCTGCCGCCGCACCAGTGGCTGACCCAGCTGCGCCTGGAGCGGGCCCTGCCGCGGGTGCTCGCCGGCCAGCCGCTGAGCGAGGTGGCGCTGAGCCTGGGTTTCTACGACCAGGCGCACTTCAGCCGCCTGTTCCGCCGCACCTACGGACTGCCGCCGGCGCGCCTGCGCCAACCCTGATCCCACCCCGATACTCACTTTCCCCTGGAGAATCCCGCCATGCAGGAGGCCCGCGTCTTGCTGACGCTCACCGCCGTATTCGCCGTCGCCCTGGTCAGCCCGGGCCCGGATGTCGCCCTGGTGGTGCGCACCGCTTTGCACCAGGGGCGCCGCGCCGGCGTGCTCAGCGCCCTGGGCCTGGCCTGCGGCATCCTGGTCCACGGCACCCTGGTGCTGACCGGCGTGTCGCTACTGCTGCGCCATTCGCCGGTGCTGTTCGGCCTGCTGCAGGGAGCCGGCGCGCTCTACCTGGGCTGGCTCGGCATCGGCGCGTTGCGCGCCTGGTCGCGGCGTGGCGCCGGCGGGGCAGGGCGCCTGGACGGCGAGCTGCCGGCCTCGCCGCTGGGGCCCTGGCTGCGCGGGCTGGCGACCAACCTGTTCAATCCCAAGGCGCTGGTGTTCTTCCTCGCCCTGCTCAGCAGCCTGATCCCGCTGGACATGTCCGTGCCCGGCAAGCTGGCGGTGGCGGCCATGCTGTTCTGCACCGGCTTCGCCTGGTTCAGCCTGCTCAGCGTGACCCTCACCCGCCCGGCGCTGCAGCAGCGCCTGCTGCGCGCGGTGCCGGTCATCGACGGCGCCTGCGGCCTGGTGTTCCTGCTGGTGGCCGGCGGCATCGCGCTCAGCCTGGCGCGGCAGTTCTGAGGCGCCCTGGCTTTTGGCCGGAGTGCCCTGGCCGGCGGTGGGCCCGGCCATTGTGGCCAGCCATGGCCTGGGGGAGAATTCCGCAGTCATCAGCACTGCGGTCACCGGCATGTCCCACGCGATCTTCTTCGCCCACGCCAACGGCTTCCCCTCGGCCACCTACGGCAAGCTGTTCCAGGCTCTGGCGCCGGAATTCGAGGTGCGCCACCTGGACATGCACGGCCACGACCCGCGCTTCCCGGTGAACGCCAACTGGGCGAACCTGGTGGACGAACTGCTGTTCCACCTGGAGGCCCAGGGCGCGCCGGTGTGGGGCGTCGGCCATTCCCTCGGCGGTCTGCTGCACTACCATGCCGCGCTGCGCCGCCCGGAGCTGTACCGCGGCGTGCTGATGCTCGACTCGCCGACCCTGACCTTCGCCGACCAGTGGGTGATCCGCGCCGCCAAGCGCTTCGGCTTCATCGACCGCATCACCCCGGCCGGGCGCACCCTGGGGCGGCGCGAGGCGTTTGCCGACTTCGACGAGGCGCTGCGCTACTTCGGCGGCAAGTCGCTGTTCCGCCGTTTCGACCCGGACTGCCTGGCGGACTACGTGCGCCACGGCCTGGCCGCGAGCGGCCAGGGCCTGCGCCTGAAGTTCGACCCGGCCACCGAAATCAGCATCTACCGCAACGTGCCCCATGCCGCGCCGGGCAGCCCGCGGCGCCTGGCGGTGCCGCTGGCGCTGGTGCGCGGCCGCCACAGCCGGGTGGTGCTGCCGCACCATGCCCGCGCGGTGCGCCTGGCGCCGCAGGGCGAAGCCCTGTCGCTGCCCGGTGGGCACATGTTCCCGCTGGAGCGCCCGCGCGACACCGCCGAACTGATCAAGCAGGTCGTCGAGCGCTGGCAGCGCCGCGCCGAACAGGAGAATTCCAGCCCATGAGCGCCCAGGTCGAAGAGATCCGCCTGAACCTTCCGCACATCGAACTGGCCGCGCACCTGTTCGGCCCGGAGGACGGCAAGCCGGTGCTGGCCCTGCACGGCTGGCTGGACAACGCCATGAGCTTCGCGCGCCTGGCGCCGAAGCTGGACGGGTTGCGCATCGTCGCCCTGGACTTCGCCGGCCACGGCCACTCGGCGCACCGCGCTCCCGGGGCCAGCTACCTGCTGTGGGACTACGCCTACGACGTGCTGGCGGTGGCCGAGCAACTGGGCTGGGAGCGCTTCTCGCTGCTCGGGCATTCCATGGGCGCCATCGTCTCGGTGCTGCTGGCCGGCGCCATGCCCGAGCGCATCGAGCGCCTGGCGCTGATCGACGGCCTGGTGCCCTACACCGGCGAGGCCGACAGCGCGCCGGCCAAGCTGGGCGAGGCGCTGAAGGCGCAACTGGCGCTGCCGAACAAGCGCAAGCCGGTGTACGAAGCCATCGACCGCGCGGTGGAGGCACGCATGAAGGGTGTCGGCGCGGTCAGCCGCGAAGCCGCCGAACTGCTGGCCCGGCGCGGCCTGATGCCGGTGCCCGGCGGTTTCACCTGGCGCAGCGATGCGCGCCTGACCCTGCCTTCGCCGCTGCGCTTCACCCGCGCCCACGCCGCGAGCTTCGTCCAGGCCGTGCAGTGCCCGGTCAGCCTGGTATTGGCCCAGGGCGGCATGCTCGCCGCCGAGCCGGGCATCCGCAAGCTGATCGACGGGCGCCCCTTCGACGTCCACGAGCTGCCCGGCGGCCATCACCTGCACCTGGACGACGAAGCCGGTGCGCAGGCGGTGGCGACGATCTTCCAGCCGTTCCTGGGCGCGTAGGCGCGGGGAAACACCCCGTTGCCGCACCCCGCTTGACTAAAGCGGGGCTTGCCACGACGCTGCATGGATCGCAGTCGGGAGATTCTGCATGATTCAGCTCTTCGCCACCGCCATGCCGGGCGGCCCCAAGGACTCCAGCGGCCCGGGCGCGCATGCCCCGCGGCGTGCGCAACGGAGGTGCGACGCCTGACATGCCTCGCCTTTCCCTGCTGCCCCTGGTGGGCTCGCTGCTCGCGGCCAGCGTCTTCGCCGCCGACGTTCCCGACAGCCACGACCTTGACGCGCTGCCCCGCTTCCCGAGGGCGGAGATCGTTGATTTCACCAGCGCCCCCGCCACCGAGCGCGTCTATCCGCTGGGGCCGATCAGCCGCATCAGCGGGCGCCTGCGCATGGAAGGCGAGGCGCGCGCCCTCGGCCAGCTCACCGCGCTGACCTACCGCCTGCCCGACGAGGACTCCAGCGCCAGCGTCTTCGCCGCCGCGCGCAAGGACCTGCTCAAGGCCGACGCCACCCCGCTGTTCTGGTGCGAGGGCCGCGACTGCGGCTCCAGCAGCCTGCTGGCCAACGCGGTGTTCGGCAAATCCAGCCTCTACGGCCCGGACGACCAGCAGGCCTACCTGTTGGTGCGCCTGGCCGCGCCGCAGCAGGACAGCCTGCTGGCGGTCTACGCCATCACCCGCGGCAACCGCCGCGCCTACCTGCACGCCGAGCAACTGGACGCCGGCAGCGCCCTGGGCGAACTGCTGCCCAGCGCCGCGACCCTGATGCGCCTGCTCAAGGCCAACGGCGAGCTGACCCTCAGCCACGTGCCCGCCGAGCCCGGCGGCGCCTGGCTCGACCTGTTGGTGCGCACCCTGCGCCAGGACACCGGCGTGCGCGTCGAGCTGGCCGGCGCCCACGCCGCCGACTGGCGCAGCGCCCTGGCCGGCCAGGGCGTGCGCGATGCCCGCCTGGAGCTGGGCAGCGGCGAAGGGGACGGGCTGCACCTGACCTGGCTGCGCTGATTCGCCTACGCTGAAGCTGGGCGCGCCCTGTGCCCGGCTGCCGTCGCCGTACCGAGAAGGAGTCCGGCCCCGATGTTCGATAACCTGCTGTTGCGCATCCTCCTGGTGGTCCTGCTGGTCGCCACCCTGTGGGTGCTGGCGCCGTTCTGGACGGCGCTGTTCTGGGCCGCCGTGCTGGCCTTCGCCAGCTGGCCGCTGATGCGCCTGCTGACGCGCCTGCTGGGCGGCCGCGAGGCCCTGGCGGCGGGCGTGCTGACCGCCTTCTGGATCATCGTGGTGGCGCTGCCGCTGCTGGGCCTGGGCTTCGGCCTGGCGGACAAGCTGCGCGCCGGCGTCGAGCTGGTGAAGAACCTGCAGGTCTCCGGCCTGCCGCCGCCGCCGAGCTGGCTGGCGCGCACCCCGCTGATCGGCGACCGGCTGATCGGCTGGTGGTACTCCATCGACCAGCAGGGGGTGGCCATCTTCTCCGCGCTCAAGCCCTACATGGGCGAGGTCGGCAACTGGCTGCTGGCGCGTTCGGCCAAGCTGGCCGGGGGCATCTTCGAGCTGGTCCTGAGCCTGGTGCTGATCTTCTTCTTCTACCGCGACGGCAAGCGCCTGGAAGCCTTCGCCTACCAGATGCTGGAGCGCCTGATCGGCCCGCGCGCCGAGCACTACATGGAGCTCATCGCCGGCACCGTGCAGCGGGTGGTCAACGGCGTGATCGGCACCGCGGCGGCCCAGGCAGTGCTGGCTTTCATCGGCTTCAGCATCGCCGGGGTGCCCGGCCCGATCCTGCTCGGCCTGCTGACCTTCGTCTGCAGCCTGCTGATGGTCCCGCCGCTGGTCTGGGGGCCGGCCACCGTCTGGCTGTTCTTCCAGGGCGAGTACGGCTACGGGGTGTTCCTGGGCATCTGGGGCTTCTTCGTCATCAGCGGCGTGGACAACATCCTCAAGCCCTACCTGATCAGCCGCGGCGGCAACCTGCCGCTGGTGGTGGTGCTGCTCGGCGTGCTCGGCGGGCTGCTCAGCTTCGGCTTCATCGGCCTGTTCCTCGGCCCGGTGCTGCTGGCAGTGGTCTACAACCTGGTCAACGACTGGATCGAGAGCCCCAAGCGCGGCACCCTGCCGCCGGGCGGCCCGGGGGACAAGGCGCCCTAGGCCGGAATCTTCGGTTATCGCCCGTCGTAGGATGGCGTTGAGCGAAGCGATACCCATCGCCACGGCAGCATGGGTTTCGCAGGCTCAACCCATCCTACGACCGTGCTTCCCTGGAGCCGTAGGACGTATAACCGTTCGCGGTTATACGCCGTTGGCCCATGCAGCGAAGCCCTACGAAAGCGCCTCGCTGCGCACGCCGACCAGGCGGTCGCGGCCGGCACCCAGGCCGGCCACCAGCGCGCCCAGGCTGATGACGATGAAGATGACGCCCACCGCATTCCAGCCGTCGCTCAGATCGTGCACCAGGCCGACCAGGAAGGGCCCCAGGGCCGCCAGGGTGTAGCCCACGCCCTGAGCCATGCCGGACAGGTGCGAGGCGACGTGGGCGTCGGGCGAGCGCAGCACGATCAGCGCCAGGCCGATGCTGAAGGTGCCGCCCTGGCCCAGGCCGAGCACCACCGCCCACAGCCACAGGCTGCCGCCGGGCGCGTAGAGCAGGCCGAGCAGGCCGGCGAGGGTCAGCGCCAGGACCAGGAACACCACCAGGCGCTGGTCGCGCCCGCGGGTGCCGAGCCAGGGCGCGCCCAGCGCGCTGAGCAGTTGCACCATCACCGAGCCGGACATCATCAGCCCGGCGGCCGTCGGGCTCAGGCCGCGGTCGATGAGGATCGACGGCAGCCAGCCGAACACGATGTAGGCCAGCGACGACTGCAGGCCCATGTACAGGGTCACCTGCCAGGCCAGCGGGTCGCGCCACAGGCCGCGGACCTGGAAGGCCTGGCGGTGGGCGTGCTGGGCCTGGCGCGTCTGCGGCAGCCAGACCAGCGCGGCGAGCACCGCCGGCAGGGCCCAGGCGGCCAGGGCCGGCTGCCAGCTGCCGCCGAACAGTTCGGCCAGGGGCACGCTGGCCCCGGCGGCCAGGGCCGCGCCCAGGCACAGGGCCATGGTGTAGACGCCGGTCATGATCCCGGCGATGTGCGGGAAGTCGCGCTTGACGATGCCCGGCAGCAGCACGCCGATGATGCCGATGCTGGCGCCGGCCACCAGGCTGCCGAGGAACAGCCCGGCCACCGGGAACAGGCTGCGCAGGACGATGCCGGCGGCCAGCAGCAGGAGGATCGCCAGCACCGCCCGCTCGGCCCCCAGGCGCCGTGCCAGGCGGGGCGCCAGCGGAGCGAACAGGCCCAGGCAGAGCACCGGCAGGGTGGTCAGCAGGCCAGCGGCTGCGGCTGACAGGCCGGTGTGCTCGCGCACGGTGTTCAGCAGCGGCGCCAGGCTCGACAGCGCCGGGCGCAGGTTCAGCGCCACCAGCACCAGGCCGAGCAACAGCAGCCAGGGCCGCACCGGTGCGGGTGTAGGGGCGGGGGCTTCGTCGATCTCGGCGTCGATCAGCAGTTCGTCGGCGTGGTGTTGTTGTCGGGACATGGTGGCGATCGCAAGGCAGTGGGAAGGGAAGTCAGATCAGCAGCGCGCGGTTGGCGGCCGCGGCCGCCTCGGCGTCCTGGCGCTCCAGGGCGTCCAGCAGTTGCCGGTGCAGCTCGAAGGCCGGCTGCGGGCGGCCGGGTTCGCTGATGGTGTGTTGCAGGCCGGCGCGGATGACCTGGGAGAAGTAGCGGTACAGCTCGCTCAGCAGCGGGTTGTGGGCGCTGTCCACCACGCGCTGGTGGAAGGCCAGGTCGTGCTCGACGTAGGCCTGAAGGTCGCCGCCGAAGTGCTGCGCGCTGAGCGCCAGGGCCTGGCGCAGGGCGGCCAGGTCGGCGTCGCTGCGGCGCAGGGCGGCCAGGCGCGCGGCCTCGACCTCGATCACCCCGCGCGCTTCCAGGGCCTGTTCGATGGAGCCGCGGGCCAGGGCCAGCATGGTGTCCAGCGGGTCGGCGCAGGCGCGCACGTAGGTGCCGTCGCCCTGGCGCACTTCCAGCACGCCGGAGAAGGTCAGCACGCGCACCGCCTCGCGCACGGTGTTGCGGCTCATGCCGAGGATTTCCGCCAGCTCCGGTTCCGGCGGCAGGCGCTGGCCGAGGGCCCAGGCGCCGCTGTCGATGCGCTGGCGGATCTGCTCCAGGGCGATGTCGACCAGGGAGCGCTTGAGGGGATTGGCCATATAGACATCCAATCATCGGATGATTAGGCCGGACAGGCTACTGCAGCGGTGGGGGGCTGGCAAGGCGCGGATCGCCCCCCTGTAGGAGCGCGCCCTGCGCGCGAAATCGCGGACGGAGTCCGGCAAGCACAACACCCCGTAGGATGGTGTTGAGCGAAGCGATACCCATCACCATGGTCCGATGGGTATCGCAAGCTCAACCCATCCTACGAAAAGCGTCTCGGCGCGGTTGGCAAGACAGCTGCCCCTACAGGGTTACGCCGAACCTCCCGGTGCCCGATGAAAACGGCGGATAACGCCGTAGGCGTTATGTGCCCTACGGGAGCATCCCGGCACCCGTAGGATGGTGTTGAGCGAAGCGATACCCATCGCCATTGCCCGATGGGTATCGAAAGCGCCCCGGCGCAGCCGGCAGGAGACTCAGGCAGCGATATTGACTAGGCTACCGCTGGTGTTCTGGTAGCTGGCGGCGCTGCTGTCCTGGTAGTGCCTGGCCAGCATGGCGAGCATCTGCTGCACGGCTTCGGCGCCGGCCGAGCCGCTGTTGGTGCTGGATGCGTCGCTGCTGGTGCTGCTGGTCAGGCTGCTGTCGGTTTCCCCGGAAGCGGGCGGCGGGAGCGGCGGCATGTCGCCCTGGGCCTGTTGCAGGGCGCTGCTCAGTTCGTCCTGGCTGATGCTGCCGTTGCCGTCGCTGTCCAGGGCGCTGAACAGCTTGCTGCTGTCGGTGCCGGAGGCGCTGGCGGCGCTGAGTTCGTCGCTGCTGATGCTGCCGTCGCCATCGCTGTCCAGGGACGACAGCAGGTCGCTGGCGGCCTGGTCGGAGGAGGGCGGCGGCGGGGGCGGCGGCATGTCGCCCTGGGCCTGCTGCAGGGCGCTGCTCAGTTCGTCCTGGCTGATGCCGCCGCTGCCGTCGCTGTCCAGCTGGGCCAGCAGCGAGTCGATGTCGATGTCGCCGCTGTCGCTGCCGGAGGCGGATAGCGCGCTGTCCAGCTCGCTGGAGCTGACGCTGCCGTCACCGTCGCTGTCGAGGGACTTGAACAGGTCGGCGGCGAATTTCTGCGCCTTGTCGCTGCTGCCGCTGGTGCTGGTTGTGCTGCTGGAGCTGCTGGCGCTGCGCTGGGTGCTGGCGAGCGCGGCGCTGCTGTAATAGCTGCTGTAGCTGCTGACTCCGCTGATCATCGGACTGCCTCCATGAGGTTATAGGTCCGGAACTGGAGTTCCGGTCCTGGCAGATTCGATGGGCGCCTTGTCGGCGGTATGTGCGCTTTGTATGCGGCGGCCGACAAAGCCTCAGGCGCGCGGCAGGCGCAGCACCGCGGTGGCGCCGCCGCCGGGGGTTTCCTCGAAGTGCAGGTCGCCGCCGTGGCGCCGCGCCGCCTCGCGGGCGATGGCCAGGCCCAGGCCGACGCCGCCGGAGTTGCGGTTGCGCGAGCCTTCCAGGCGGAAGTAGGGCTCGAACACCTGTTCGCGCATCTGCGCGGGGATGCCCGGGCCGTGGTCGCGGACGAGGATCTCCACCTGCTGGCCGCTGTCGCGCAGTATCAGCTGCACCTCGCCGGCATAGCGCAGGGCGTTGTCCAGCAGGTTCGACAGGCACGAGCGCAGGGCCAGCGGCTGCACCTTCAGCGGCGCGCACTGGCCTTCGACGCTGACGCGGGCGCCGTGCTCGCAGGCGTCCTCGGCCAGCGATTCGACCAGGGCGTTGACGTCGAACCACTGCAGCGCCTCGCTGGTGCGCTCCTGGTGCAGGTAGTGCAGGGTGGAGTCGAGCATGCCGATCATCTCGCCCAGGTCCTGGGCGAAGCGCGCGCGCAGCTGCGGGTTGTCGATCTCCTCCACACGCAGCTTCAGGCGCGACAGCGGCGTGCGCAGGTCGTGGGACACCGCCACCAGCATGCGGCCGCGCTGCTGTACCTGCTCGCGGATGCGCTTGCGCATGCGGTTGAAGGCCTGTGCCGCGCGCTGCGCCTCCTGCGGCCCGGTTTCCGGCAGCGGCGGGCTGTCCAGGTCCTCGCTCAGCTGCAGCGCGGCATTGCCCAGGCGCTCCACCGGGCTGGCGAGCAGGCGCGCGCCGAACCAGGCGGCGCCGACCAGGGCGAGCAACTGGAACAGGAAGGGCATGCTCCAGAACGGCAGCCGCGGCGGCGGGGGCGGCGGCGGGCCGACCATGTGTCCCTCGAACTGCTCATGGGGCGGTGGCGGCGGCGGTGGCGGCGGTCCGGGATGGCGGAAGTGGCTGAACCAGACGAAGGCCAGCAGGTGCGCGACCACGATGGCCAGCAGGAACACCCCGAACAGACGGGCGAACAGGCTGTCGGCGAGCTGCAGCGAGCGCTTCTTCATCTGGCCTCCTTGGCCGGGCCGGGGTCAGGCGATGTCACGGACGTCGAACAGGTAGCCTTCGCCGCGCACGGTCTTGATCAGCCGCGGCGAGCGCGGGTCGTCGCCGAGCTTCTGGCGCAGGCGCGAGACCAGCAGGTCGATGCTGCGGTCGAAGGCCTCGATGGCGCGGCCGCGCGCGGCGTCCAGCAGCAGTTCGCGGTTGAGCACCCGGCGCGGGCGTTCGAGGAACACCCAGAGCAGGCGGAACTCGGCGTTGGACAGCGGCACCACCAGGCCCTCCGGGGAATGCAGCTGGCGCAGCACGCTGTCCAGCCGCCACTGGTCGAAACGCACCTGGGCGCGCGGTTCGTTGCGCGCCTCGTCGCCACGCACGCGGCGCAGGATGGTCTGGATGCGCGCCACCAGCTCGCGCGGCTCGAAGGGCTTGGCCATGTAGTCGTCGGCGCCCAGTTCCAGGCCGATGATGCGGTCGGCCGGCTCGCAGCGCGCGGTGAGCATCAGGATCGGGATGTCCGATTCGCTGCGCAGGTAGCGGCACAGCGACAGGCCGTCCTCGCCGGGCAGCATCAGGTCCAGCACCACCACGTCGAAGTTCTCCTCGGCCAGCGCCTGGCGCATGCCCGCGCCGTCGGCCACGCCGCGCGCCTCGATGTTGAAGCGCGCCAGGTAGCCGCAGAGCAGTTCGCGGATCGGCTCGTCGTCGTCCACCAGCAGGGCGCGGATGGTCCAGCGGCGCTGGCTGTCTTGGCTGGAGGTGGGGCTGGAGGGAAACATGCAGTACCTGTCGCTGGGAGCGCCCGGGGCGCGGGGTCAATGCTAACCCGCCGTCGCACGGGGGGGCCACGGTAGGCAAGGTTGACGGCAACGGATATCGACAGAGTGTCGTCAATGTATCAGTGCACTTACAAAGCCATGCCATAGCGCTTCTTTACGCTTTCTTTATGCCCGCCGGAAGCCCCGCCAATCGCTTCTTTACGCCCGCTTTGCGGAGACTTTTCCCATCGCGAGGATTCGCCTGCGTAAGGAGAGACAGACATGAGCGTGCTCGACGGGGTGTCCCTGGTCCTGGCCACGGGACTTTTCATCTACCTGCTGGTGGCGCTGCTGCGCGCCGACCGTTCCTAGGGGGCTGCATGAACAGCCATGACGTGCTGCTGATCGCCGCCTTCTTCGCCCTGGTGTTGCTGCCCGCGCCGCTGCTCGGGCGCTTCTACTACAAGGTGATGGAGGGCGAGCGCACCTTCCTCAGCCCGGTGCTGGCGCCGGTGGAGCGCCTGGTCTACCGCGTCTGCGGCATCGACCCGCGGGCCGAGCAGGACTGGAAGACCTACACCCTGGCCATGCTCGCCTTCAACCTGGCCGGCCTTGCGCTGCTGTTCGCCATCCTCGTCGGCCAGGGCATGCTGCTGCTCAACCCGCAGCACCTGCCGGGCCTGGAATGGACCCTGGCCTTCAACACCGCGGTGAGCTTCGTCACCAACACCAACTGGCAGGCCTATAGCGGCGAGGCGGCGCTGAGCTACCTGAGCCAGATGCTCGGCCTGACCGTGCAGAACTTCGTCAGCCCGGCGGTGGGCCTGGCGGTGCTGGTGGTGCTGGCCCGCGGCATCGCCCGCAAGTCCACGCAGCACCTCGGCAACTTCTGGGTCGACCTGACCCGCGCGACCCTCTACGGCCTGCTGCCGCTGTGTCTGGTCCTGGCGCTGCTGCTGGTGTGGCAGGGCGTGCCGCAGACCTTCCTGGACTACGTCCACGCCACCACCCTGCAGGGCGCCGAGCAGTCCATCCCGCTGGGCCCGGCGGCCAGCCAGATCGCTATCAAGCAGTTGGGCACCAACGGCGGCGGCTTCTTCGGCGTGAACTCGGCGCACCCGTTCGAGAACCCCACGGCCTGGGCCAACCTGTTCGAGCTGGCGTCGATCATCCTGATCCCGGCGGCGCTGGTGTTCACCTTCGGCCACTACGTCAAGGACCTGCGCCAGAGCCGCGCCATCCTCGGCTGCATGCTGCTGCTGTTCGTCGTCGGCCTGGGCGTCGCCCTGTGGGCCGAGTACCAGCCCAACCCGGCGCTGGCGCACCTGCCGATCACCCAGGGCGCGCCCCTGGAAGGCAAGGAGAGCCGCTTCGGCACCACCGCCAGCGTGCTCTGGGCGGTGACCACCACGGCCGCTTCCAACGGCTCGGTGAACGCCATGCACGACAGCCTCAACCCGCTCAGCGGCCTGGTGGCGATGTTCAACATGATGCTCGGCGAGGTGGTCTTCGGCGGCGTCGGCGCCGGCCTCTACGGCATGCTGCTGTTCGTCCTGGTCGCGGTGTTCCTGGCCGGCCTGATGATCGGCCGCACCCCGGAATACCTGGGCAAGAAGCTGGAGGCCCGCGAAGTCCGCCTGCTGGTCGCCACCCTGCTGGTGATGCCGGTCGGCGTGCTGGTGCTCGGCGCCATCGCCGCCAGCCTGCCGGGCCCCGCGAGCGCGGTGAGCAACCCCGGCGCCCATGGCTTCAGCCAGCTGCTCTACGCCTATACCTCGGGCACCGCGAACAACGGTTCGGCGTTCGCCGGCTTCGGCGCCAACACCCCGTTCCACAACCTGATGATCGCCCTGGCCATGCTCATCGGCCGCTTCGGCTACATCGTCCCGGTGCTGGCCATCGCCGGCAGCCTGGCGGCCAAGAAGCGCGTGCCGGTGGGGCCGAACAGCTTCCCCACGCATGGCCTGCTGTTCGTCGGCCTGCTGGCGGCGACCATCCTCCTGGTCGGTGGCCTGAACTTCCTGCCGACCCTGGTTCTCGGCCCGGTGGCCGATCACCTGACCCTGGGCTTCTGAGGAGCCGATAGATGAACGCCAAGACCCAGGACATGCCGCTCAAGAGCGCCACGTCCGCCCCCGAGAAACGCCACAGCCTGAGCTTCGCCGCGCTGTGGAGGCCGGCGCTGCTGCAGGCCTTCGTCAAGCTCGACCCGCGCCAGCTGCAGCGCTCGCCGGTGATGCTGGTGGTGGAGCTGACCGCCATCCTCACCACCGTGCTGTGCTTCACCGGCGGCGATGCGGTGCCGCTGTCGGTGGCCGCGCAGATCGCCGCCTGGCTGTGGTTCACCGTGCTCTTCGCCAACTTCGCCGAGGCCCTCGCCGAGGGCCGCGGCAAGGCCCGCGCCGACAGCCTCAAGGCCGGCACCCAGGGCCTGATGGCGCAGCGCCTGAACGTCGACGGCGCCTACGAGAGCGTGCCGGCCACCAGCCTGCGCAAGGGCGACGTGGTGCGCGTGGTAGCCGGCGAGCTGATCCCCGGCGACGGCGAGGTGATCGAGGGCGTGGCGGCGGTCAACGAGGCCGCCATCACCGGCGAATCGGCGCCGGTGATCCGCGAATCCGGCGGCGACCGCTCGGCCGTGACCGGCAACACCCGGCTGGTCTCCGACTGGCTGCTGGTACGCATCAGCGTCAACCCCGGCGAGTCGACCCTCGACCGCATGATCGCCCTGGTGGAGGGCGCCAAGCGGCAGAAGACGCCCAACGAGGTGGCGCTGGACATCCTGCTGATCGGCCTGACGCTGATCTTCCTGCTGGTGGTGGTGACGCTCAAGCCCTTCGCCCTGTTCGCCGGCGGCAGCCTGCCGCTGGTGTTCCTGGTGGCGTTGCTGGTGACGCTGATCCCCACCACCATCGGCGGCCTGCTCTCGGCCATCGGCATCGCCGGCATGGACCGCCTGGTGCGGCTGAATGTGATCGCCAAGTCCGGCCGCGCGGTGGAGGCCGCCGGCGACGTGCACGTGCTGATGCTCGACAAGACCGGCACCATCACCTTCGGCAACCGCCGCTGCGCCGCGCTGCACGCCGCGCCCGGGGTGAGCGCGCCGGAGCTGGCCGAGGGCGCCTTCCTCGCCTCGCTGGCCGACGACACCCCGGAGGGCAAGTCCATCGTCGAGTTCCTCCGCGCGCAGATCATCCTGCCGGAGCCGTCGCGCGAGCAGCTGACGCCCATCGCCTTCAGCGCCGAGACGCGCCTGTCCGGCGTTGACCTCGACGGCCGCGTGTACCGCAAGGGCGCGGTGGACGCCGCGCTGGCCTTCGTCGGCCGCGCCCGCGACGACATGCCGGAAAGCCTGGCCAAGGAAGTCGAACGCATCGCCCAGAGCGGCGGTACCCCGCTGCTGGTGGTGGCCGACGGCAGGCTGCTCGGCGCCATCCACCTCAAGGACGTGGTCAAGCCGGGCATCCGCGAGCGCTTCGCCGAACTGCGCCGCATGGGCATCCGCACTGTGATGGTGACCGGCGACAACCCACTGACCGCCGCGGCCATCGCCGCCGAGGCCGGGGTGGACGACGTGATCGCCGAAGCCACGCCGGAGAAGAAACTGGCGCGCATCCGCCAGGAGCAGGGCGAGGGACGCATGGTCGCCATGTGCGGCGACGGCGCCAACGATGCGCCGGCGCTGGCCCAGGCGGACGTCGGCATGGCCATGAACGACGGCACCCAGGCGGCCCGCGAGGCGGCCAACCTGGTGGACCTGGACAGCGACCCGACCAAGCTGCTCGACGTGGTCCAGGTGGGCAAGGAACTGCTGGTGACCCGCGGCGCGCTGACCACCTTCTCGGTGGCCAACGACGTGGCCAAGTACTTCGCCATCCTGCCCGCGCTGTTCGCCGGCATCTACCCGCAGCTGCAGGTGCTCAACGTCATGCGCCTGGCCAGCCCGCAAAGCGCCATCCTCTCGGCCATCGTGTTCAACGCGCTGATCATCATCGCGCTGATCCCCCTGGCCCTGCGCGGCGTGCGCGTGGCGGCCAGCGACGCCATGCACCTGCTGCGGCGCAACCTGCTGATCTACGGGGTGGGCGGGATCATCGCGCCTTTCATCGGGATCAAGGCCATCGACCTGTTGCTGGTGGCCCTGGGCCTGGCTTGAACAGGACTGCCGCCGTGGCGATGGGTATCGCTTCGCTCAACCCATCCTACGGGCTACCCGAACCGTAGGAGCGAGCCCGCATCATCGAGGAAACCGAAAATGCTCAATCACATCCGTCCCGCCATCGCCTCCCTGGCCCTGCTTTCGCTGGTCACCGGCGTGGCCTATCCGCTGCTGGTCACCGGCATCGCCCAGCTGGCCTTCCCCGAGCAGGCCAACGGCAGCCTGGTGCGTGACGCCAAGGGGGAAGTCCGTGGCTCGGCGCTGCTGGCGCAGAAGTTCGAGGGCCCGCAGTGGTTCCACGAACGGCCCTCGGCCGGCGACTACGCCACCGTCTCCAGCAGCGCTTCCAACCTGGCCCCGGGCAATCCGGCGCTGGCGGCGCGCATCGCCAAGGATGCCGCCGCCGAAGCGGTGGCCGGGCGCCCGGTGCCGCTGGCGCTGGTCACTACCTCCGGCAGTGGCCTGGACCCGCAACTGCCGCCGGATGCCGCGCTCTACCAGGTGCCGCGCATCGCCCAGGCACGCAGCCTGCCGGAGCCGGCCGTGCAGAACCTGGTCGAGGCACATACCCGGCGGCCGCTGGTGGGCCCGGCGGTGGTCAACGTGCTGGCCCTGAACATGGCCCTCGAGCAACTGCCTCGCTAGACTTGCGCGCAACCCCCTGGAGGCCAGCATGACCGATCCCAAGCGCGCCGACGCCCTGCTCGCGGACCTGGAGCGCAACGGCCGCGGGCGCCTGAAGGTGTTCCTCGGCGCCGCCCCCGGCGTAGGTAAGACCTACGCCATGCTGCTGGCCGCCCAGGGCCAGTTGCGCCAGGGCGTGAACCTGCGCGTGGGCATCGTCGAGACCCACGGCCGCGCCGAGACCGAGGCGCTGCTCGCCGGCCTGCCGCAGCAGCCGCTGCTGCGCTCGGAATACCGCGGCATCCACCTCGCCGAGATGGACCTCGACGGCCTGCTGCGCGAGCCGCCGCAACTGGCCCTGGTCGACGAGCTGGCCCACAGCAACGCCCCCGGCAGCCGCCACGCCAAGCGCTGGCAGGACATCCAGGAGCTGCTCGCCGCCGGCATCGATGTCTACACCACGGTCAACGTCCAGCACCTGGAAAGCCTCAACGACCAGGTGCGCGACATCACCGGCGTGCAGGTGCGCGAAACGGTGCCCGACTGGGTGCTGCAGGAGGCCGACGAACTGCTGCTGGTGGACCTGCCGCCGCGCGAGCTGCTGGAGCGCCTGCGCGAAGGCAAGGTCTACGTGCCGGAGCAGGCGAGGGCGGCCATCGACGCCTTCTTCAGCCAGACCAACCTCACCGCGCTGCGCGAACTGGCCATGCAGACCGCCGCCGCGCGGGTGGACGCCGACCTGGCGCACCGCTACCGCCAGCAGGGCGGCGAGGCCCCGGCGCTGCGCGGCCGGCTGCTGCTGGGCGTGGACGGCGAGCGCAACGCCGAGCGCCTGGTGCGCCATGCCTCGCGGGTGGCCGAGCGCCGCCACCTGCCCTGGAGCCTGGTCCACGTCGACACCGGCGATGCCCGCGACGAGCAGTCGCGCCTGTACCTGCAGAACGCCCAGCAACTGGCCGAGCGCCTGGGTGGCGAGGTGGTGCAGCTGCGCGGTGGGGAAGTGGCGCGCACCCTGGTCGAACACGCCCGCGAGCGCCGCGCCAGCCTGATCCTGGTCGGCCGTTCGCGGCAGCGCTGGTACCGCAGGCTGTTCGGCGGCGGCCTGGCGGCGCGCCTGCTGCGCCTGGGCGAAGGCCTGGAAATCAGCGTGCTGGACAGCGAGGCCGACCTGGCCCCGGCCGCGCCGCGCCGGCGCGAGCGCGGCCATTGGCGCGACTACCTGCTGGCGGCCCTGGCCGCCGCCGGCGCCAGCGCCCTGGCCTGGGGCGTGTCGCGTCTGCTGGAGCTGCCGAACATCTCCCTGGTGTTCCTCGCCGCGGTGCTGCTGGTGGCGGTGCGCAGCAGCCTGTGGCCGGCGCTGGTGTGCGCGGTGCTGTCGTTCCTGGCCTACGACTTCCTGTTCATCCCGCCGTACTTCTCCCTTTCCATCCAGCGCGAGCAGGACGTGCTGACCCTGCTGTTCTTCCTGCTCATGGCCGCGCTCACCGGCAACCTCGCCGCGCGCCAGCGCCGCCAGCTGCAAGTGCTGCGCGACACCCAGGAGGAGACCGGCGCGCTGCTGGAACTCTCGCGCAAGCTCACCGCCGCCACCGACCGCCAGGCGGTGCTGGCCGCCGCCGCCCAGCAGTTCGCCCTGTGGAATGACCTGGACATCTGCGTGCTGGCCCGCCAGCACGACGACTGGAAGGTGGAAAGCGGCCACGCCCGCGGCTTCGACGAGCAGGAGCGCGCCGCCGCCGACTGGGCCTGGCAGCACGACCAGCCGGCCGGCCTGGGCACCGGCACATTGCCGGCGGGGCGCTGGTGGTGGTGGCCGCTGTCGGCGGAGGAGGGGCCGCTGGCGCTGCTCGGCGTGCGGCCCAAGGACGGCGAGCCGCTGCCCGGCCAGCGCCGCCGCCTGCTCGCCGCCCTCGGCCAGCCGCTGGCCCAGGCCCTGGCCCGCGCGCGCCTGGCCGACGACCTGGAAGCCGCGCGCCTGCACGGCGAGACCGAGCAACTGCGCAGCGCGCTGCTGGCGTCGGTCAGCCACGACCTGCGCACCCCGCTGACCACCATGCGCGGCGCCATCGACAGCCTGCTGGCGCTGGGCGAGGCGATTCCCCCGGCCGACCGCAAGGAACTGCTGGAAAGCACCCGCGACGAGGCCGAGCGCCTGGACCGCTACATCCAGAACCTGCTGGACATGACCCGCCTGGGCCAGGGCGGGCTGAAGCTGGCGCGCGACTGGGTGGCCCCTGAAGATATCGTCGGCAGCGCCGTGCACCGCCTGCGCGCGCTGCTCGCGCCCTATCGCGTGGAAACCCGCGTGCCGGCCGAACTGCCGCTGCTGTACGTGCACGCGGCGCTGATCGAGCAGGCGCTGGTCAACGTGCTGGAGAACGCCGCGCGCTTCTCGCCGCCGGGCGGGCGCCTGCGGGTGCAGGCCGCGCAGGTCGGCGACGAGCTGCAGTTCAGCGTCAGCGACGAGGGCCCGGGGATTCCCGAGGTCGAGCGCGAGAAGATCTTCGACATGTTCTACAGCGCCGCCCGGGGCGACCGCGGTGGGCCGAGCACCGGCCTGGGCCTGGCGATCTGCCAGGGCATGGTCGGCGCCCACGGTGGGCGCATCAGCGTCGGCGACGGCCTGGATGGCCACGGCACCACCTTGACCCTGCACCTGCCGCTGCAGCGCCAGCCGAACCTGGAGCAGCTTGATGCCGGTGGTTGAAAGGCCCAAGCTAGGCGCCACCGCCCCCAGCCAGCCGAGCCCGATGAGCAACGCCAACGCCGCCTGCATCCTGGTCATCGACGACGAACCGCAGATCCGCAAGTTCCTGCGCATCAGCCTCAACGCCGGCGGCTACCGGGTGGTGGAGGCCGGCAGCGGCGAGGAGGGCCTGGCCCAGGCGGCGCTGAACCGCCCGGACCTGGTGGTGCTCGACCTCGGCCTGCCGGACAAGGACGGCCAGGAGGTGCTGCGCGAGTTGCGCGAATGGTCGCAGGTGCCGGTGCTGGTGCTCTCTGTGCGCGCCGCCGAGAGCGAGAAGGTACTGGCCCTGGACGGCGGCGCCAACGACTACGTGACCAAGCCCTTCGGCATCCAGGAATTCCTCGCCCGCATCCGCGCGCTGCTGCGCCAGGGCCACCAGGGCGAGAACCAGGAAGCGCAAGTGGCGGTGGGGCCGCTACTGGTCGATTTCGCCTACCGCCGGGTGAGCCTCGACGGCGCCGAAGTGGCGCTGACCCGCAAGGAATACGCGGTGCTGGCCACCCTGGCCCGGCACCTGGGGCGGGTGGTCACCCAGCAGCAACTGCTCAAGGACATCTGGGGCCCGACCCACGTCGAGGACACCCACTACCTGCGCGTGGTGGTCGGCCACCTGCGGCAGAAACTGGCGGACGACCCGGCCAACCCGCGCTTCATCGTCACCGAGGCCGGCGTCGGTTATCGCCTGCGCGATGCCTGATGAAAATCGCGGACGGAGTCCGCTTACACAATGGGGCCTGCCGCTCGGCATGAACCGTAGGAGCGCAACTTTTGCGCGAATCGCGGGTAGGGCCCGCACCTGTGTGCCAGGCGAAACCCCGTCGTAGGAGCGGACTCCGTCTGCGATAGCTCGAACCCGCGCAAAGAGCACCCTCTCCCCAGCCCTCTCCCGCAAGCGGGAGAGGGGGCTGTTCGGCGCGGGTGGAAAGGTCGGTGCAATCCTGTGGACGCGGATTCTCCACCTCGTACCGATCCAGGCCAATCGGCGGATAACGCCGTAGGCGTTATGCGCCCTACGGATTCTCCGCCTCGTACCGGTCCAGCGTATCGCTGGCGATCTGCCTTCCCAGGGCCACCAGCTCCGGCGCCTTGTAGAACTCGAAGAAGCGGCACACGCGCTTGGGCACGTTGATCAGCACGTCCGGCGGGTAGCCGGCGATCTTGTACTGCGCCAGGGAGGTCTGCATCACCTCGAAGCTCTGGTTGACCAGCTCCAGCAACGAGGCCGGGCTGCTGCTGTCGATCACCTGGCTGCCGCTGGCGGACTTCGGCGAGCCCTTGCCCAGGGGCGCCGCGGCCGGCTGCTGCATCTCCGGCTCGGCCGGTTCCTCGCTGTCGGGCACCGGCTCCAGCAGGGCTTCGGCGCGCAGTTCCGGCGGCTCCAGCTCCGGGCCGTGGCGGCGGAACCGGCTGAGCTTGTCGCCGAGGCTGCCGATCAGGCTGTCGAAGCGGCCCTTGAGCGCCGCCGGCCGCTCGATCACCGGCAACTGGTACTGGCGCTGGTTGGTGGCGTTGAGGTTCACCGCGATGATCAGGTCGGCGTGGCTGGACACCACCGGCACGATCGGCAGCGGGTTGAGCAGGCCGCCATCGACCAGCATGCGCGGGCCCTGCATCACCGGGGTGAACAGGCTGGGAATGGCCGCCGAGGCGCGCATGGCCTGGTGCAGGTCGCCTTCCTGGAACCAGATTTCCTGCTGGTTGGTGAGGTCGGTGGCCACCGCCGTGTAGGGGATGGGCAGGTCCTCGATGTTGATGTCGCCGATGATCTCGTGGATCTTGCCGAACACCCGCTCGCCGCGGATGGCGCCGAGGCGGAAGCTGACGTCCAGCAGGCGCAGCACGTCCAGGTAATCCAGGCTTTCCACCCAGTCGCGGTATTCGCCCAGCTTGCCGGCGGCGTAGATGCCGCCGATCACCGAGCCCATGGAGCAGCCGGCGATGCAGGCGATCTCGTAGCCGCGCCGCTCCAGTTCCTCGATCACGCCGATATGCGCATAACCCCGTGCTCCGCCGGAGCCGAGCACCAGCGCCACTTGTTTCGACATGGACGGTTATTCCTCTGAAAACAACGCATTGCAAGGCGCGGCGGGCGGCCTGGGCCGGCGCCGGATGTCACTGACGATACGCCCGGGTAGGGCGGGGCGCCAAGGGTGTTTGCTAGAATCGGCCGATCGACTTCCCGCCCCGGAGCCAACATGAGCGAACCCATCCGCCTGACCCAGTACAGCCACGGTGCCGGCTGCGGCTGCAAGATTTCCCCCAAGGTGCTGGAAGTGATCCTGGCCGGCAGCGGCGCGCAGAACCTGGACCCGAACCTGTGGGTCGGCAACGCCTCGCGCGACGACGCTGCGGTCTATGCTATCGACGGCGAGCGCGGCGTGGTGTCCACCACCGACTTTTTCATGCCCATCGTCGACGATCCCTTCGACTTCGGCCGCATCGCCGCCACCAACGCCATCAGCGACATCTACGCCATGGGCGGCGACCCGCTGATGGCCATCGCCATCCTCGGCTGGCCGGTCAACGTGCTGGCCCCGGAGATCGCCCGCGAGGTGATCGCCGGCGGCCGCAAGGTCTGCGACGAGGCGGGCATCCCGCTGGCCGGCGGCCACTCCATCGACGCCCCCGAGCCGATCTTCGGCCTGGCCGTCACCGGCCTGGTGGAAAAGCGTTTCATGAAGCGCAACGACACCGCCACCGCCGGCTGCCGCCTGTACCTGACCAAGCCGCTGGGCATCGGCATCCTCACCACCGCCGAGAAGAAGTCCAGGCTGCGCGCCGAGGACGTGGGCCTGGCCCGCGACTGGATGTGCACCCTGAACAAGCCCGGCAGCCGCTTCGGCAAGCTCGCCGGGGTGACGGCCATGACCGACGTCACCGGCTTCGGCCTGCTCGGCCACCTGGTGGAGATGGCCGACGGCGCCGGCCTGACCGCACGCATCCGCTTCGACGCGGTGCCGCGCCTGGAGCACGTGCAATACTACCTGGAGCAGGGCTGCGTGCCCGGCGGCACCCTGCGCAACTTCGACAGCTACGGCGAGCGCATCGCGCCGCTGCCGGAACTGCACAAGCTGCTGCTGTGCGACCCGCAGACCAGCGGCGGCCTGCTGGTGGCGGTGACCCCCGAGGGCGAGGCGGAATTCCTCGCCACCGCCGCCGAGCTGGGCCTGCGACTGGCGCCCATCGGCGAGCTGGTCGAGCGACAGAGTCACGCGGTAGAGGTGGCCTGATGCGCGACAACACCCGGCACTACCGCGAACTCTTCCTCAATGACGTCCCGCTGATGGACGTGCGCGCCCCGGTGGAATACACCAAGGGCGCCTTCCCCCACACCGAGAACCTGCCGCTGATGAACGACGTCGAGCGGCAGAAGGTGGGCACCTGCTACAAGCAGCATGGCCAGCAGGCGGCCATCGCCCTGGGCCACGAGCTGGTCTGCGGCCCGCTCAAGGCCGAGCGCATCGAAGCCTGGCTGGACTTCGCCCGGCGCCACCCGGACGGCTACCTGTACTGCTTCCGCGGCGGCCTGCGTTCGCAGATCGTCCAGCAGTGGATGAAGGACGCCGGCATCGAATACCCGCGCGTGGTCGGCGGCTACAAGGCGCTGCGCGGCTTCCTCTTCGACACCACCCGCGCGGCCACCGAGGAATGTTCCTTCGTGCTGATCGGCGGCCTCACCGGCACCGGCAAGACCGAGGTGGTGGCGCAGCTGGACAACGCCCTGGACCTGGAAGGCCACGCCAACCACCGCGGCTCCAGCTTCGGCCGCCGGGCCACGCCGCAGCCGGCGCAGATCGACTTCGAGAACCGCCTGGCCATCGACATCCTGAAGAAGCGCCACGCCGGCATGAGCCAGTTCGTGCTGGAGGACGAGGGACGCATCGTCGGCAGTTGCTCGCTGCCGCTGGAGCTGTACCAGGGCATGCAGGGCTACCCGCTGGTGTGGCTGGAGGACAGCTTCGAGGGGCGGGTGGAACGCATCCTCAAGGACTACGTGATCGACCTGTGCGCCGAGTTCGTCGAGGTGAAGGGCGCGCCGGAAGAGGGGTTCGAGGCCTTCGCCGCCTACCTGCGCAAGAGCCTGTCGGGCATCGTCAAGCGCCTGGGCGGCGAGCGCTACCAGCGCCTGGCGGCGGTCATGGACGAGGCCCTGGACGAGCAGCGCCGCAGCGGCGCGGTGGACCTGCACCGCGGCTGGATCGAGGGGCTGCTGGGCGAGTACTACGACCCCATGTACGCCTACCAGCTGCAGAGCAAGGAATCGCGCATCGAGTTCCGCGGCAACCACGACGAGGTGGTGGAGTACCTGCGTTCCCGAGCCCCCCGGTAGACCGCTCCTACGAAAGGCAGGCCGTCACGTCGGGCGCATAACGCCGTAGGCGTTATGCGCCCTACGCCAAACCCACCTGTAACCTTGGGCTGCGGCGGTCTAAGCTGGAAGTCGCCCGAACCACCAAGGAGGTCGTCATGAAGGCACTTTTCGCAGTTCTCGCCGCCAGCCTGGTGCTGGCCGGCTGCTCCGGCAAGACGGTCAACCGCGACAGCTGCGCCAGCGAACTGAACGCCGCCTGGCACGAGCTGGACCTGGCCAAGGCCGAAGGCTTCGCCGGCACCGTCAGCTACTCCAAGGCGCTGGCGCTGATCAGTGCGGCCAAGACCGAGCAGCAGGTCGAGTCCTACGGCGGCTGCCTGGACAAGGCCAGCAAGGCGCGCTTCTACATCAAGGAATCGCGCGCGGGCCGCTGACCGGGCGCGGGCAAGGCGGGCATAATCGCCGGGCGGACGGGCGCTCCGGCCCGCCCGGCAGTCAGGAACCCTCTCCATGCAGCTCGACTTCAGCACCCTCGCGCCCGCCGACGCCTACCGCTGGCTGGCCTCCACCGTCACCCCGCGGCCCATCGCCTGGGTGTCCACCCTGTCCGCGCAGGGCCATGGCAACCTGGCGCCCTTCAGCTTCTTCCAGGTCATCAGCGACGAGCCGCCGACGCTGATGGTCAACACCAGCATCCGCGACGACGGCAGCGTCAAGGACACCCTGCGCAACGTCCGCGAGACCGGCCAACTGGTGATCCACCTGGTCAGCGCCGCCCAGGCCGAGACCATGAACGCCACCGCCGCCACGCTGCCCCATGGCGTCAGCGAGATCGAACAGGTCGGCATCGCCACCCTGCCCAGCGTGCGCGTGGCGCCGCCGCGGGTGGCCGGCGCGGCCGTGGCCTTCGAGTGCGAACTGGCGCAGATCCAGCCCTACCCGGCGGACAAGCCCAGCTGCTACCTGATCTTCGCCCGCGTGCTGCTGGCGCACATCGACGACGCCGTGCTGCGCGACGAGCGCCACGTCGACCCGGCGAAGCTCGACCTGGTCGGCCGCCTGGGCGGCACCCAGTACAGCTTCACCCGCGACACCTTCAGCATGATCCGCCCCAAATAGGGGCGCAGGCCGCCGCGCGCCGGGACCTTGGCGCGCGACTGTCCTGGATGCGACCTGCGCATGCCCGTGCGCAACATCGAATTGCCATCATCGACGCCGCCCCTTGTTCCGCCGGTCGGCCGGCTCCTAATGTTCCGTCCCAAAGCAACGACAAAGAACGGGAGAGCTTCGGTCGAAGACTCTCCCGCAAGGCATTCGGCAAGGGGAGGGGTGGCATGGTCGCGTTCGTGCAACGGCGGTTGGCCAATCTGGGCACGGCGAAGAAACTGGCGCTGGGCTTCGGCCTGGTATTGCTGCTGACGGCGCTGGTGGCCGGGATCGGCGTCGGCGCGCTGCGCTCCATCGAGCAGCGCTTCGCCCTGCTGGACGCCATGAGCGCGGTCAACCGCGAAGTCCTGGAGATGCGCCAGAGCGAGAAGGACTTCGTCCGTGACGCCAGCCCCAAGGCCGCCGAGCAGCTGCGCCAGCGCGCCAAGCTCCTCGCTGGGCACGTCGAGCAGCTCAAGGCGCACCCCGGCCAGGCCGGGGCCATGGAGCGCGTGGCCCAGGCCATGGCCGGCTACCTGGCCTCCTTCGACCGCTTCGAGCAGGCCAGCAAGAGCCGCCACCTGGCCCTGGAGGCCGCCAACTGGTCGGTGTCCAGCGCCTCCAACAGCCTGGACATCCTGCAGTCCAGCCTGGCCGACGACGGCGCCTACGAACTCAAGCAGAGCCAGGGCCAGAACGGCGAGGAACTGCTCAAGCAGGCGGCCCAGGTCGGCCAGCTCTACCGCCTGGTGCTGCAGGGCCTGAACGAGGCCCGCGCGCGCCTGGACCAGAAGGACGGCGAGGCCGCGGGCGATGCGCGCATCAAGTCCGCCGACGAGGCCCTGGAGCTGTCGAAGCAACTGCAGACGGCAATCACCGATCCGGCCTACGTCTCGGTGATCAAGGACGTGGCCACCAACATCGACGGCTTCGGCAACAACCTCGGCGACTACTCCGCCGGCCTGGCCAAGGAGCAGCAGGCGCACCGCGAGATGTCGCAGCGCGCCGAGGAAATGATGCAGCAGGTGGACGCCTCCTACGCCGCGCAACAGGCGGCCATGGTCGGCGTGCTGCACAGTAGCGTGGGCGCGATGCTCGGTTCGGCGGCGCTGGCGCTGCTGGTCGGTACCCTGGCCGCGCTGCTGATCAGCCTGCTGATCGTGCGCCCGTTGCGCCAGGTGATCGGCATGGCCAGCCGCATCGCCGAGGGCGACCTGAGCCAGACCATCCGCGTCGAGCGCAAGGACGAGGTGGGCCAACTGATGGCCGCGGTGGACGCCATGGCGCAGAGCCTGCGCGGCATCGTCAGCCGTCTTCATGAAGGCGTCGGCCGCATCACCTCCTCGGCGCAGGCGCTATCCGGCGTCACCGAGCGCACCCAGAGCGGCGTCAACAGCCAGAAGGCCGAGACCGACCAGGTGGCCACGGCGATGAACCAGATGGCCGCCACCGTCCACGAGGTGGCGCGCAACGCCGAGGCCGCGGCGCACTCCGCCGAGCAGGCCGATGGCACCGTGGCCAGCGGGCAGCAGGTGGTGCGGCGCACCCTCGGGCGTATTTCCGAGCTGGCCGAGGCGGTGCGCGAGGCCTCCGCCAGCATCCACGACCTGGGCCGCGAGAGCCAGAACATCGGCAGCGTGCTCGACGTGATCAAGGCGGTGGCCGAGCAGACCAACCTGCTGGCGCTCAACGCCGCCATCGAGGCGGCCAGGGCCGGCGAGCAGGGCAGGGGCTTCGCCGTAGTGGCCGACGAGGTGCGCGCCCTAGCGCGGCGCACCCAGCAGTCGACGGCGGAGATCGAGAAGCTGATCGGCGCGCTGCAGAACGGCGCCCAGGCCTCGGTGCAGCACATGCAGCACAGCCACCAGTTGGTGGAGAAGAGCGTCGGCGACGCCGAGCAGACCGAGACCGCGCTGGGCGAGATCGCCGCGGCGGTGGCGGTGATCCACCAGATGAACCAGCAGATTGCCGCAGCCTCCGAGCAGCAGAGCGCGGTGGCCGAGGAGATCAACCGCAGCGTCACCAGCATCCGCGGCATCGCCGACGAATCGGCCCAGGCGATGGAGTCCACGGCCTCCTCCAGCGTCGAGCTGGCCCAGCTCAGCCGCGACCTGCAGGGGATGGTGGGGCAGTTCCGCCTGTAGGCAGCACCGAGCCCCTGTAGGAGACTCTGTTCGCGATTCGCGCGCAGGGGAATGACATCTGCGCTCGGGCTTTTCCCTCACCCCAGCCCTCTCCCGGAGGGAGAGGGGGCTAGTCCGTGCCGAGAGACGGCCCGGTTTCAGCCGGCAGTCCCTGTGCTAGCCGGCTAACGCCGAAACACCCATGTACTCCGAACGGTCCCCTCTCCCTCCGGGAGAGGGTTAGGGTGAGGGGGCCGCAGGCCTGCCCAGGGCAAGAACAGTTGCGCTGATGGGTATCGCTTCGCTCAACCCATCCTACGAAGCGCTTGCGGCGGCCTCCTGCTGGCGCTTGTACCAGCGCCGGTAGGCGTTCACCCCCGCGCGCACCGAGCTGAACACCAGCGGCGGCTTCAGCTCGCCCAACTGGCCGGAGCGCTCCAGCATCGCCAGGGTTTCCCGCGGCACCCGCGCCAGGGACAGGTGCACGTCCTGCGCCGCCAGGGTCTGCTGCACCTCGCGCAGCACCGTCAGGCCGCTGACGTCCAGGTTCAGCACGCCCTCGGCGTTGAGCAGCACGGCGCGCGGCGCCTTGGTCTGCGCCACCACCTGCAGCAGGCGCTGCTTGAAGTAGTCGGCGTTGAAGAACAGCAACGGCGCGTCGAAGCGGTAGATCACCAGGCCCGGCAGGGTGTGCGCCTGCGGGTAGCGGCTCAGCTCGACCTGGCCGTCGATGCCGTGGACCCAGCCGAGCACCGCGTCGCTCGGCTTGTAGGTCAGGTACAGCAGGCGCAGCAGGGCGATGACGATGGCCACGAAGATGCCCGGCAGCACGCCGACGCTGAGCACCCCGACGGTGGTCAGCAGGCACAGGCCGAACTCGAAGCGCGACAGGCGCCAGAAACCCTTGAGCGCGCTGAAGTCGATCAGCCCCCAGCCGGCCATCAGCAGCACCGCGCCCAGGGCCGGCATGGGAATCCAGCCCAGCGGCGCACTGAACAGCACCAGCGCCAGGCCGATGACCAGGGCCGCGACTATGCCGACCATCTGCGTCTGGCCGCCGACCATGTCGTTGACCGCGGTGCGCGAGTCGGCGCCGCTGATGACGAAGCCCTGGGATACCCCGGCGCCGATGTTGGCCACGCCCAGGGCGACCATCTCGCGGCTGGCGTCGATGCTGTAGCCGTGGCGCGCGGCGAAGCTGCGGGCGGTGAGCATGGCGCTGCAGAAGCTGACGATGGTGATGCCCAGGGCGTCGCGGAACAGGTTGCCCATCTCCTGCACGCTGGTGCGCGGCCAGCTCAGCTCCGGCAGGCCCTGGGGCACCGCGCCGAGCAGGGCGACGCCGTAGCGGTCCAGGCCCAGCGCCACGCTGGCCAGGGTGGCGAACAGCACGCCGACCAGGGCGCCGGGGATCTTCGGGTAGCGCCGCGGCAGCAGGACCATCAGCAGCAGGGTGGCCGCGCCCAGGGCGAGGGTCGGCCAGTGCGTGCTGCCGAGGTTGCGCAGCAAGGCCAGCAGGCCGGCGAGGAAACCGCTGGTCTCGGTGTGGTAGCCCAGCAGCTTGCCCAGCTGGCCGGCGATCAGGCTCAGGCCGATGCCGTTGAGGTAGCCCACCAGGGTCGGCCGCGACAGGAAACTGGCGATGAAGCCGGCGCGCACCAGACCGCCGACGATGGACAGCAGGCCGACCATCACCGCGACTATCATCGACAGTTGCAACAGGCGCTGCGGGTCGCCCGCCGCCAGCGGGGTGATGGCCGCCGCGACCATGGCCGCGGTGGCGGCGTCGGGGCCGACCATCAGTTGTTTCGAGCTGCCGACCAGGGCGTAGATCAGCATCGGCAGGATGCAGGCGTAGAGCCCGACCTGGGCCGGGAAGCCGATGATCTGCGCATAGGCGATGGCGGTGGGAATCTGGATGGCCGCCACCGACAGGCCGGCGACGACGTCCGGGCGCAGCCAGGCGGAGCGGTAGTGCAGCAGGTTGTCCAGGCCGGGCAGCCAGCGGGTGAGGGGCATGGGTGTCTTCCGTGAAACGTCGGGCTGAAGCTTAGCCACAGTGTAGGGCCGCAGCTTGCCCGGCGTCAGTTACAGGCGTAGGAAGACGAAGGATTTCGAGAGGACGCTAGAAGGGCTGCGCCGGGATGCTCTTCGTAGGATGGGTTGAGCTTGCGAAACCCATGCGGTCACGGCGATGGGTATCGCTTCGCTCAACCCATCCTACGTCAGCGGCTCTCCTGCACCTGTAGGAGCGGACCCTGCCCGCGATTCGCGCCCAGGGGGCGCTCCTGCAGGGTGTCGCAAAGCCTTCAGAGCTTGAGGATGAGTTTGCCGAAGTTCTCCCCGCTGAACAGCTTCAGCACCGTCTGCGGGAAGGTCTGTAGGCCTTCGACTATGTCTTCCTTCGATTTCAGCTTGCCCTCGGCCAGCCAGCCGGCCATCTCGCGCATGGCCTCGGGGAAGCGGCTGGCGTAGTCCATCACCACCATGCCTTCCATGCGCGCGCGGTTGACCAGCAGCGACAGGTAGTTGGCCGGGCCTTTCACCACCTGCCTGTTGTTGTACTGGCTGATGGCGCCGCAGATCACGATGCGCGCCTTGGGCGCCAGGCGCGCCAGGCAGGCGTCGAGGATGTCGCCGCCGACGTTATCGAAGAACACGTCGATGCCGTTGGGGCAGCAGCGTTTCAGGCCCAGGGCGAGGTCTTCGTTCTTGTAGTCGACGGCGCCGTCGAAGCCCAGTTCCTGCACCAGGTAGCGGCACTTGTCCTCGCCGCCGGCGATGCCGATCACGTTGCAGCCCTTGATCTTGGCGATCTGCCCGACCACGCTGCCCACCGCGCCGGCCGCGGCCGAGACCACCACGGTCTCGCCGGCCTTGGGCAGGCCGACGTCGAGCAGGCCGAAGTAGGCGGTCATGCCGGTCATGCCCAGGGCCGAGAGGTACAGCGGCAGCGGCGCGCGGTTCGCGTCGACCTTGTAGAAGCCCCTGGGCTCGCCGAGGAAGTAGTCCTGCACGCCGAGGGCGCCGTTGACGTGGTCGCCGACGACGAAGGCCGGGTTGTTCGAGGCCACCACCTGGCCCACGCCGAGGGCGCGCATCACCTCGCCTATGCCCACCGGCGGAATGTAGGACTTGGCGTCGTTGAGCCAGCCGCGCATGGCCGGGTCCAGCGACAGGTACAGGTTGCGCACCAGCACCTGGCCCGGGCCGGGCTCGCCGAGCGGGGTTTCCTGGTAGCGGAAGGTGTCCTGGTCGATGGCGCCCTGGGGGCGCTGGGCGAGCACGAACTGGCGGTTGAGCGGGGCGGTCATGGCAGTGGCCTCGGGGAGGGGGAAACCTAGGGATAGTCCGCGGCGGCGGCGTCGGCAAGCTGCCGCCGACCACGAGAATGCCCGGTTATCCATGTAAATGATCCAGACGCGAGGTATTCATCACTCGCACGGATAGTACGAGCTACAGCGGCCTGATAATGCTTTGCCCGCGGCGGGCGCCGGCTAGACTCGGACGATTCTCCATCCGTTCGAGGACAGTCCATGAGTCAGCTGCTTTCCGGCCAGGTCGCCCTGGTCACCGGCGCCGCCGCCGGCATCGGCCGCGCCACCGCCCAGGCCTTCGCCCGCGAGGGCATCAAGGTGGTGGTTTCCGACGTCGACGCAGCTGGCGGCGAAGCCACTGTCGAGCTGATCCGCGCCGCCGGCGGCGATGCGCGCTTCATCCGCTGCGACGTGACCCGCGACGCCGAGGTCCAGGCGCTGGTCGCCGCCACGATGGAGGCCTACGGCCGCCTGGACTACGCCTTCAACAACGCCGGCATCGAGATCGAGCAGGGCCGGCTGGCCGAGGGCAAGGAAAGCGAGTTCGACGCCATCATGGGGGTGAACGTCAAGGGCGTCTGGCTGTGCATGAAGCACCAGATCCCGGTGATGCTCGCCCAGGGCGGCGGCGCCATCGTCAACACCGCCTCGGTGGCCGGCCTGGGCGCGGCGCCGAAGATGAGCATCTATGCCGCCTCCAAGCACGCGGTGATCGGCCTGACCAAGTCGGCGGCGGTGGAATACGCGAAGAAGAAGGTGCGCATCAACGCCGTGTGCCCGGCGGTGATCGACACCGACATGTTCCGCCGCGCCTACGAGGCCGACCCGAAGAAAGCCGAGTTCGCCGCCGCCATGCACCCGGTGGGCCGTGTCGGCAAGGTCGAGGAGATCGCCGCGGCGGTGCTCTACCTGTGCAGCGACAACGCCGGCTTCACCACCGGCATCGCGCTGCCGGTGGATGGCGGGCACACCGCGGTCTGAGGCTCAGTGCCTGGCCAGGCGCTGCGCCAGGCCGCTGTGGCGGATCACCCACTTCTCCAGCTCGGCGCCGAGGAACACCAGCAGCCCGGCGCCCAGCGCCCGTAGCCATTCGGCCGGGCTCAGGCCCCTGGAGCCGAAGATCTCCTGCATCCAGGGCGCGTAGGTGAAGGCCAGCTGCAACGGGATGCACGCGGCGATGGCCAGCAGCACCCAGCGGTTGCCGAACAGGCCCTCGCGGTTGAGCACCGAGCCGAAGATCGAGCGGCTGTTGATCAGGTAGAACATCTCCGCGATCACCACCGCGTTGACCGCCATGGTCCGCGCCGACTCGATGCCGGTGCCGCGCTGCAGCTCCCAGAGGAACAGGCCGAAGGCGCCGAGCATCATCAGCAGCGCCACCATCAGCACGCGCCAGACGAAGAACCCGGAAAGCAGGGCGTTGCCCGGCGGCCGCGGGCTGCGGCGCATGATGTCGTGCTCGGCCGGCTCGAAGGCCAGGGCCAGGCCCAGGGTGCTGGAGGTGACCATGTTGATCCACAGCACCTGCGCCGGCGTCAGCGGCAGGCCCAGGCCGAGGAACAGCGCGGCGATCACCACCAGCGCCTCGCCGCCATTGGTCGGCAGCATGAACAGGATGAATTTCTTCAGGTTGTCGTAGACCGCGCGGCCCTCGCGCACGGCGCTGGCGATGCTGGCGAAGTTGTCGTCGGCGAGCACCACGTCGGCGGCCTCGCGCGCCGCCTCGGTGCCCTTGCGGCCCATGGCCACGCCGACCTCGGCGCGCTTGAGCGCCGGGGCGTCGTTGACGCCGTCGCCGGTCATCGCCACCACCTGGCCGTCCTCCTGCAGGGCCTGCACCAGGCGCAGCTTGTGCTCGGGGCTGGCGCGGGCGAACACGTCCACCTCCAGGGCCACGCGGCGCAGTTCGGCGTCGTCCATCAGCGCCACCTCGGCGCCGGTCACCGCCGGGCGGCCGACGCCGATGCCCAGCCGCGCGCCGATGGCGCGGGCGGTCTCGGCATGGTCGCCGGTGATCATCTTGACGCGGATGCCGGCCTGCTGGCAGTGCGCCACGGCGGCGATGGCCTCGGCCCGTGGCGGGTCGATCAGGCCCACCAGGGCCAGCAGAGTGAAGCCCTCGGCGACGTCGTCGAAGCCCAGTTGCGCGCCCTGCGGCGCCGCCTGCCGCGCGGCCAGGGCCAGCAGGCGCAGGCCGCGGGCGGCGGTGTCGGTGGCCATGCGCCGCCAGTAGTCCGGGTCCAGCGGCGCCGCGCCGGCATCGGTGAGCTGCGTCGAGCACATTTCGAGGATGCGCTCCGGCGCGCCCTTGACCAGTATCCACGGGCGGCCTTCGGCGTCCTGGTGGCTGCTGGCCATGAAGCGGTGCTGCGACTCGAAGGGAATGCTGTCCAGCCGCGGCCAGTCCCGGGCGCAGGCTTCCTGGGGCAGCCCGGCCTTGGCGCCGAGCACCAGCAGCGCGCCTTCGGTGGGGTCGCCCTCGATGCTCCACTGGCCGCCGTCCTCGCGCAGCTGGGCGTCGTTGCACAGCACCCCGGCGCGGATCGCCTGCAGCAGCGCCGGTTGCGCGTCCGGCTGCACGGCGCGGCCGTCGACGCTGAAGCCGCCCTCGGGGACGTAGCCGACGCCTTCCACTTCATACACCCGCTCGGCGCAGACCAGGCGCTGCACGGTCATCTCGTTGCAGGTCAGGGTGCCGGTCTTGTCCGAGCAGATCACCGTCACCGAGCCCAGCGTCTCTACCGCCGGCAGGCGCCGCACGATGGCGCGCTGGCGGGCCATGCGCTGCACGCCCAGGGCGAGGGTCACGGTCATGATCGCCGGCAGCCCCTCGGGGATGGCCGAGGCCACCAGGGCCACCACCATCATGAACATCTGCTCCGGCGTCTCGCCCAGCCACAGGGTGCCGAGCAGGAACACCAGGGCGCCGATGCCGAGGATGACCATGGCCAGGATGCGGCCGAAGCGGTCGATCTGCCGCAGCAGCGGGGTGGTCAGGTTCTCCACGCTGCTGAGCATCTGGTTGATGCGCCCCAGCTCGGTGTCCGCCCCGGTGCCCACCACCAGGCCGCGGGCCTGGCCGTAGACCACCAGGGTGCCGGAGTAGGCCATGCCGTAGCGGTCGCCCAGGGGCGCGTCGGCGGCCACCGCCTGGGCGTTCTTCTCCACCGGCAGGGATTCGCCGGTCAAGGCCGCCTCGTCGACGCGCAGTTCCTTGCCGCCGAGCAGGCGCAGGTCGGCCGGCACGCGGTCGCCGGAGGCCAGCAGCACCAGGTCGCCGGGGACCAGGGCTGCGGCGTCGATCTGCTGGCGCTTGCCCTGGCGCACCACGGTGGCGGTGGAGGAGAGCATGCCGCGGATGGCGTCCAGCGCCGATTCGGCCTTGCCTTCCTGGATGAAGCCGATCACCGCGTTGATCAGCACCGCGCCCAGCAGCACCGCGGTGTCCACCCAGTGGCCGAGCAGCGCGGTGACGAGCGCGGCGGCGAGCATCACGTAGAGCAGGATGTTGTGGAACTGCAGCAGCAGGCGCAGCAGCGGGCCGCGCCGGCGCGGCGGCGCCAGGCGGTTCTCGCCGTATTGCTGGCGGCGGCTTTGCACCTCGGCCTCGTCGAGGCCGCCGGGGCCGCTGCGCAGGCGGGCCTGGACCTCGTCGCCGGCGAGGCTGTGCCAGGGCGTGGCGCTGGCGTCGGAGTGGGAAACGCGGCGTCGGCTCATGCAAGGCTCCTGTCGGATGGGGCAGGGATGAGCTACAGCATGGACAGGCGGGCGTCCGCCGGGCTTGACCTGGAACAGCGCAGGCGACCGGCGTCCGCCCAGTGTTTTGCATTCTGTTACAGCAGGAGCCTGTTTTGGCCGGCAGGGAGAGGGGACCGTTCGGCGTGCGTGGGTACTCCACAGTTAGCCGGCAAGCGCGAAGTATCCGGCGTAGGCCATTCTCCCCGTTGGCACGGACAAGCCCCCTCTCCCTTCAGGGCGGGGCGCGCAGCCGAGGGCTGGGGAGAGGGGCTCTCGCCCAACCCCTGAACCTTCCTCATCAAATCGCCCGACGCCAATTCAACACCAACTGCGTCACCAACCCCGCCACCAGCCCCCAGAAGGCCGAGCCCACGGAAAACAGCGTGAGACCCGAGGCAGTCACCAGGAAGGTAACCATCGCCGCCTCACGTTGGCGAGCCTCGGCCATGGCGTTGCTCAGGCCGTTGGTGATCGAGCCGAGCAGCGCCAGGGCGGCGATGGACAGCACCAGCGCCTTGGGCAGGGCCGCGAACAGCGCCGCCAGGGTGGCGCCGAAGATGCCCGCCACGCCGTAGAAGACCCCGCACCAGAGCGCCGCGGTGTAGCGCTTGTGCGGGTTCTCGTGGGCTTCCGGGCCGGTGCAGATGGCCGCGCTGATGGCCGCCAGGTTGATGCCGTGGGAGCCGAACGGCGCCAGCAGCAGCGAGGCGATGCCGGTGCTGGAGATCAGCGGCGAGGCCGGCACCTGGTAGCCGTCGGCGCGCAGCACGGCCAGGCCCGGCATGTTCTGCGAAGCCATGGCGACGATGAACAGCGGGATGCCGATGCTGATGGTGGCGGCCAGGGAGAAGCTCGGCGTGGTCCACACCGGTTTCGCCAGCTCCAGCTGGAAGTGGCTGAAGTTCAGCAGGCCCAGGGCGCCGGCCAGGGCCACGCCCACCAGCAGCGCGACGAACACCGCGTAGCGCGGCGACAGGCGCTTGGCCAGCAGGTAGCTGAGGAACATCGCCGCCACCAGCAGCGTCTGCTGCTCGGCCGCGCGGCAGATCTCGATGCAGATGCGGAACAACACCCCGGCCAGCAGCGCCGAGGCCAGCGAGCCGGGCACCTGGCGCATCAGGCGGTCGAAGCTGCCGGTGATGCCGCACAGGGTGATCAGCGCGGCACAGACGATGAAGGCGCCGATGGCTTCCGAGTAGGGCACGCCCGGCAGGCTGCTGATCAGCAGCGCGGCGCCGGGGGTGGACCAGGCGATGACGATGGGCGTGCGGTAGCGCAGGGTCAGGCCGATGGTGGTCAGCGCCATGCCGATGGACAGCGCCCAGATCCACGAGGAAATCTGCGCGTTGCTCAGCCCGGCGGCCTGGCCGGCCTGGAACATCAGCACCAGCGAGCTGGTGTAGCCGGTGAGCATGGCGACGAAGCCGGCCACCACGGCGGCGGGGGAGGAGTCGGCGAAGGGGCGCAGGCGCGCGCTGGTCGAATCGGTCATGCGGGGGTGATGTCCACGAACAGGGGGTAGAGGGAGGCTACCAGCAGCAGGGCCATGCCGATATTGAACACGCGGCGCCGCGCCGGCTGTTCCAGCCAGTGCCGCAGGCAACTGCCGAGCACCGTCCAGACGCCGACGCTGGGCAGGTTGACCACGGCGAACAGCACCGCGATCAGCAGTACGTTGCCGACGAAGCCCTGCTGCGGGGTATAGGTGGTGATGGCGCCGATGGCCATGATCCAGGCCTTGGGGTTGACCCACTGGAAGGCCGCCGCCTGCAGGAAGCTGAACGGCTTGCCGCTGCCGCGCCCGTTGGCCTGCGGCGCGCCGGCGCGGGCGATGCCCCAGGCCAGGTACAGCAGGTAGGCCGCGCCCAGGTAGCGCAGCGCCTGGTAGGTGAAGGGGAAGGCGTGGAACAGCTGGTCCAGCCCCAGGCCCACGGCGACCACCAGCAGCAGGAAGCCGATGCTGATGCCGAGCATGTGCGGGACGGTGCGGCGCACGCCGAAGTTCACCCCGGAGGCCAGCAGCATCATGTTGTTCGGCCCGGGCGTGATGGAGGTGACGAAGGCGAAGCCGATGAAGGCGGCCAGGAGTTCGAGGGGCATGGTGGCACGCGTCTTGTGGTTTTTCCGCAGCCTAACCCCCGGCCTGCGGGCTGTCGCGTAACAGCCAGGGGCGGATCGGGCCGTACAGTGGCGCGCCCGGCGTGCTGTGGATATGGTGGGCAGGTCGCAGTCGTGGAGTCCCGCCATGGACCACAACCCCTATGCCGCGCCCAAGGTCGAGCTGATCGAGGCGCGCACCCCGGCCAGCCTCGCCGGCGGCCGCTGGAGCCCCGGCCACCTGCGCCTGCTGGCCTGGCTGAGCCTGGCGCTGCTGCTGGCGCAGAGCGTGCTGTTCGGCCTGTCGTTCCTCGGCGGCAGCGGGCGCGGCGACGCCCTGGACAGCTACAGCCTGTGGCTGGGCGTGCTCTGCACGCTGCTCGGCTGCTACCTCAGCTGGCGCGCCACGCAGTTCCTGGTCGAGCGCTTCGGCGCCCGCGGCATGGCCTGGCCGCTGTGGCTGTCCATCGGCCTGGCGCTGGTGATCCAGGCCTACGCGGTGATCTTCGACGCCCAGCTCGACGGCACGCCCAACGCCGCCCTGGCCGGCTTCATGGCGCTGTTCCTGCCCAGCGGCCTGGTGGGCCTGTGGTATGGCGTGCGGGTGCTGAAGATCGGCCTGCCGTACCCTTCGGTGAAGGTGCTGGGCTGGCTCGACGTGCTCTCGGGCGTGTGCATGGCCAGCATCCTGCTGTTCATCCCCGGCACCGTCCTGGCCGCCGCGGCGCTGCTGCCGCTGGCGCTGATGTTCCTGCGCGGCGCGCGGGAGCTGGAGGGCGGCGCTCAGGTTTCCTGAAGCGGCTGCGCCAGGGCCTGGTTGACCGCCAGCCAGCCGTGTACCGCCTCTTCGCCGGCCTCGGCGAAGGCGCGCTGCAGCAGGCGCGCCTGCTCGTTGCGCAGGGCCCGTTCCAGCTTGGCGCCCTCGGCGGTGAGGCTGAGCAGGCGCTTGCGCTTGTCGGCCGGCGAGGCTTCGCTGCGGATCAGCTGCATCTCCTGCAGTTGCCGCAGCGGCATGTTCAGCGCCTGCTTGCTCACGCCCAGGGTGGCCAGCAGCTCCTTCACGCTCAACCCGCTCTGGCGCGCGACGAAGAACAGGATGCGGTGGTGCACCCGGCCCAGGCCGCGGCGGGCGAGGATCTCGTCCGGCTTGGCGGTGAACGCCCGGTAGCTGAAGTAAAAGGCTTGCATGGCTTCCGACCAGGTGTCGGAGGGCAGAAGGTCAGGCATATTGACGTATCCGTTCGGCCGTCGTAGCTTCGGTCAACCAGTTTGACCCATTTGCTCCTGCCTCCGCTACCGGTGACCCCATGGCCTTCTCCGAACGTATCGCCCGCCTGAAAAGCTCCCTGATCCGTGAAATCCTCGCTGCGGCGCAACGTCCGGAGGTGATGTCCTTCGCCGGCGGCCTGCCGGCCGAACCCATGCTGCCCAAGGTGGAATGGGCGGACATGCCGGCCAGCATGGGCCAGTACGGCATGAGCGAGGGCGAGCCGGCCCTGCGCGAGGCCATCGCCGCCGAAGCGCGGGCCCTGGGCGTGCCCTGCGAGGCCAGCCAGGTGCTGATCGTCAGCGGTTCGCAGCAGACCCTCGACCTCGCCAGCAAGCTGTTCATCGACCCGGGCACCGAGGTACTGCTCGAAGCGCCGACCTACCTGGCCGCGCTGCAGGCCTTCCAGCTGTTCGGCGCCGACTGCGTGACCGTGCCGCTGGGCGCCGAGGGCCCGGACGTGGCCGCCCTGCGCCAGTGCCTGGAGCGCCACAAGCCGGCCTTCGCCTACCTCATCCCGACCTTCCAGAATCCGTCCGGCGTGCGCTACAGCGAAGAACGCCGCGACGAAGTGGCGGCGCTGCTCGACGAGTTCGGCGTGACCCTGATCGAAGACGAACCCTACCGCGAGCTGGTGTTCGACGCCGGCAGCGCCACCCCGCTGGTCAGCCGCCTGAAGAAGGCCAGCTGGATCTACACCGGCACCGTCTCCAAGACCCTGCTGCCGGGCCTGCGCGTGGGCTTCCTGATCGCCACCCCGGACCTGTTCCCGCACCTGCTGCGCCTGAAGCAGTCGGCCGACCTGCACACCAACCGCATCGGCCAGTGGCAGGCCCTGCAGTGGTTCGGCACCGAGGCCTACCGTGGCCACCTGGCCGAGCTGCGCGACTTCTACCGCATCCGCCGCGACGCCATGCAGGCCCAGCTGGAAGAGCACTTCGCCGACCTGGCCGAGTGGAACGTGCCCCAGGGCGGGCTGTTCTTCTGGCTGACCCTGAAGCAGCCGCTGGACACCCGCGGCCTGCTGGACAAGGCCCTGCAGCAGAACGTGGCCTTCATGCCCGGCGAACCCTTCTTCACCGACCCCGACGCCAACCCCGGCCACCTGCGCCTGAACTTCAGCCACGTGGCGCCGGAGCGCCTGGGCGAGGGCCTGCGCCGCCTGGCCACGGTGATCCGCGAAGCGCAAGCGGCCCAATCTGCCTGAGGAGGCGCCATGTACACCGTCTACGGCGACCGGTTGTCCGGCAACTGCTACAAGGTCAAGCTGGTCCTGCACCTGCTGGGCCTGCCGTACCAGTGGCAGGACGTCGACATCCTCAAGGGCGAGACGCAGACCCCCGGATTCCTGGCCAAGAACCCCAACGGCAAGGTGCCGGTGCTGGAACTTGAGGACGGCAGCTGCCTGTGGGAATCCAACGCCATCCTCAACTTCCTCGCCGACGGCAGCGAGCTGCTGCCGAAGGAACCGCGCCTGCGCACCCAGGTGCTGCAGTGGCAGTTCTTCGAGCAGTACAGCCACGAGCCCTACGTGGCGGTGGCGCGTTTCATCCAGTTCTACCTGAAGATGCCGGACGAGCGCCGCGCCGAGTACGAGGACTGCCTGAAGGGCGGCTACAAGGCCCTGGACGTGATGGAGCAGCAGCTGGCGCGCACGCCCTACCTGGTGGGCGACAGCTACTCCATCGCCGACATCACCCTGTACGCCTACACCCACGTGGCGCACCAGGGCGGTTTCGACCTCTCCGGCTACCCGGCGATCAACGCCTGGATGGCGCGCGTCGCGGCGCACCCGCGGCACGTCGGCATGCTCGACTGAGGGGCCCGAGGTGTCAGAAGAAGCCCGCCATCGCGCGGGCTTTTTCGTATTCGTGCGCTCTGGCTCGCAGTTTAAGGGCCTCCCCATTGACGGGCATCATGGCGCGCGCCGTTTCGCCTCCCTACCCTGGACCCAGCCAACAATAGAGCAGTAGCCGGGCCGCGGCGGCAGGAATGCCGGCGACCGGTGGGGGAGGGAAAAATGGCCTATCTGGTCTGGCAGGATGACCTGAACACCGGCATCCAGGTGATCGACAACCAGCACAAGCGAATCGTCGAGATGATCAACCAACTGCACGAGGCCCAGGGCACCCTGGACAAGGCGCGGGTCGGCGAGGTGATCGAGGAACTGGTGGACTACACCCAGTCGCACTTCGCCTTCGAGGAAACCTTGCTGGAAGACTCCGGCTACCAGTTCACCCGCGCCCACAAGAAGGTCCACGAACTCTTCATCAAGCGCGTATCCGACTACCGCCTGCGCTTCGCCGCCGGCGAGGACGTCGCCGAGGAACTCAAGGGGTTGCTCGGGCGCTGGCTGTTCACCCACATCCGCAACGACGACGCCAACTACGTGGAGTCGGTCAAGGCCAGCATGCACGAGCTGACCCACGACCAGAGCCACGGCGGCTGGCTGTCGCGCTCGATGAAGCGCTTCTTCGGCTGACGCCGGCGGGCGAAACCGCGGCGGCCATCTATGCTCAGTCCAGAACAAGAAGGGACGACATGGAGGACCCTGCATGAAACGCCTGTTCAGTGCGCTGCTGTTCTGCCTCGCCTGCCTGGCCCCGCTGCACCTGCCGGCCGCCACCAGCACCGCGGCCGACGCCGCCCAGGCCCAGCGGGCCCGGCAGTTGCTGGAGAAGGCCGTGGCCTACTATCGCCAGGAGGGCGACAAGGCCTTCGCCGCGTTCAGCCGCCAGGGCGAGTTCATCGACAACGAGCTGTACGTCTACGTCGTCGACAGCAAGGGCGTGATGCTGGCCAGCGGCGGCCCCTCGGTGGTGCTGATCGGCCGCGACGTCTCGCAACTGCTCGACCCGAACATGCGCAAGCAGTTCGCCAAGGCCCTCAAGGCCCCGGAGAACGGCAAGGTGCAGGAAACCGAGTACCGCTGGAAGAACTGGGCCGACGGCCGCGTCGAGCGCAAGCACACCTACTACCAGCGCATAGGCGACCGCTTCCTGGCGGTGGGCTACTACATCCCGCGCGCCGACGCCCGCCAGGCCGAGGCCATGCTGGAGAAGACGGCGAAGGCGGTGGAAGGCGCGCCGGAAGCGACCTTCAAGCGCATCAACGACCTCGACAAGGCCTTCATCGAGGATGACCTCTATGCCTTCGTGGTCGACATGGACACCGGCAAGTTCGTCGCCCACGGCTACAACACCCGGATGGTCGGCACCGACTTCGCCAGCCTCAAGGACCCGGCCGGCAACGCCATCGGCCAGGCCATGCTGGCGCTGGCCAAGAGCAAGGGCGAAGGGCAGTTCGACTACCAGTGGCGCAACCCGGTGACCGGCAAGGTGGAGAACAAGCATGCCCTGCTGCGCAAGAGCGGGCATTACCTGGTGGCGGTGGGGTACTACACGGCGGGGGGGTGAGTCCGCCAGGAGCCGTTCGTGCCATCGGAGCGTCCGGCGTGGGCGGTGAATCCAATCGCGGACAAAGTCCGCTCCTACGCCCGTGCTTCCCAGGCCGCTCCGAGGCGTTCTTCGTAGGATGGGTTGAGCCTGCGAAACCCATGCGGTGGCGGTGATGGGTATCGCTTCGCTCAACCCATCCTACGGGGCTGCACCGAGGTGTTCTTCGTAGGATGGGTTGAGCCTGCGAAACCCGTGCGGTGGCGGTGATGGGTATCGCTTCGCTCAACGCCATCCTACGGGGGAGCGGACTCCGTCCGCGATTACCCCCGGCCGCACGGACTACCCGAAGCCCAAAGAAAAACCGGCCCCACAGGCCGGTTTTCCATCCCCGCAAGCGACCTCAGCGAATCAGGCTGAGGAACTCGCTGCGGGTAGCGGCGTTCTCGCGGAACTCGCCGAGCATCACCGAGGTGACCATGGAGGAATTCTGCTTCTCCACGCCGCGCATCATCATGCACATGTGCTTGGCCTCGATGACCACCGCCACGCCCAGGGCGCCGGTGACCTGTTGCACGGCCTCGGCGATCTGCCGCGACATGTTCTCCTGGATCTGCAGGCGGCGGGCGTACATGTCGACGATGCGCGCCACCTTGGACAGGCCCAGCACCTTGCCGTTGGGGATGTAGGCCACGTGGGCCTTGCCGATGAAGGGCAGCAGGTGGTGCTCGCACAGCGAGTACAGCTCGATGTCCTTGACCAGCACCATTTCGCTGTTGTCGGAGCTGAACAGCGCGCCGTTGACGATCTCTTCCAGCGTCTGCTGGTAGCCGCGGCAGAGGTACTGCATGGCCTTGGCGGCGCGCTTGGGCGTGTCGAGCAGGCCTTCGCGGGTGACGTCCTCGCCGAGCTGGCTGAGGATCTGCGAGTAGTTTTGTTCCAGGGACATGTTCTACCTGTTGGGACTCGTTGAAGCGCAGAGGCGCAGGGTAGGGCGCGCGTGGCGTGCTGGCAAGGGCGCGGTGCGCCAGCGGGAGCGACGGATTATTCGTCGCGCCCCTCCAGCATGGTGCGGCGCAGCATCACGTAGAGCGAGCCGGTGCCGCCATGGCGCGGCAGGGCCGAGGTGAAGCCCAGGACCTGCGGATGCTGGCGCAGCCAGGTGTTGACGTGGCTCTTGAGCAGCGGCCGACGGCCGTCGGTGCGCGCCGCCTTGCCGTGGGTGACGCGCACGCAGCGCACCTCCAGGCGGCTGGCCTCGGCGAGGAAGTCCCAGAGCAGCTCGCGGGCCTTCTCGATATTCATGCCGTGCAGGTCGAGGCTGCCCTCGAAGCCGATCTGGCCGGCCTTGAGCTTGCGCATCTGGCCTTCCTGCACGCCGTCGCGGGCCCAGTACAGCTCGTCCTCGGCGCCGACGTCGATGACGAACAGGTCGGACAGCCCGTCGACGCGCTGGTTTTCCACCTTGGTCGTGGCGTTCTGCTGGCGCAGCTTGACCTGCTGGCGGTCGGCCTTGGGCTTGCCGGTGTCGGCCTGGTCCACCTGGATGCGCTTGACGCCGCGCATCTCGTTGGCGAACAGGGAAAAATCGTCGTCTTGCATGGAGCCTCCGCGAAGAGGCGGCATTCTAGCGGATCGCGGGCGCTTTGCGGCAAGCCGCTCAGCCGCGCTTCTTCATCAGCCGCGGCGACAGGCTGAGGCCGTCGCCATGCCGCGCGCGGCGCCGCGCCAGGCGCCAGAACAGCACGCCCAGCCACAGGGCGAGCAGGCCGATCACCAGCAATACCGCGCCGGCCGCCGGTTCGATGTGCATGACCCCCGCCGCCGGTTGCCGGCGCAGCAAGGCCGCGCCGCCGGCCAGGGCGCCGAGCACGCCGAACGCGGCGATCAGCGCGGCCACGGCGGCCACGAAACGCCAGCGCCAGCGGCCCGGTCGCTTCGGGCGTAGCGTGCGTGGATCGAAACTGTCGGACATCTTCATCCCGGCTTCCTCATCTGCTGAACGAGGCTATGACCGGTGTCGGCGGGAGGGGGTTCCGCCCCCGCAGGGAATGCCTGGCCCGCCCGTCCGGCGCGTGCCCGCTGGATGTGTCGCCTTACAGCCTAATAGCTGCGGCGGCAGCTTGCCGCCGCAGCGGGACGGACGGCGCTCAGATCAGCGCCTGGGCCTCGCCGACCACGGCGGCGAAGTTGTCGCCCAGGGCGGCCATTTCCGCGTGGTGCAGGTCGCGCGCCGAGAGCACGCCGCCATCCGGGGTGGGGATGTCGCGGGTGGCGCAGGCGGCGGTGACCAGGGTGCAGCGGTAGCCGTAGTCCTTGGCCGCGCGCACGGTGGTGCTGATGCTCGAATGGGTCATGAAGCCGCAGACGATGATGTCCAGCCGGCCGTTGTGCTGCAGGCGGTCGTGCAGTTCGGTGCCGGAGAAGGCGTTGGGCAGGCGCTTCTCCACCACCACCTCGCCGGGCAGCGGCGCCAGTTCGGGCAGGAACTGCCCGCGCGGACCCTGCGGGTCGAGCAGGCCGCCGTGGATGCCCAGGTGGCGCACGTGGACGATCGGGGTGCCCTGGCTGCGCGCGGCATCCAGCAGTTGGCGGATCTGCGCGACCGCCGGTTCCAGGCCGGGCAGGGCGAGGACGCCGCTGCGGTACTCTTCCTGGGCGTCGATGATCAGCAGCGTGCTCTGGCGGAGGGTGGCGGGCGGATAGCCGCGTCCGCTGATCTTCAGCATGCTGAGCGGTTGAGACATGACGAACTCCTATGATGCGTATGCCACCATTGTGGTCTGTTCCGCGGGCGCTGTGAATCTATGCGAAACCCGCGCAAAGTGGTATTGACCCCCTCGACGCCGGTGTGCGCCCGCGGCAGGCCGCCTTGGGCTAGAATGCCGGCCTTTTTGCCCGCCGCGAGGACCCTGCGCCGTGACCGAATCCCGTTTGCTGACCCTTCGAGACCATATCCGCTGGGCGGTCAGCCGCTTCCATGCCGAGGGGCTGTACTTCGGACATGGCACCGACAACGCCTGGGACGACGCCCGCCTGCTGGTGCTCGGCGCGCTGCACCTGCCGTGGGAAATGGCCGATGCGTACCTGGATTGCCGCCTCGAGGACGACGAGCGCGAGCAACTGCGCGAACTGCTGCGCCGGCGCATCGAGGAGCGCGTGCCCACCGCCTACCTGCTGGGCGAGGCCTGGTTCTGCGGCCTGCCGTTCGTGGTCGACGAGCGCGTGCTGGTGCCGCGTTCGCCCATCGCCGAGCTGATCCAGCAGCGCTTCGAGCCCTGGCTGGCGGCGGAACCGGCGCGCATCCTCGACCTGTGCACGGGCTCGGGCTGCATCGGCATCGCCTGCGCCTACGAATTCCTCCAGGCGGAAGTGGTGCTGGCCGACCTGTCCTTCGAGGCCCTGGAAGTGGCCAACGTCAACATCGAGCGCCACGAGCTGGGCGAGCGCGTCTACACCGTGCAGGGCGACGGCTTCGCCGGCCTGCCGGGGCAGCGCTTCGACCTGATCGTGTCCAACCCGCCCTACGTCGACGCCGAGGACTTCGCCGACATGCCGGCCGAGTACCAGCACGAGCCGGAACTGGGCCTGGCCTGCGGTCACGACGGCCTGGACCTGGTGCGGCGCATGCTCGCCGAGGCCGCCGACCACCTGACCGAGCAGGGCACCCTGATCGTCGAAGTGGGCAACAGCCAGGTGCACGTCGAGGCGCTGTACCCGGAGGTGGACTTCACCTGGCTGGAATTCCGCCACGGCGGGCACGGGGTGTTCCTGCTGTCGGCGGCGCAGTGCCGCGAACACCAGGCGCTGTTCCGTTCGCGGGTGAACTGAGGCGCCGCGGGCCCTGCCCGCGATTTCGCGCGCAGGGCGCGCTCCTACAGGGGGCGATACCGGGGGCTCCTGCGAAACCCATGCGGTCGTGGCGATGGGTATCGCTTCGCTCAACGCCATCCTACGGGTCTTGTGTTTGCCGGAGGGCGTAGGAGCGGATTCATCCGCGATTCCGCCAGCAGGGCGGATAACGCGGAGCGTTATTCGCCCTACGTATGCCGTGGGGCACGGCATTTTCTTGTTGGAGCAACTGTCTTGCCGACTGCGCCGAGGTGCTTTTCGTAGGATGGGTTGAGCTTGCGAAACCCATGCGGCCGTGGTGATGGGTATCGCTTCGCTCAACCCATCCTACAAAAGTCTCCCGCGGCCGTGCTCTTCGTAGGAGCGAGCCGTGCCCGTCCGTCCGCGCCGGCCCTCAGTGCGTCGCCATCCAGATCAGCAGCCCGGCCTGGAATACCGCGAATACCGTCAGGCAGGCGATGATGAAGCGCAGGCTGGTGTCGTCGCGGCGGAAGGTCTCGATGCGCTGTTGCAGCTTGCGGATCTCGTTGTCCTGGCTGGCCAGGTTCTGGTCGGCCTGCTCCAGCATGGCCGCGGCGTCCAGCAGCGGCAGCAGTTGCACCTTGTCCTTGTTCCAGTCGTCGTACAGCTCGCTCACCCGCCCGGCGCCGTAGCGGGCCTTGAGCTGGCGCGAGTCCTCGTATTCCACGTCGAAGCCCTGGGCGCGCAGGAAGTGGTCGCGGCGCAGGCGGATGTCCTCGTTGGGCGCGTCCTTCACCCCCAGCACGCCGCCCTCGACCTTGTAATGCGCCCACTTCTGCCGCGCCCAGGCGATGCCCTGGGCCAGCAGGAAGCGGCCCAGCCCGCGGTTGATCGGCTCCAGGGCGAAGCCGCTGTCGGCGCCGAAGCGCACTTCCTTGTTGCGGTGGTCGGCCCAGACCTCGAACAGGTTCTGCTCCTTGCGCAGGGCCTGGCCGGGCAGTTGGATGCTCAGGCGCAGCAGGCTCTGCTCCGGGGCGTGGCGTTCCACCCGGCCGAGCTGGACGAAGCGCAGGGCGCGGGCGCCGGTGCTGCGGTCGGTGGGCAGGGGCGCCAGGCGCAGCAGGCGGAAATGCTCCGGCGCCAGCTCCGCCCAGGGATGGGGCGGGGCCGGTGTTTCGGCGGGGGCGGCGGCGTCGCTGCGCGGGTCGGCGTCGGTCATCGGATTCCTCGGGCCTGGCCGACGGCCAGGGATCAACTCAACTTCTGTAGGAAGCGTGTAAGTAACGACTTTCATACAGGGGCTAAGCGATTATCGACGCCGACAGTGATTTCTTGAGACGCCCGTTTCAGCTCATGTCTTCGGCCGATGGAGTCTGCGGACGGGTCCGCAGGATGAAGCCGACCAGCCGCTGGACCAGGTCGCGGGCCAGCGGCAGCCCGGGGTCGTTGTAGGACGCCAACTGCTTCTTCACGTCGGCCGGGACGATGCGCAGGATGTGGTTCATGCCGGAGATCAGCTGCAATTCGGCGTCCGGCCTGGCGCGCTGCAGCGCCTGGGCGTCGGCCACGTCGACCTGGATGTCGCTGGTGCCCTGCAGGATCAGCGTCGGCTGGCGCACCCGGGCCAGCGCCCGCGCCGGATCGTGGCGGAACAGCGAGATCAGGTAGGGCTGCACGCTGGGGCGGAACAGCGCGTTCAACTGCGCCGGCACCTCGGGCACCTGGTGGCCGCCGCGCAACTGGTCAAGGATGGCATCGGCCGTCGCCAGCAGGGGCGGCGGCAGGCGCATCGAAAGCTGCTCGCGCAGCACCTTGTCGATCGGCCGGCCACTGCCGGCGATCAGCACCAGGGCCGCGGCCTTGCTGCGCGGCGCGGCCAGGCTGGCGATCAGCGCGCCCTCGCTGTGGCCCACCAGCACCTGCGGGCCGAAGCGCGGGTCCTCGGCCAGCCGGTCGCTCCAGGCCACCAGGTCGTCGACGTAGCCGTCGACGCTCAGCTGCCGTTCGTCCGGCGCGGCGTCGCGGCTGCGGGCGATGCCGCGCTTGTCGTAGCGCAGGCTGGCGATGCCGTTGCTGGCCAGGGCCTCGGCCAGGCGCCGCAGGTAGGCGTTGTTGCCGCCCTCGGGGTTGTTGCCGTCGCGGTCGGTGGGGCCGGAGCCGGCCACCAGCAGGGCCAGCGGCGGCGGGCTGGCGGTCTGCGGCAGCAGCAGGGTGCCGCGCAGCACGCCGTGGCCGGTGTCCAGGTCGTAGGGGCGTTGCAGGATGGTGGGGGAGGCGGCGTAGGTCATTGCGGCGAACAGCCAGCAGGAAAGAAAGGTGATAAGGCGCGGCATGGAAGGCTTCATGGACTGCATGATAGCGGTTTGACGGCGCGCGCCGCGGAAGGTTCGCAGGGCGGTATGTCGCAGGTATACTGCTGGGCCTTTTCGTTCACCCAAGTCTTCCGCGGAGCCTCGCATGTCCGGCAACACCTACGGCAAGCTGTTCACCGTCACCACCGCTGGCGAAAGCCACGGCCCGGCGCTGGTCGCCATCGTCGACGGCTGCCCGCCGGGGCTGGAGCTTTCCCTGGAAGACCTGCAGCGCGACCTCGACCGGCGCAAGCCCGGCACCAGCCGGCACACCACCCAGCGCCAGGAAGCCGACGAGGTGGAAATCCTCTCCGGCGTGTTCGAGGGCAAGACCACCGGCACCCCGATCGGCCTCTTGATCCGCAACACCGACCAGAAGTCCAAGGACTACTCGGCGATCAAGGACCTGTTCCGCCCGGCCCACGCCGACTACAGCTACCACCACAAGTACGGCGTGCGCGACTACCGCGGCGGCGGCCGTTCCTCGGCCCGCGAGACCGCCATGCGCGTGGCCGCCGGGGCCATCGCCAAGAAGTACCTGGCGAGCCTGGGCATCCGGGTGCGCGGCTACATGAGCCAACTGGGCCCGATCGAAATCCCCTTCAAGACCTGGGACAGCGTCGAGCAGAACGCCTTCTTCAGCCCCGACCCGGACAAGGTGGCGGAGCTGGAGGCCTATATGGACCAGCTGCGCCGCGACCAGGATTCGGTGGGCGCGAAGATCACCGTGGTCGCCGAAGGCGTGCCGCCGGGCCTGGGCGAGCCGATCTTCGACCGCCTGGACGCGGAACTGGCCCACGCGCTGATGAGCATCAACGCGGTCAAGGGCGTGGAGATCGGCGCCGGTTTCGCCAGCGTCGCCCAGCGCGGCACCGAGCACCGCGACGAGCTGCGCCCCGAGGGCTTCCTGTCGAACAATGCCGGCGGCATTCTCGGCGGCATCTCCAGCGGCCAGCCGATAGTCGCGCACCTGGCGCTCAAGCCGACTTCCAGCATCACCACCCCCGGCCGCTCCATCGACGTGAACGGCAACCCGGTGGACGTGGTCACCAAGGGCCGCCACGACCCCTGCGTGGGCATCCGCGCCACGCCCATCGCCGAGGCGATGATGGCCATCGTGCTGATGGACCACCTGCTGCGCCAGCGTGCGCAGAATGCCGACGTGCGCGTCAATACGCCGGTGCTGGGGCAGCTCTGAGCCAGAAGCTGGAAGCCTGAAGCCCAGAGCCGCCACTTCCAGCTTCGAGCTTCCAGCCCATGGCTGCTTCTTTCCCCTACTGGCGCCTGTCCAGCTTCTACTTCTTCTATTTCTGCCTGCTGGGCGGGACCGCGCCTTTCCTCGCCCTGTACTTCCACCACCTGGGCTTTTCCGCCGCGCGCATCGGCGAGCTGGTGGCCATCCCCATGCTGATGCGCTGCGTGGCGCCGAACCTGTGGGGCTGGCTGGGCGACCGTTCCGGCCAGCGCCTGCGCATCGTGCGCTTCGGCGCGCTGTGCACGGCGGCGTGCTTCGCGCTGATCTTCCTCGACCACAGCTACGCCTGGCTGGCGCTGGTGATGGCCGGGCATGCGTTCTTCTGGCACGCGGTGCTGCCGCAGTTCGAAGTGATCACCCTGGCCCACCTGGGCGAGCGCACCGCCAGCTACAGCCGCATCCGCCTGTGGGGCTCGATCGGCTTCATCTGCACCGTGGTCGGCCTCGGCTGGCTGTTCGAAGCCACCAGCCTGGACTATTACCCCGTGGCGCTGCTGGCGATCATGCTGGGCATCGTCGCCGCCAGCTGGTGGGTGCCCAACGCCCAGCCGGCCTGGCGCCACGGCGACGCGCCGGCCAGCGGCTTCCTGGCCCAGCTGCGCCAGCCGGGGGTGATCGCCTTCTACCTGTGCGTGTGCCTGATGCAGCTGTCCCACGGGCCGTACTACACCTTCCTCACCCTGCACCTGGAGGCCCTCGGCTACAGCCGCGGGCTGATCGGCTGGCTGTGGGCCCTGGGCGTGGTGGCCGAGGTGCTGCTGTTCCTGGTGATGCCGCGCCTGCTGGGGCGCTTCAGCCTGCGCCAGGTGCTGGCGGCGAGCTTCCTGCTGGCGGCGCTGCGCTGGCTGCTGCTGGGCAGCCTGGCCGACCACCTGGGCCTGCTATTGTTCGCCCAGCTGCTGCACGCGGCCACCTTCGGCGCCTTCCACGCCGCCGCCATCCATTTCGTCCAGCGCAGCTTCCAGGCGCGCCAGCAGGGGCAAGGGCAGGCGCTCTATGCCGCCCTGGCCGGCACCGGCGGCGCCCTGGGCGCGCTTTACTCCGGCTACAGTTGGGCCAGCCTGGGCCCGGCCTGGACTTTCGCCATCGCCAGCCTGGCGGCGCTGGCCGCAGCCGTTATCATCCGTACCCGTCTGAAAGAGGAGCGGCCATGAGCAACAACCGTGAACACCTGACCCGCCAGATCATCGAGGCCGGGCGCTTCCTGTATGGCCGCGGCTGGTCGCCGGCCACCAGCAGCAACTATTCCGCGCGCCTGGCCGCCGACCGCGCGCTGCTCACCGTCTCGGGCAAGCACAAGGGCCAGTTGGGCGTCGACGACGTGCTGGAGACCGATCTTGCCGGCAACAGCCTCGAGGCGGGAAAGAAACCCTCGGCCGAGACGCTGCTGCACACCCAGCTGTACGCCTGGCGCGCCGAGATAGGCGCGGTGCTGCACACCCACTCGGTGAACGCCACCGTGCTCTCGCGCCTGACCCAGGGCGACCGCCTGGAGCTTGAGGACTACGAGCTGCAGAAGGCCTTCGCCGGCGTCACCACCCACGAGGGCCGGGTGACGGTGCCGATCTTCGACAACGACCAGGACATCGCCCGCCTGGCGTGCAAGGTCCAGCCCTGGCTGGACGCCCACCCGGACTGCCCCGGCTACCTGATCCGCGGCCACGGCCTGTACACTTGGGGGCCGCGCATGGAAGACGCCCTGCGCCAGGTGGAAGCCTTCGAATTCCTCTTCGAATGCGAACTTAAAGTGATCAGCCTTCGCGGCGGCGCGCGCTGAGCGAATCCGGCAGTACCCGAGGACCCGAGCATGAGCAGCCTGACCGTCTACCACGAATCCGCCCCCGAGCAGCCGCTGAAGCTGCTGACCCACGCCGAGGACATCGCCGCCACCCTGGCCGAACTCGGCGTGCGCTTCGAGCGCTGGCAGGCCAGCGCGCCCATCGCCCCCGGCGCCAGCCCCGACGAGGTGCTGGCCGCCTACGCGCCGGAGATCCAGCGCCTGAAGGACGAGCAGGGCTACGTCACCGTCGACGTGGTCAGCCTCAGCGCCGACCACCCGCAGAAGGACGAGCTGCGCGCCAAGTTCCTCGACGAACACCGCCACGGCGAGGACGAAGTGCGCTTCTTCGTCGCCGGCCGCGGCCTGTTCACCCTGCACGTCGAGGACCACGTCTACGCCGTGCTCTGCGAGAAGAACGACCTGATCTCGGTGCCGGCCGGCACCCGCCACTGGTTCGACATGGGCGAGCGCCCGCACTTCGTGGCCATCCGCCTGTTCAACAATCCCGAGGGCTGGGTGGCGAAGTTCACCGGCGACGAGATCGCCAGGCGCTTCCCGCTGCTGGAAGACTGACCCCCCGTTCTATTTCTTTCGTAGGAGTGGATCTCATCCGCGAATCGCGCCGGAACCTCCGGCCATCGCGGACAAGGTCCGCTCCTACGGATAGCGTTACACCGGAGTTACCATGCCGATCAAAGCCATCCTCACCGACATCGAAGGCACCACCAGCGCCGTCAGCTTCGTCTTCGACGTGCTCTTCCCCTATGCCGCCGCGCACCTGCCGGATTTCGTCCGCGAGCACGCCGGCGAGGCGGAAGTGGCCGCGCAGCTGGACGCGGTGCGCGCCGAGAGCGGCGAAGCCGGCGCCGACGTCGAGCGCTGCATCGCCATCCTCCTGCAATGGATCGCCGAAGACCGCAAGGCCACGCCGCTGAAAGCGCTGCAGGGCATGGTCTGGGAGCAGGGCTACCGCGCCGGCCAGCTCAAGGGCCACGTCTACCCGGACGCGGTGGAAGCGCTGCGCCGCTGGAAGGCCGAGGGCTATGACCTGTACGTCTACTCCTCCGGCTCGATCCAGGCGCAGAAGCTGATCTTCGGCTGCTCCGAGGCCGGCGACCTGGCGCCGCTGTTCTCCGGCTACTTCGACACCACCAGCGGGCCCAAGCGCGAGGCCGCCTCCTACGCGCGCATCGTCCAGGCCATCGGCCTGCCGGCGGAGCAGGTGCTGTTCCTCTCCGACGTGGTGCAGGAGCTGGACGCCGCCCGCGAGGCGGGCCTGGCGACCATCGGCCTGGCCCGCGAAGGCGGCGCCCTGGAAGGCCACGAGACGCAGGCCAGCTTCGCCCTGATCGACCCGGCCCGCTGCTGAGGCCGCCGCCGTCTATGCTGGAGGGCACACCTCCAGCAGCGGGAGCGGCGCCATGGGTTCGACCTTCAACGGCCTGATCGGCCTGATCATCTTCGCCCTCGACGTCTGGGCGATCATCAGCGTGCTCAAGAGCAGCGCGGACGTGCCCATCAAGATCATCTGGGTGTTGGTGATCCTCATCCTGCCGCTGCTCGGGCTGGTGATCTGGGCGATCGCCGGGCCCAAGGGCAACGTGCGGGTTTGACCTCGGGCTGGTCGTATCGGTGGACGATCCGGCGCGGCCGGTGAATCCAATCGCGGACGGAGTCCGCTCCTACAGGTCCCGGGAGGCATGATCGTAGGATGGGTTGAGCCTGCGAAACCCATGCGGTTGCGCTGATGGGTATCGCTTCGCTCAACACCATCCTACGAAAAGCCATGCTCGCTCATGCTGTAGGAGCGGACTCTGTCCGCGATCGGGCCGCGAAACCGTCAGATCAGCTCCAACTCCCGCGACGCCCCCACCATCACCCCCTCCAGCCGCAGCAGCGCCTCCTTGCGCGGCAGGCCGCCGCCGTAGCCGGTGAGGCTGCCGTCGCGGCCGATCACCCGGTGGCAGGGGATGATGATGCTGATCGGATTGGCGCCGTTGGCCGCGCCCACCGCGCGCACCGCCTTCGGCCGGCCGATGCGTTCGGCCAGGTCGGCGTACCAGGTGGTGTGGCCGTAGGGAATCTGCGTCAGCGCGTGCCAGACCTGGCGCTGGAACTCGGTGCCCTGGGGCGCCAGGCGCACGTCGAAGACCTTGCGCTTGCCGGCGAAGTATTCGTCCAACTGCCGCATCACGGCGTCGAGCTGGCTGCTGGCCTCGCGCCAGTCCGGGCCCGGCTCGTGGCCTTCGAACGGGGTCATGTAGAGCATGCGCAGGCCCTGTTCGTCGCCGGCCAGCAGCAGGCGGCAGAGGGGGCTGTCGTAGTAGCGGTAATGCATGGCTTCATCCTCCGATGCGGCTGCCTTGCGAATAGGCTTGCCAGAGATAGACGGCGGCGTAGGCGCGCCAGGGGCGCCAGGCCTCGGCGCGGCGTTGCAGGTCGCGGGCGGTGGTGCCGGCCTCGCCCCAGACCGGCGACTTGAGCAGGCCCAGGTCGGCGGTGGGGAAGGCGTCGGCCTCGCCGAAGGCGCGCAGGGCCACGTACTCGGCGGTCCAGGGGCCGATGCCGGGCAGCTCGCAGAGGCGTTTCACCAGCGCTTGCGCGCCATCCTCCACGTGCAGTTCCAGGGCGCCTTCGGCCACCGCGGCGGCGAAGCGCTGCAGGCTGGCCACGCGCTTGCCGGGCATGCCGATGCCGTCGAGGTTCGCCTCGGCCAGGGCCCGCGGGGTAGGGAAGAGGTATTGCGGGCCGTCGGCCACGGCGTTGCCCAGGGGCTGGCCGAGGCGCTGCACCAGGCGGCCGGTGATGGTCACCGCGGCCTTCACCGTGACCTGCTGGCCGACGATGGCGCGCACCGCCTGCTCGAACGGATCGAAGGCGCAGGGCAGGCGCAGCCCTGGCCAGGCCTCGACGAGCGGGCGCAGCAGCGGGTCGGCGCCCAGGTGCGCGGCCACCGCCCGCGGGTCGCTGTCCAGGTCGAACATCTTGCGCACCCGCGCGGCCAGCGGGGCGCTGTCGGCGCCGGCGCCGTCCAGGTGCAGCTCCAGGCGCAGCGCCGGCTCGTCGGCCAGCGGGCGGATGTCCATCCAGCCGGGCACGCCATCCAGGCGCAGGCTGCGTCGGTAATGCGCCTCGCCCAGGGTTTCCACCCCGGCCAGGCGGCGCAGGGCGAAATGGGCGTGGAACTGTGCCCAGTCCCAGGGCAGCTGGTAGGGCAGGTGCAGGACGAGGGGCGTGATGGGTGCGTTCATGGCGCTGACCATAACCCGCCGCTGCCGCGCTGTCGTCCCGCAGCTGGCTTTCAAAGTGAGTGGGCAAAGTGAGCGGGCAAGGTGAATGGGCGAAGTGCGCGGGTTCGACCTGTCATGCCTCGCACAGTAGAATGCGCGCCTTTCACGGCCGGCCCTCGGCCCGCTTCATTCACCGTCGAACCGGGAGACCGCCCATGCGCGATTACCAGGAAACCCTCTACGAAGGCTACGGCCAGCGTTTCAGCGTCGACCAGCTGCTCCACGAGGTGCGCACCGAGCACCAGCACCTGGTGATCTTCGAGAACGCCCGCATGGGCCGGGTGATGGCCCTGGACGGGGTGATCCAGACCACCGAGGCCGATGAGTTCATCTACCACGAGATGCTCACCCACGTGCCCATCCTCGCCCATGGCGCGGCCAAGCGCGTGCTGATCATCGGCGGCGGCGACGGCGGCATGCTGCGCGAGGTGTGCAAGCACGCCAGCGTCGAGCACATCACCATGGTCGAGATCGACGGCACCGTGGTCGACATGTGCAAGCAATTCCTGCCGCGCCATTCCAACGGCGCCTTCGACGATGCGCGCCTGGACCTGGTGATCGACGACGGCATGCGCTTCGTCGCCACCACCGAGCGCAGGTTCGACGTGATCATCTCCGACTCCACCGACCCCATCGGCCCGGGCGAGGTGCTGTTCTCCGAGAACTTCTACCAGGCCTGCCACCGCTGCCTGAACCCGGGCGGCGTGCTGGTCACCCAGAACGGCACCCCGTTCATGCAGCTGGACACCGTGCGCAACACCGCCGGTCGGATGAACGGCCTGTTCGCCGACTGGCACTTCTACCAGGCGGCGGTGCCCACCTACATCGGCGGCGCCATGACCTTCGCCTGGGGCGCCCTTGAGCCCGCCCTGCGCCGCGTGCCGCTGGAAACCCTGCGCCAGCGCTTCGCCGCCAGCGGCATCGCCACCCGCTACTACAACCCGGAAATCCACCAGGGCGCCTTCGCCCTGCCGCAGTACGTGCTGCAGGCCATCGGCAAGCCGCACAACGACTGATCCGCAAGCGCCGTTGTCGGAACCATCCGGCGGCGGCGACTCTTTTTTCACCTGCGTTGGGCATAATCCGACACCTTGACGGCACTTTCTTAAGGTCCGGCTAATTTTCACCGACTAGAATGCGCCGCCCGCTCCACGTCCCGCTCCCGGACGTGGAGCCTCCGCGCCTCCCCGCAGGGGAGGGCGCCCGAACCGAACGTTGCACAGAACGGAACCTGAAACATGGGCCAATCGGAAGTCCTGAATACCCGCCAGCGCGCCGCCAACCTGGCGCGCGCCACGGTGTCCAGCCACCTGGGGTTCATCCTGCTCGGCAGCCTGGCGCTGATGCTGATGTTCTCCCTGTTGCGCCTGGCGCTGCTGATCTACAACCGCGAGCTGATCGGCGACACCCCGGCCAGCGCCTTCGTCGAGGCCTTCGTCACCGGGCTGCGCTTCGACATCCGCGCGGTGATCTTGATAGTCGCGCCGATGATCTTCGCCCTGGCCAGCGTCACCGCCATGCGCTGGCGCATGTTCTGGCGCCTGTGGCTGACCGCCCTGGCCAGCCTGACGCTGTTCCTCGGCGTGCTGGAGCTGGACTTCTACCGCGAGTTCCACCAGCGCCTGAACAGCCTGGTGTTCCAGTACATGTCCGAAGACCCGAAGACGGTCATGAGCATGATCTGGTACGGCTACCCGGTGGTCCGCTACCTGCTGGCCTGGGCCGTGGCCACCTGGCTGCTGTTCATGCTGTTCCGCGGCGTCGACCGCGCCACCCGGCCCAGCGCCGTGGGCGCCTCGGCCGCCGCCTGGTACCTGCGCGTCGCCGCCCTGCTGGTGGTGGTGCTGGTGGCCGGCGTCGCCTACCGCGGCACCCTGCGCCAGGGCCCGCCGCTGCGCTGGGGCGATGCCTTCACCACCGACTCGATGTTCGCCAACCACCTGGGCCTGAACGGCTCCATGACCCTGCTCAAGGCCGCCGAGGACCGCTTCGGCGAGGACCGCGCGAACATCTGGAAGGCCACACTGCCCGACGACCAGGCCCGCGACACCGTGCGGCAGATGCTGCTGACGCCCAACGACAAGCTGGTCGACGCCGACGACGCGGCCATCCGCCGCGACTTCACCCCACCGGCCGAAGGCACGCTGCCGGGCGTGAAGAACGTGGTGGTGATCCTCATGGAAAGCTTCGCCGGCCACTTCGTCGGCGCCCTGGGCGCACCGGGCAACATCACCCCGTACTTCGACAAGCTGTCGAAGGAAGGCCTGCTGTTCACCCAGTTCTTCTCCAACGGCACCCATACCCACCAGGGCATGTTCGCCACCATGGCCTGCTTCCCCAACCTGCCGGGCTTCGAGTACCTGATGCAGACGCCCGAGGGCGGCCACAAGTTCTCCGGCCTGCCGCAGCTGCTCAGCGCGCGCCAGTTCGACGACGTCTACGTCTACAACGGCGACTTCGCCTGGGACAACCAGTCCGGCTTCTTCGCCAACCAGGGCATGACCACCTTCGTCGGCCGCAATGACTTCGTGAACCCGGTGTTCTCCGACCCGACCTGGGGCGTGTCCGACCAGGACATGTTCTCCCGCGGCAACGAGGAGCTGGACCGCCTGGCGGCCAGCGGCAAGCCGTTCTACGCCCTGCTGCAGACGCTCTCCAACCACGTGCCCTACGCCCTGCCCAAGGACCTGCCGGTGGAGCGCGTGACCGGCAACGGCAGCCTCGACGAGCACCTGACCGCCATGCGCTACTCCGACTGGGCGCTGGGCCAGTTCTTCGAGAAGGCGAAGAAGTCGCCGTACTACAAGGACACCCTGTTCGTGGTGGTGGGCGACCACGGCTTCGGCGCGCCGGAACAGCTGACCGAGATGGACCTGTTCCGCTTCAACGTGCCGCTGCTGATCATCGCCCCGGGCATCCAGGAGAAGTACGGCGCCAGCCGCGACACCGTCGGCACCCAGATCGACATCGTGCCGACCATCATGGGCCGCCTGGGCGGCGAGGTGCGCCACCAGTGCTGGGGCCGCGACCTGCTGAACCTGCCGGCCGGCGACAAGGGCTTCGGCGTGATCAAGCCCTCGGGCAGCGAACAGGTGGTGGCCATCCTTTCCGGCAACCGCATCCTGATCAAGCCCAAGGAAGGCGACATCCGCGTGTACGACTACCAGGTCGGCGCCCATCCCAAGGCCGAGCGCGTGCAGAGCGTGCCGGACGAGGCCGAGCTGAAGAAGCGCCTGGAATCCTTCATCCAGACCGCCACCAGGAGCCTGCTGAACAACACCACCGGCGTGGTGGACAGCAAGCCGGACAGCGACTGACCGGCGCGTGACGGAGAAGGGGCCTGCGGGCCCCTTTTTCGTGGGCGGCGCTTTAAGATTTGGTTATAAATTAAGTCGATATTGATATAAGCGCTTATAAGGAAAGCCGCTATCCTGCCCGCCGGTTTTCGCAAGCCGTTCACGGCTTTCAGGAAGGGTTGATGGAATTCGGCGTCCTTGGTTTCGTTGTCGCAGGCTTGCTGGTCGGGTTCATCGTGGGCATGACCGGCGTCGGCGGCGGTTCGCTGATGACGCCCATCCTGCTCTGGTTCGGCATCAACCCGGCTGCCGCCGTGGGCACCGACCTGCTGTACGCGGCCATCACCAAGTCCGGCGGCGTGCTGGTGCACACCCGGCACAAGAACGTCGACTGGCGCATCACCGGCTGGCTGACCCTCGGCAGCGTGCCGGCGGCGGGGCTGACCCTGCTGTTCCTGCACAGCCTGGGCGCCGACACCCAGGCGCTGAACACGGTGATCAAGCACGCCCTGGGCGTGGTCCTGCTGCTCACCGCCCTGGCCATCCTGTTCAAGCAGAAGCTGCTGGCCTTCGCCCACAAGCATGCCGGCGACCACTACCACCTGGGCGGCGCCAGCCTCAACGGCCTCACCATTCTCACCGGCGTGGTGCTTGGCGCCATGGTCGCGCTGACCTCCATCGGCGCCGGCGCGCTGGGCACGGTGGCGCTGTTCGTGCTCTATCCCTTCCTCGCCACCCGCCGCCTGGTGGGCACCGAGATCGCCCACGCGGTGCCCCTGACCCTGGTGGCCGGCCTGGGCCACGCCAGCATGGGCAACATGGACTGGCAACTGCTGGGGTACCTGCTGTGCGGTTCGCTGCCGGGGATCTACCTGGGCAGCCATCTGTCCGGGCGCATCTCGGACAACGTCCTGCGGCCGTGCCTGGCGGTGATGCTGTTCAGCATTGGCTACAAGCTGGTGTTCTGATTCGGTTCGGCGGTTCTCTGGGGTCGTGGGAGCGAGCTTGCTCGCGAATGGAGCTTCCCGGCGGTGTAGGCGCTCTTAACCCCTACGGCACTGCGCCGGCAGTTGCTCCAGTCACTACCGCGCGAATGAAAAAAGCCGCGCAGGAGTGAGGCGCGGCTGGAAGCGGCGGGCGTCGGGAGGGGCCCGCCGAAAGCGTCGGCTTCAGTGGTGCCCGCAGAGGGCGTCGCGGCCACGTTCGCCGAGGATGTTGAACAGCAGGTTGAGCAGCACGGCCCAGATCGCGGTCATGGCGATGCCGCTGTGGGTGATCGGTTCCATCCAGGCGGGCAGGGCGGCGAAGAAGTCCGGGCGCACCACCGGGACCATGCCCATGCCGATGCTCACCGCCACCAGCAGCTGGTTGCGGCGGTCGACGATGTCCACCTCGTGGAGGATGCGGATGCCGCTGGCGGCGACCATGCCGAACATGGCGATGCCGGCGCCGCCGAGCACCGCCGGCGGGATCGAGGCGACCACGTAGGCGGCCTTGGGCATCAGGCTCAGGAGGATCAGGAAGCCGCCGGCGGCCACGGTGACGAAGCGGCTGCGCACCCCGGTCATCTGCACCAGGCCGATGTTCTGGGCGAACGACGAGTGGGTGAAGGTGTTCATGAAGCCGGCGAAGAACGACGCCGTGGCATCGCACAGCAGGCCGCGGCGCAGGCGCTTGGGGCAGATCTCGTCGTCGGTGATCTTGCCCAGGGCGAGGAACATGCCGGTGGACTCGACGAAGATGATCAGCACCACCAGGCACATCGACAGCACCGGCGCCAGGTGGAAGCTGGGCGCGCCGAAGTGCAGCGGGGTGACCACCTCGAAGGCCGGGCGGGTATCGATGCCGGACAGGTCGACCATGCCCATGGCGCTGGCGACGATATAGCCCAGCAGCATGCCGATGAGCACCGAGACGTTGGTCCAGAAGCCCTTGAGGAAGCGGTTGACCAGCAGGATGGCGGCCAGCACCAGGCTGGACAGGAACAGGTATTCCAGGGCGCCGAAGTTGGCCGCGCCCTTGCCGCCGCCGGCCCAGTTGATGGCCACCGGGAACAGGCACATGCCGATGGAGGTGATCACGGTGCCGGTCACCAGCGGCGGGAAGAAGCGCACGATGCGGCTCATGAAGGGCGCGACGAGCATGCCGAACAGGCCGGCGGCGATGGTCGCGCCGAAGATGCCGTTGATGCCCACGCCGGGCATCCCGGCCATGGCCACCATGCTGCCGACGGCGGCGAAGCTGGCGCCCATCATCACCGGCATGCGGATGCCGATCGGGCCGATGCCCAGCGACTGCACCACGGTGGCGATGCCGGCGACCAGCAGGTCGGCGTTGATCAGGAAGGCGATTTCCTCGCGGGACAGGCCGGCGGCCTGGCCGACGATCAGCGGGACGGCCACGGCGCCGCCGTACATCAGGAGCACGTGCTGGAATCCCACCAGCAGCAGTTGCAGCAACGGCAGACGCTGGTCGGCGGACGAGCCGGCCGCGTGGCGCTCAGTTACCTCGGACATGCAACACCTCGATTTTTTATTGTTGTGTCACTGGTGGACGCCGATCAGGCTCGGCGGCCGGGTAGTACTGGCTCGCCACACCCCCGGGGCCGTGCGGGTGAAGCGGTGCGGGACTTTATAGCGTCGATGTGTATTCGCTTCAATATGTTTTTGTATACAACTATCCGGTCGGCTTGTGAATGACGGGTTCCGGATCGCTCTAGGCCGCGTGTTCCGTGGTCTTGGCGGGATGTAGCCGCAGGTCGGGTGGAACTACATTTTTATTTCATGGGTTCGATGTTCCTGCAGGTGGGTTCAAAGCCTCGTAGGATGGGTTGAGCGAAGCGATACCCATCGCCACGGCAACATGGGTTTCGCAAGCTCAACCCATCCTACGAAGAGCGCCCCTGACGCAGTCGGTAAGATAGTTGCTCCTACAACTCGCCAGCTCGCCGTGAGCCCCCGCGGGCATAAAAAAACCGCACCCGAAGGTGCGGTCTTTCTGGTTCCGGCGAACCGCGGTGGCTCAGTTGGTCTGGGCGCCCTTGGCGATCCAGTTGCCGAGCAGGTTGCGCTCGTCCTGGGTCATCTGGGTGATGTTGCCCAGCGGCATCACCTGCGAGGCCACGGCCAGGGCCTGGATCTTCGCGGCCTGGGCCTGGATCTGCTGCGGGGTGTCGAACATCACGCCGGCCGGGGCCGCGCTGAACAGCGGGCTGGTCGGCTTGGCCGAGTGGCAGGCCACGCAGCGCTCCTGGATCACGTGATGAACCTTGTCGAAATCCACGCCAGCGGGCGCCGAGGCTTGCGCCTGGGCCTGCGCGGCGGCGGGCTTGTCGGCCTCTTCCTTGGCGCGTTCGGCGGCGGTCTTGCCGCCGATGGCGGTTTCCGGCAGCGGCTGGTACTGCACCTGCGCGGCGTTGCCGGCGGGGGCGGCGCTCTGCAGCGTCGGGCCGGTGACGAAGGCCAGGGCGATCATGCCCACGGCGCCGGCGGGCAGGGCCCAGGCCATGCCGTTGCCGTTGTGGCGGGTGTTGAAGTAGTGCCGCACTATTACCGCCAGCGCCGCGATGCACGCCAGGATCAGCCAGTTGTAGTGGCTGCCGTAGGTGCTCGGGAAGTGGTTGCTGATCATGATGAACAGCACCGGCAGGGTGAAGTAGTTGTTGTGGCGCGAACGCAGCAGGCCCTTGGCCGGCAGCACCGGGTCGGGCTCGCGGCCTTCCTCGATGGCCTTAACCAGCGCGCGCTGGGCCGGCATGATCACCCGGAACACGTTGCCGACCATGATGGTGCCGATGATCGCGCCGACGTGCAGGTAGGCGCCGCGGCCGCTGAACACCTGGCTGAGCAGGTAGGCGGCGAGCACCAGCAGGGCGAACAGGATGGCGCCGAGCAGGGCGGGGGTCTTGCCCAGCGGCGAGTCGCACAGGCCGGAGTAGATGAACCAGCCGGCGATCAGCGAGCCGATGCCGATGGCGATGGCCGCGGCGGGCGCCAGGTCGCTGCCCGGGGCCACCAGGTACAGGCTGGGGTTCAGGTAGAAGACGATGGTCAGCAGGCACACGCCCGAGAGCCAGGTGGAGTAGGCCTCCCATTTGAACCAGTGGAGGTTGTCCGGCATCTTCGGCGGCGCCAGCTTGTATTTCTCCAGGTGGTAGATGCCGCCACCGTGGATCGCCCAGAGGTCACCCGAGAGCCCCTCGCGCGGGTTGACGCGGTTGAGGTTGTTTTCCAGCCAGACGAAGTAGAACGAGGCACCGATCCAGGCGATGCCGACGATCATGTGAATCCAGCGAACCAGCAGGTTCGCCCATTCGATGAGATGTGCTTCCACAGTCATTACCTCTTGCCCGGGCGCCGGCGTCGCGGCGGACGGGCCTCTCTTATTAGTTTAGTTGGGGGTCGAGGAGCAGTTGCTCGTCCTCGGTGAAGAAATGCTCGTCGCAGTTGTTGCCGGAACCGCTGCGATCGACCACCAGGAAGTCATCCCGCTTTTCGATCGTCAGCACCGGGTGGTGCCAGACGCCGCGGTGGTAATTGATGCCCTGCCTTCCGTTGGTCAGGAAGGCGCGGACAAGGCCCGGTACAGGTACGTCGCCAAGTGGCGCGACCACGACCAGAAAGGGGTTGCCGAGCAGCGGGATGAAGGCCTGGCTGCCCAGCGGATGACGCTCCAGCATGCGGATGCGCAAGGGCATCTCCAGTGCTTCGGCGCTGAAGATGCTGATGATCGCCTTATCCTCGGGCTGCGCGGTCTCGACCGTGGCGAGCTTGTGATAGCGGCGGGTGGAACCGTTGTTGATCATGAAGTGGGCGCTGCCCTCGGTCTCGATGACATCACCGAACGGGGCGAAGGCTTCCTTGGTCAACGGTTCGATCTTCAGGGTACGCATGGCTGGTCACTTGTATTTGTTGTACTGAACCCGGGCGGGGCCCGGGAACCGCTTTTTCTTTCCGTCATCCCCGCGCCTGCGGGGGCGACGGCGGTGTTTCGCTTACCTGGCCACCTTGCCGAACAGGCGCAGACGGCTGACGCCACCGTCGGGGAAGATGTTCAGGCGCACGTGGGTGATCGGGCCCAGTTCCCTGATCTGTTCGATGAAGGTGTGCTCGTTGTGCATCTGCAGCTTCTGGCTCGGCAGCAGTTCGCGCCAGTACAGGCTCTGGGTGGCGATCTGGTTGTCGGTGCCGCCCTTCACGAAGGCCGCCTGGATGTTGCAGCTCTCCGGGTAGTTGCCCTTGAAGTGCAGGGTGTCGACGACGATCTTCTCGACGATGCCGGCGTGGCCCAGCGCGACAATCACCCAGTCGTTGCCCGGGGTGCGGCGGCGGCCGGTTTCCCAGCCGTCGCCCATGTTCACGCCGCGGCCGGGGTTGAGGATGTTGCTCATGCGGCCGAAGTGTTCGTCGGAGCAGGCGAGGGCGCGGCCGCCGTTGAGGGCCGCGGCCAGGTCGACCTGCTCGTTGGGGTTCTGCTTGGCCCAGTCGCGGAACGGGATGCCGTACACGCGCAGGCGCGCCACGCCGCCGTCCGGGTAGATGTTCAGGCGCAGGTGGGTGTAGGGGCGCTCGTCGCTGATCTCGTGGTAGTGGTGGCTGTTGCCCTGCAGCTCGACGGAGGACAGCACTTCGGTCCATTGGGTGTCGTCGTTCGGCTCGCCCTCGGCCACGAAGCAGCCGTCGATCGAGGCCGACGGCGGGAAGTTGCCGGTGAAGAAGCTGGTGTCGATGTCCACGCCCTTGATCGAGCCCGGCACGCCCAGGCGGATTACCGCGTGGTCATAGCCTTCGAAGCGCTTGCGGCGGGATTCCCAGCCGTCCATCCACTTGCCGTTGTCGTCGAATACGCCTTCCTTCCACACCGCGGGGGTGGGCTGCAGCATGCGGCTGGCAGCGGCGAACCATTCGTCGGTGACGCTGATCACCTTGCTCCCCAGGCGCTCGTCGGCCAGGTTGACGAATTTCTCGAAGGGAGCGTTGTAGGTTCTCATCTTGTTCTCCTTGGTGACGTGAATTTCCGGTTGCGCGGCTCAGAGCTGCTGCAGGCGGAACATCGCGATCTTGTTGATCTCGGCCAGGGCGGTCTGGAATTCCTGCTCCGGCGTGTTGTGGATGCGCTCCTCGAAGGCCGCGAGGATCTGGTGGCGGTTGCTGCCCTTCACCGCCTTGATGAAGGGGAAGCCGAATTTCGCCTTGTACACATCGTTGAGTTCGTTGAAGCGGGCGAATTCCTCGGCAGTGCATTCGTGGATGCCGGCGCCGGCCTGCTCGGAGGTGCTGGAGGCGGTCAGCTCGCCGCGCACCGCGGCCTTGCCGGCGAGGTCCGGGTGAGCATTGATCAGTGCCAGCTGGGCTTCATGGCTGGCCGACAGGAGGATGTCGGCCATGCGCTGCTGCAGGCTCTCGATGTCGTTGAGGCTTTCGTCCACGCCCAGGTCGTAGGCCTTCTCGGCCACCCAGGGGGAGTGTTCGTAGATGTCGGCGAAGGCGGCGACGAAGGCCGCGCGGTCGAGGCTGGCCGGGGTGAGGGTCTGGAAGCGGCTCATGCCTGGCTCTCCTTGAACGGGTGCTTTTCGTGCCAGTGGCGGGCGATGTCGACGCGGCGGGCGATCCACACTTTCTCGTGGCCCTTCACGTACTGGATGAAGCGCTCCAGCGCGGCCAGGCGCGCCGGGCGGCCGAGCAGGCGGCAGTGCATGCCGATGGAGAGCATCTTCGGCGCACCCTCGGCGCCTTCGGCGTAGAGCACGTCGAAGGCGTCCTTGAGGTATTCGAAGAAGTCGTCGCCCTTGTTGAAGCCCTGCACCTGGGTGAAGCGCATGTCGTTGGTGTCCAGGGTGTAGGGGATCACCAGGTGCGGCTTCTCGGCGGTGCTCTGCGGGTCCCAGTAGGGCAGGTCGTCGTCGTAGGTGTCGGAGTCGTAGAGGAAGCCGCCTTCCTCACGCACCAGGCGCCGGGTGTTCGGGCCGGTGCGGCCGGTGTACCAGCCCTGCGGGCGCTCGCCGGTCAGCTCGGTGAGGATGCGGATGGCCTCCAGCAGGTGCTCGCGCTCCTGGGCCTCGTCCATGTACTGGTAGTCGATCCAGCGGTAGCCGTGGCTGCAGATCTCGTGGCCGGCGGCGACCATCGCCTTGATCACATCCGGGTGGCGCTGGGCGGCCATGGCCACGGCGAAGATGGTCAGCGGCAGGTCGTATTTCCTGAACAGCTTGAGCAGGCGCCAGACGCCGGCGCGGCTGCCGTATTCGTAGAGGGATTCCATGCTCATGTTGCGTGCGCCCTGCAGCGGCTGGGCGGCGACCATCTCGGAGAGGAAGGCCTCGGATTCCTTGTCGCCATGGAGGATGCAGCGCTCGCCGCCTTCCTCGTAGTTGAGCACGAAGGACAGCGCGATGCGGGCGTCGCCCGGCCAGTGCGGGTGGGGAGGGTTGTCGGCGTAACCGATCAGGTCGCGTGGGTAGTCAGCGCTCACTGCAGTGTTCCTTCTTGTTGGGGGTGGCGCGGGCGGTAGGGCGTGCGTCACCGTGTTGCGAGACATTGTATACAAGTTGTGTGGCCGTATGTAAATACAATCCCGCGTGCCGATTTCGCCATCCGTCGTCATCCGCATCCGTCGGTAAAGCAAGCAAACTGCCTGCCCGAACGGTCAGCCCGGCGGGCTGTGGCCTTCCTGGCTCCGGCTGCGGATCGAAATGCCGCGTGCTGGTGCGCGGGTGCCGTTTCGGGGCGCTGGAGCAAATTTTTTGTATACAATGTTTGGGTGATGGCGTATTTTCGTCCCATCCAATCCACCCGGCCGGCCGCCGCCTGCGGGGTGCAACCCACACCACACCGAGAAGGAGGACGGCGTCCGCCGGCCGCGCCGGGGATGCCCAGAGCCCATGGGACGTTTGACGACGCACGTACTGGATTCCGCCCACGGCTGCCCCGGCCATGGCATCAAGGTCGAGCTCTACCGCGTGGAAGGCCAGCAGCTGGAACTGGTCGCCACCCGCGTGACCAACGACGACGGCCGCTGCGACGAGCCGCTGCTGCAGGGCGAGGACTTCCGCGCCGGGGTCTACCAGCTGCAGTTCAACGCCGGCGACTACTACCGCGCCCGTGGCGTGCAACTGCCGCAACCGGCCTTCCTCGACCAGGTGGTGCTGCGCTTCGGCATCGCCTCGGAAAGCGACCACTACCACGTGCCGCTGCTGATCTCGCCGTACAGCTACTCGACCTACCGCGGCAGCTAGGCCGCCACCGACTTCCCACCCGACTCTTCGTGGAGTCCCATCGGCCCGCCTCTGGCGGGTCTTTTTTTTGCCTGTGCGTTCTTGCGCCGAGAGGCTTTCGTAGGATGGGTTGAGCTTGCGAAACCCATCGGGCAATGGCGATGGGTATCGCTCCACTCCACCCCCACCGCGTTCCCATGTAGGAGCGCGCCCTGCGCGCGAAATCGCGGGCAGGGCCCGCTCCTACAGGTTGATGCCGAACCTCTCGTTCGCGCTGGACAGCTCCCTCTCCCTGCTGCCGGTAAACACCGTTCGCGAGCAAGCTCGCTCCTACAGGCGCCAACGCTCTTCGTAGGAGCGAGCTTGCTCGCGAACGGTTCTATGGGCCTCAGCGGCTCAACAACGAAGCCCCACCAGCGGTGGCGAAGAGCGCGGCGCTGCCGCGGTTGAACCAGGCCTGGCCCTTACCCGAGCGCAGGAAGCGCGCCGCGCCGCGGGCGCTGAGGCCGTAGAACAGCTTGCAGGCGAAGTCGAGCAGCGCCCAGGTGAGGATCATCACCAGCAGCTGCTGCCACAGCGGGTGGTCAGCCTTGAGGAACTGCGGCAGGAAGGCGGCGAAGAACAGGATGTCCTTCGGGTTGCTGGCGCCCAGGCCAAAGGCCTTCCAGTACAGGCTGCGGAAGCCCGGGTTGACCGGCATCTCCTCGGCGGCGCGCGGCTGGCCGGCGATGCGCGATTCCTGCCAGCTCTGCCAGGCCAGGTAGAACAGGTAGAGCGCGCCCAGCACCTTGAGCACGCTGAACAGCTTCTCCGAGGCCAGCAGCAGCGCGCCCAGGCCCAGGGCCGAGGCGCTGAGCAGGCAGATGGAGGCGCTGACCCCGCCGAGGAAGGCCGGCAGCGAACGGCGCAGGCCATAGTTGAGGCTGTTGCTGACCATCAGCAGCGACAACGGGCCGGGAATCAGGATCACGATCAGGGCGGCGCTGCTGTAGAGCAGCCAGGTTTCCAGGTTCATCGCGGGCTCTCGAATGCAAAGGCCCCGACGCAGGCATGCGTCGGGGCCGTGGCGGGGCCGCTCCAGATTACAGGAAGATGAATTTGGCTACAAATATTGCACAGAGTGCATACAGACTTACGGTCACGTCCTTGTGGCGGCCGGTGAAGACCTTCATCGCTACGTAGGTCACGAAGCCCATGGCGATGCCGTCCGCCACCGAGAAGGTCAGCGGCATCATGATCACGGTGACGATGGCCGGGATGGTCTCGGTGTGTTCCTGCCAGTCGATGTGCGCCAGGCCGCCCATCATCAGCATGGCCACGTAGATCAGCGCGCCGGCGGTGGCGTAGGCGGGGATCATGCCGGCCAGCGGGGCGAAGAACATGGCGGCGACGAACAGCGCGCCGACGGTCACCGCGGTCAGCCCGGTGCGGCCGCCGGCGGCCACGCCCGCGGCGCTTTCCACGTAGCTGGTCACCGGCGGCACGCCGAGCACGGCGCCGACCACGCTGGAGGTGCTGTCGGCCTTCATCGCCTTGGACAGGTTTTCGATGCGGCCGTCCTCGCGCACCAGATGGGCGCGCTGGGCCACGCCCATCAGGGTGCCGGCGGTGTCGAACATGTGCACGAAGAGGAAGGCCAGGATCACGCTGATCATGGTCACGTTGAAGGCGCCGGCGATGTCCATGGCCAGGAAGGTCGGCGCCAGGCTCGGCGGCATCGAGAACACCCCGCCGAACTGCACCAGGCCCAGGGCGATGCCGGCCACGGTGACGGTGAGGATGCTGATGAGGATGCCGCCGAACACCCGGCGGTATTCCAGCACGGCGATCATCAGGAAGCAGATCGCCGCCAGCAGCGGGCCGGGCTTGGTCAGGTCGCCCAGGTGCACCAGGGTGGCGGGGCTGGCGACCACGATGCCGGCGGTCTTCAGGCCGATCAGCCCGAGGAACAGCCCGACCCCCGCGCCCATGGCGAAGCGCAGGCTCGGCGGGATGCTGTTGAGCAGCCATTCGCGGATGCGCGAGAAGGTCAGCACCATGAACAGCACGCCGGAGATGAACACCGCGCCCAGGGCGATCTCCCAGCTGTAGTTCATGGTCTTGACCACGGTGTAGGTGAAGAAGGCGTTGAGGCCCATGCCCGGCGCCAGGCCCACCGGCCAGTTGGCGTACAGGCCCATCAGGAAGCAACCCAGGGCGGCGGCCAGGCAGGTGGCGACGAAGGCCGCCCCGTGGTTGACCCCGGCGTCGGCCATGATGTTGGGGTTGACGAAGATGATGTAGGCCATGGTGATGAAGGTGGTCAGGCCGGCGGCCAGTTCCGTCTTCACCGTGGTGCCGTGCTGGCTGAGCTTGAACAGGCGTTCGAGCAGGCCGGTGGCGGGTGGGCTGGAGGCGACAGCGGTTTGTTGTTCTTGTTTGGTGCTTTCCACAGCGGGTACTCCTCAACGCTCTTGTTGTTGGTCCTTGCCGTCGGCTGGTTCACCTGCGTCCCTGGCTCGGCGGAAGGCTTGAGGGCGTGTTCTTGACTTGCGAGTCAGGAAGTCACGCCGGCGATTATGAGGTTGTATACAAAAAAATCAAATAATGTTTCGTACCTACCTCCCGCCTTCCTCCAAACAATTCATCGGAAGATTCGCTCAGGCATTGCGCGGAATTTGTACAGAGGGGACGGCTGAATGCCGCATGGCAGGGGGGATGCGCCGGGTGCGCGGTGCTGGGCATTTTGTGTACACTGGTGGCCATCATTTCGTCGCGCCTGCGTACCTGGTAGCGGATTGCCCAGGCCGCCGGTCCGCCCAACAAGGTTGAGGATCCATGACCGACCCGCTGCAACAGATCAAGAAGCCGGCGCGCAACGGCAAGAGCCGTACCGGCACGCAGGACGAGATCGTCTACGCGCACATCTTCGATGCCATCCTCGAACAGCGCCTGGCGCCGGGCACCAAGCTGAGCGAAGAGGCCCTGGGCGAAATCTTCGGCGTCAGCCGCACCATCATCCGCCGCGCCCTGTCGCGCTTGGCCCACGAGCAGGTGGTGCTGCTGCGCCCCAACCGCGGCGCGGTGGTGGCCAGCCCGAGCATCGACGAGGCCCGGCAGATCCTCTTCGCCCGGCGCACCGTCGAGCGCGCCATCACCGAGCTGGCGGTGGACAACGCCAGCGCCGAGGCCCTGGCCGAGCTGCGCGAGATGGTGGTGCAGGAACAGGCCAGCTTCGCCCGCGGCGACCGCGGCGCGGGCATCCGCCTGTCCGGCGAGTTCCATCTGAAGCTGGCGGAAATGGCCAGGAACGCCCCGCTGGTCAGCTTCCAGCGCAGCCTGGTGTCGCAGACCTCGCTGATCATCGCCCAGTACGAGGCGGGCGGCCGCTCGCACTGCTCGTTCGACGAGCACAACGAAATCCTCGACGCCATCGAGAAGGGCGAGAAGGAAAAGGCCGTGACCCTGATGATGCACCACATGGCGCACATCGACGACAAGCTGAACCTGGAAGGCGACAGCGCCTCGGGCGACCTGCATGCGGTGTTCTCGCATTTGCTCGGTGGCAAGAAGAAGGGCGGGCGTACTGCGGCGCGTTGAGGTTTAGGCTAATGAAAAGCCCCGCCTGAGTGCCGTAATGCTGTTCACTTAAGCGATAGGTGGTGGTTCAGCGAAGGTGCGCCAGCCTGGCTTCGCTCCCTCACCCCAGCCCTCTCCCAAAGGGAGAGGGGGCTGTTCGGAGCGTGCGGGGAGTTCGGAGTCATCCCGGAACGCCTACCTCCTCTCGTCATTCCCGAGAACGCGAGCCCTGGGTTCGCGAGCAAGCTCGCTCCTACGAAAAGCCAAAGCGCATTGGCTCTGGCTTTTGGACTTCCAGAGAAATACCCGAGCGCACCGGAACGCCCCTTCAGAAGGCCGAGCGAAACCGGCGCTCAGGAGGTCATGCGACATGGATGTCGCGAGAGCCCCGATGGGCTACAGGGACGTACCCTCGGGGCGGGCCTCCGTGGCGGGGGAATTCGCGAGGGTAGCCCGGCTCCATCGGGCCCGTATGTCGGGGCAAGCCTTTTTGGTTCCTTTTGTGGCGATTGACAAAAGGGACTCGCCCGAGGGGGCGAAACAAGAAGGTCGGGCAGATTCGGTGCGGCGCAGAAACACCCAAGCCGAGGCAACTGGGTTATTCCCCTTCGGGCCAGCGCAAGCGCTGTTCGCGATGGAGCCGCGTCCCGCGTTCGCGGGAATGACGAAGGTGGGAGGATGGCGCCTGACCGACACGTTGCTCAGAACAGCCCCCTCTCCCTTCAGGGCGGGGCGCGCAGCCGAGGGCTGGGGAGAGGGCGCTCTTACCCCCAACATCTGCGTCACCGGGAAGCACCCTTCGCGAGCAAGCTCGCTCCTACGAGGAGCTGCGCGCTACGCAGCATCAATCCCCGCGATACTCACACCCACTGGTGCAAGTCTCATGCACCCGCACCCGAGACAATTCCGGCAGCAGCGGCTTGACCTGCTGCCAGATCCAGCGCGAGAGGTTCTCGCTGGTGGGGTTTTCCAGGCCGGGGATGTCGTTCAGGTAGTTGTGGTCGAGCTGTTCGTAGATCGGTTTGAAGATCTGCTTGATCTCGGAGAAGTCGCGGATCCAGCCGGTATGCGGGTCGACCTCGCCCTCGATGTACAGCGCCACGCGGAAGGAGTGGCCGTGCAAGCGGCCGCACTTGTGGCCCTCCGGGACGTGGGGCAGGCGGTGGGCGGACTCGAAAGTGAATTCCTTGAACAGTTCCAAGAGGTGGCCTTCAGATCATCAGTGGGCAATTGCAACCGCCCATTGTACCCACTTTGCCCGCCGCCCGGGCACACCCCGTCGGCGGCTCAGCGCGTCAACTCGACCTGGACTTCCTCGCCCTCGCGCAGCATCAGCGGCGCCATGACGGTGGCGCCCACCGTGGTCGGGCCGTTGGCGCCGGTGGTTTCCCAGGTCACTTCGCAGCTCAGGTAATAGCGCCCCGCCGGCACCTGGGCGAAGCTGAAACGGCCCTCGGCGTCGGCGCGCACCGTGCGGGTGTAGATCTTCGCCCGGGCGTCGGGCTCGCCTAGCGGCCGCCGCTCCTGGTAGGCCTTGTACAGCGGCGCCATGTAGCGCGTCGCCGGGATCAGCGCCACGTCCTTGCCGGCCGCCGGCTTCAGGGTGCCAGCGCGGGTCTTGAGGAAGGCGCGGCCGTCGATCCTGCCGTTGCCGTGGACCGCCAGCGCCTGGTACTCGGCGCTGGTGAACTCGCCGAAGTTCAGCGGCCGGCCCTGGTTGGGCGAGATGCAGCCGGCCAGGGCGAGGCCGAGCAGGGCGACGAACAGGTGGCGCATGGGGCTTTCCCTCTGGTTGCCAGCTGTTCGCGCTGCAGCCTGGAAGACAGCCGGACGCATCTCGCTGGTATCCGTGCAGATGACAGGAGGGTTCGATAATGCTCGTGAACGTGATGGTGCAGTTCGCGAATCCGATGATGTCGATGAAGTCTAGCCGGAACCGCTATGAGAGGTAGGCAGTGAAGCGTCAGAAGATTCCGCCGATATAGGCGGCAGTTCCTGCCCCAAGTTGTGCGCCGACATTAGCGCCGGCCATCAATATTGCGCCGTTTGCCGACTCTATGAGGAGTTGAATAGCCAGGTTTGCACTCAGGGGACTTGCGGCCATTGGGATCAGAGCAGCCAAACGTAGAGGATCGAGGCCAAACAGCAATGCACTGCCGGAAATACCTGCGGCAACCCCAAACCCAGCTTCCACGTACAGGCAAGGGCCGCGGAAGTCGGCAGGCGACAGGTCGCGTTTGATTATGTTGTCGGAAGCGAATACCAAGCCGTAGCTTAGAAATGATTCTGTGGCGCCTGCTCCGCCTATGCTGCGGCCTTTAATATTCAGATTGACCTTGCCGAATCGGGGTAGCCGCGCCCCCGCTCCAAAGCCGAATCCTGCGCCAGCAAAACTATAAGTATGAAAAACCTGGTAAGGGGAGGTCAGTGTGATGGTTCCCCCCGAACCCGCTACGAACCCGATCGTTGCGCCGCCTGTTGCAGAAGATTTATAGAGCCACCGGCTTTTGCGTAGATTTAGTTGAAGAGTACTCATTCGCCACATTCCTTTCTGCGTTGTCGAATCCCCAGTACTGCATATCCCAGGGTGACAACGCAGAACATTCCGAACGTCGCCGGTATAACCCAGATTGCGCCGGGGTCCTTGATCACAGCCGTCATGCCCGGATTTTCGGAGAGGTAATAGACGTCTACCGCCATTCCTTCCTTGTAGCCAAAGATGAATCCCCCTTGCGGGAACTCATACTGTTGGCCTGATAGGGTGGTGAATTGGACTTGCGGATGAGAGCCACCGGCATTCAACCGGCTGACCACTCCAGGTGCGACTTCGGCACTTTCCAGAAAATCGATTGTCTGCATTGCCGTCAATACGGCAGCACTTAGGAAGCCGATGCTAATCAAGCCGAGAATAATGATTCGAACCAGTGAAGGAAGGGGCTTGCGCTCCATGCCAGGTGTTCTCCATCGATAAGCCATGTTTTCTAGCATTTACTCGAAGACGATAGGAATGCTGGCACTCCGCCTGATATATGACGATATTTTTCGATGACGTTTGGAACAGCAGTAGTCGAGTCGAGGTGTCTGCTTTCCCGCCCACTCCCTCACTTGAGGTCCAGGCGCCTGGCCAGGCGGTTCAGGTTGGCCCGGTCCACTCCCAGTTCGCGGGCCACGGCCGCCCAGTTGCCGGCGTGGCGCTGCAGGCTGGCGGCGATCAGCTGGCGCTGGAAGTCGTCCAGCGCGGTGCGCAGTTCGATGCCGGGTTTGGGCAGTTCGCGGGCGGGTGCTGTCTTGCCGGCTTCCGGCAGGTGCAGGCCCTGTTCGAGGCCGAGGTCGTCGAGCTCCAGGGTGAGGATGCGCGGGCGTTCGGGGCTTGAGGCCAGGGCCTTGAGCGAGGCGCGGCCGATCAGGTGTTCCAGTTCGCGCACGTTGCCCGGCCAGGGGTAGCCGAGCAGGGCGGCCTGGGCCTCGGCGCTCAGGCGCAGACTGCGCAGGCCCAGGCGCGGGCGGTTCTGTTCGAGGAAGTAGCCGGCCAGCAGCAGGATGTCGTTGCCGCGCTCGCGCAGCGGCGGCACGCGCAGCGGGTAGACGCTCAGGCGGTGGTAGAGGTCGGCGCGGAAGCGCCCGGCGCGCACTTCCGCGGCCAGGTCGCGGTTGGTGGCGGCGATCAGGCGCACATCCACGCGGTGCTCGCGGTCCGAGCCCAGGCGCTGCAGTTGGCCGCTCTGCAGCACGCGCAGCAGCTTGGCCTGGATCGCCAGGGGCAGCTCGCCCACTTCGTCGAGGAACAGGGTGCCGCCGTCGGCCAGCTCGAACTTGCCGCGGCGCTCGCCCACCGCGCCGGAGAAGGCGCCGCGCACGTGGCCGAAGAGTTCGCTCTCCACCAGGGTTTCCGGCAGCGCCGCGCAGTTCAGGCTGATCATCGGCTGGGCGTGGCGCAGCGAGCGCTGGTGGATGGCCTGGGCCACCAGTTCCTTGCCCACGCCGGTCTCGCCGGTGACCAGCACGCTGAGGTCGCTGCCGGCCACCAGCTTGATCTCGTCCACCAGTTGGCGGTGCGCCGGGCTCTGCCCGACCAGTTCGCGCGGGGCCTCGCCGGCGGCGCGCTGGTAGGCGTCGGCGCGCTGCTGCTCGTGCTCGGCGCGCAGGGTGAGGTCGAGCATGCGCTGGCTGGCCTTCACCGTGGCCGCCGCCAGGCTGGCGAAGGCCTGCAGGTTGTCCAGGTCGCCGCTGGAGAAGCGCCCGGGCTCGAGGGCGTCGAGGGTCAGCAGGCCCCAGGGCTGCTCGTCGAGGTACAGCGGGCAGCCCATGCAGTCGTGCACTTCCAGGTGCACACCTTCCACCAGGCCGTCGTAGGGGTCGGGCAGGCCGCAGTTGGCGTCGAACAGGGTAGGGCCGGGGCGTTCCAGCAGGGCCTGCAGGCGCGGGTGTTCGGCGATCTTGAAGCGGCGGCCGAGGGTGTCCGGGCTCAGGCCGTCCACTGCCAGGGGCACCAGTTGCTCGCCCTCCAGGCGCAGCAGGGCGCTGGCGTCGCAGGGCAGCAGTTCGCGCAGGGCTTCCAGCAGGCGGCGGTAGCGTTCTTCGTCGGGCAGTTCGCGGGACAGGTCGTCGACCAGGGGGAGCAGGGTGGCAAGCAAGGGGTTGCTGGTCATTCTGACCTCTATGTAGTCCGTATGACTCGAATGATTGCTGGTCATTATGACTTCTGACGCCGCGGAAGTCCCGCGAATACTGGGCGCCGGCCTTGGCACGTTTTCTGAAGGATTACAGGCAGTTCCCACCCTGTCTTGCGTTCCAAGGAGATCCGCATGCTGTCCAACGAACAACGCACCCTGATCAAGGCGACCGTCCCGCTGCTGGAAACCGGTGGCGAAGCCCTGACCCGGCACTTCTACCAGTTGATGCTGACCGAGTATCCGCAGGTGCGTCCGCTCTTCAACCAGGCCCACCAGGCTTCCGGCGACCAGCAACGGGCCCTGGCCAACGGCGTGCTGATGTACGCCCGCCACATCGACGAGCTGGAGCGCCTCGGCCCGCTGGTGGGGCAGATCGTCAACAAGCACGTGTCGCTGCAGATTCTGCCGGAACATTATCCCATCGTCGGCGCCTGCCTGCTGCGCGCCATCCGCGAAGTGCTGGGCGAGGAGATCGCCACCGACGAGGTGATCGCCGCCTGGGCCGCCGCCTACCAGCAACTGGCCGACATCCTGATCGGCGCCGAGGAATCGGTATACGCCCGCAATGCCGCCGAAGAGGGTGGCTGGCGCGGCGCGCGGCGCTTCCGCGTGGCGCGCAAGGTGGCCGAGAGCGAGGAAATCACCTCCTTCTACCTGCAACCGGTGGACGGCGGCGCGCTGCTCGACTTCGAGCCGGGCCAGTACATCGGTCTGCGCCTGGACCTGGATGGCGAGGAAGTACGCCGCAACTATTCGCTGTCGGCCCCGGCCAACGGCCGCGAGTACCGCATCAGCGTCAAGCGCGAGCCCGAGGGCAGGGTTTCCAACTACCTGCACGACCAGGTCCGGGAAGGCGACGAGATCGACCTGTTCCCGCCGGCCGGGGACTTCGTCCTGGGCGACAGCGACAAGCCGCTGGCGCTGATCACCGCGGGCGTCGGCATCACCCCGTCGCTGGCCATGCTGCAGCAGGCGCTGGACGCCGGCCGCGTGGTGCACTTCATTCACTGCGCGCGCCACGGCGGCGTGCACGCCTTCCGCGAGTTCATCGAGAACCAGGCGCGCAAGCACCCGACGCTGCTGCACTTCTTCTGCTACAGCGAGCCGCGCGAGCAGGACCAGGCCGATGCCGAGGGCTTCATCAGCCAGCAGCTGCTGAGCAACTGGCTGCCGGAGCAGCGCGACCTGGACGCCTACTTCCTCGGGCCCAAGCCGTTCATGGCCCAGGTGAAGCGCCTCCTGCGCGAGCTGGGCGTGCCGGAAAAGCAGTGCCACTACGAGTTCTTCGGCCCCGCCAGCGCGCTGGAGGCCTGAGGCTAGACCGGCCGGCCCATGCGGGCCGGCCACCCCGAACTACCGGAGGTGTGTGATGAAAGGCTTCTTCGCCTGTCCGCAACGCAATCTCAGCCATTCCAACGCCCTGCTCAGCGCGGGGGCCGCTATGCTGCTGGGAGGCATCTTCGGCGCCTATTTCATCGACGCCTTTCTCAACTTGCCGCAACTGGTGGCCGCCCACGCCCTGACCGTCCTCGGGCCGACCGCCATCAAGCTGGGCTACGTGCTGCGCCTGATCGCCCAGCGGCAGATGCGCCAACCAGGCTGGGAGGTCTGTTGTGCTGTTGGTTGATCGCAAGGTTCTATTGGCGATTCCGCCGCTGTGGCGGCTGGGTTTCCGTCCTTTCTTCCTCGGCGGGGCGCTGTTCGCGGCGCTCGCCATATTCCTCTGGCTCGCCGCGCTGGCCGGCTGGCTGCCCGCGTGGCAGCCGCTGGGCGGCTGGCTGGGCTGGCACCGCCACGAGATGGTGTTCGGCTTTGCCCTGGCGATCATCGCCGGCTTCCTGCTCACCGCGGTGCAGACCTGGACCGGCCGCCCGGGCCTCAGTGGCGCTCCGTTGCGCAACCTGGCCCTGCTCTGGCTGGCGGCACGGCTGGCCTGGCTGCTGGGCGCGCCCTGGTGGCTGGCCACGGTGCTGGAGCTGGCCTTCCCGCCGGCCCTGGCCTGGTTCGTCGGCCGCAGCCTCTACCAGGTGCGGCAGACGCGCAATTACCCGGTGCTGATGGTGCTGGTCCTGCTGACCCTGGCCGACGCCCTGGTCATGGCCGGACAGGCGCTGGGCAACGAGGCCTGGCAGCGTGGCGGCGTTCTGGCTGCGCTGTGGCTGGTGGTGGCGCTGATGAGCCTGATCGGCGGGCGGGTGATTCCCTTCTTCACCCAGCGCGGCCTGGGACGTACCGCCCAGGTGCCGGCCTGGCCGTGGCTGGACTGGGCGCTGCTGCTGGGTGGCGCACTGCTCGCGGTGCTCAGCGCCACCGGCCCGGCGTTGCAACCGGGGCCTGTGCTGGCGCTGCTCTTCGGCCTGCTCGGCCTGGGCCACCTGGTGCGCCTGGTGCGCTGGTACGACCGCGACCTGTGGAGCGTGCCGCTGCTGTGGTCGCTGCACCTGGCCTATGCCTGGATGACCCTGGCGCTGTTCGGCCTGGCGGCTTCCGCGGCCGGCGTGGCGCTGCCCTCCAGCCTGCCGTTGCACGCGCTGACCGTGGGCGGCGTCGGCGGGCTGATCCTGGCGATGATCGCCCGCGTCAGCCTCGGCCACACCGGCCGCGCGCTGCAGCCGCCGAAGGCGATGGCCTGGGGCTTCGGCCTGCTCAACCTGGGCGTGGTGGCGCGGGTGCTGGTGGTGTGGTGGCTGCCGCTGGGTGGCTTGCTGCTGGCGGCGCTGTGCTGGTCGCTGGCGTTCCTGATCTTCGCCGGGTACTACGGGCCGATGTTGTGGAAGGCCCGGATCGACGGGCAGCCGGGGTAGGGGATTCATCTGTGGGGCGTGGTGTGCGGGCTCGGCCCATCGCGGACGGAGTTCGCTCCTACGTACGTGCTTCCCTGTTGAGCCTGGCGCGGCTTTGACGGCGGCTCCGTGCTTGGCAGCGAGCGGGATTATGGCCCAGGTCAAGCGGCGGATAACGCCGTAGGCGTTATGCGCCCTACGCCAAGTTCACCATGGGCGTAGGGCGAATAACCGTTCGCGGTTATCCGCCGCTACACCTTCCTCGCCGGCCGCTGCATGGCTGAACCTGGCGCGGCTTTGACGGCGGCTCCGTGCCCGGCAACGAGCGGGATTATGCCAAGGTCAAACGGCGGATAACGCCGTAGGCGTTATGCGCCCTACGCCAAGCCCAGCATGGACGTAGGGCGAATAACCGTTCGCGGTTATCCGCCGCTACACCTTCCTTGCCGGCCGCTGCATGGCTGAGCCTGGCGCGGCTTTGATGGCGGCTCCGTGCTCGGCAACGAGCGGGATTATGGCCAAGGTCAAGCGGCGGATAACGCCGTAGGTGTTATGCGCCCTACGCCAAGCCCAGCATGGACGTAGGGCGAATAACCGTTCGCGGTTATCCGCCGCTACACCTTCCTCGCCAACCCCTGCATGGTTGAGCCTGGCGCGGCTTTGACGGCGGCTCCGTGCTTGGCAGCGAGCGGGATTATGGCCAAGGTCAAACGGCGGATAACGCCGTAGGCGTTATGCGCCCTACGCCAAGCCCAGCATGGACGTAGGGCGAATAACCGTTCGCGGTTATCCGCCGCTACACCTTCCTTGCCGGCCGCTGCATGGCTGAGAGCGAGCGGGATTATGGCCAAGGTCAAGCGGCGGATAACGCCGTAGGCGTTATGCGCCCTACAGCGGCACCAACCTTTCTCCCAGGCGCCCGCCGTCGACCAGTTCGAGGAACTCGTCGCCCATCCGCCGGCTTTCGTCCATCGCCTTGTTCCAGTAGCGCTCGCGGCCGGCGTCGTCGCCCAGGTAGCGCTTGAAGTCCTTGCGGTCCGGCAGCTTGTTGTGCGGCAGGCGTGCCAGGTACTCGGGGGAGGGGGCGAGCAGCAGCACGTCCTGCAGGCGGGTGGCGTCGCCGCGGCGCCAGGGCAGGCCCTTGTCGAACCAGCCGGGGATGACCTTGTCGGTGAAGTGCGGGTAGAGCACCACGCCGTCGGTTTCGTAGGGCAGGTCCAGGTGGTAGTCGAGCAGGCCGCCGTCGCGGTAGGTGCCCGGGCCGGCGCCGGGAATGTCGCGCACGCCCTGCATGACCATCGGGATGGAGCCGGAGGCGAGCAGCGCATGGCGCAGGTTGCCGACGTCCAGCGGCAGGCAGCGCGAGGGGAAGTCCCGCAGCGGCGCCAGCGGCGGGGCCAGGCGCGCGTCGTGGAGGATCACCCGTTCGAAGTGGCGGTGCAGGCGGCGGCGGCCGAGCAGGTTGTCGCGGATCACCGCGCCCAGGCCCAGGCCGAGCGCGCGCTTGCCGTCGTCGGCCAGGCGCCCGTGGCTCTTCACCACCACCACGTTGAGGCGGTAGTGCGGGTTGGCCAGCACGCTGGCGTCCTGCCCGGCGAGCAGGTCGTCGAGCATCCGCGTGCAACTGGCGGAGACCTCGGCTATGTCCGCATTGCGCGAGAAGCGCTGCTGCGTGTACAGCTCGCCCAGGCGGCGGATGCCGGCGGCGGCGTCCGCCAGGCAAGCGCTGGCGAAGCGCCAGGAGCCGATCGAGGCGCCGATCAGCGAGCGCTCGCGCGGCGCGCGCGGCAGCCATTCGCCGAACAGCGCCAGGTCCAGCCCCTGGATGCCCAGCGCCTTCGGCCCGCCGGCGGCGCCGGGCAGGATGCCGACGTCGGCGGGGCTCAGGCCGCGCTCGCGGATGCGCCGCAGGGCGCGGGCGCCGGCCTTGAGGGTGAGGGCGGGGGACTTGATGTGGATGGCGGTCATGGGGGCACTCTCTGGCGAGCCGCCGATTATAAGCGCTGTATTTTCCTAGGCAGCATCCTTCATCCGGTGAATGATCCGTCCTGCATCCATTCAGCTTGAGTTAATGGCCTTTCGATAGCCTGCGAGCATTGGCAATTCGCAGGAGCCTTCCCATGCAAACCCTCACCCGTCTGATCGCCGCCACTGCTCTTTTCGGCGCCTCCAGCCTGGCGCTGGCCCACGACATCGGCCCCGACGAGGCCCTGCGCCTGCGCGACGCCGGCACCATCCAGGACTTCCAGCGCCTGAACCAGGCCGCGCTGGCCAAGCACGCCGGCGGAACCGTGTACGATAGCGAGCTCGAACTGGAACACGGCCGCTACCTGTACAAGGTCGACATCAAGGACGCCCAGGGGGTGAAGTGGGATGTCGAGCTGGACGCGGTGAGCGGTGAAGTGCTCAAGGACCGCCAGGACCACTGATGACCTATCCTCTGCGTTACGCGCTGCTCGTCGCGGTCTGCCTGGCCGGGGCGGCGTCGGCCCACGACATCAGCCAGGACGAGGCCCTGCGCCTGACCCGCGAAGGGGTGATCCGCCCCTTCGAGTCGATATTGCCGGCCGCGCTGCAGCGCTACCCCGGCTCGCGCCTGCTCGAGGCGGAGCTGGAGAAGGAGCACGACGCCTACATCTACGAGATAGAGCTGCTCACCGCCGGCGGCGTGGTCCGCGAACTGGAACTGGATGCCCGTGACGGGCGCATCCTCAAGGATAAGGAAGACGACTGATGCGTCTGCTGCTGGTGGAGGACCACGTCCCCCTCGCCGACGAACTGCTGGCCGGGCTGAGCCGCCAGGGCTACGCCGTGGACTGGCTGGCCGACGGCCGCGACGCCGCGGTGCAGGGGGCCAGCGAGCCCTACGACCTGATCATCCTCGATCTCGGCCTGCCGGGCCGCCCCGGCCTGGACGTGCTGCGCGAATGGCGCGGCCTGGGCCTGGCCACCCCGGTGCTGATCCTCACCGCGCGCGGTTCCTGGGCCGAGCGCATCGACGGGCTGAAGGCCGGCGCCGACGACTACCTGACCAAACCCTTCCACCCCGAAGAACTCTTCCTGCGCATCCAGGCCCTGCTGCGCCGCGCCCACGGCGTGGCCAACCAGGCCCAGCTGGAGGCCGGCGGCCTGCGCCTGGACGAGGCGCGCCAGTGCGTGCAGCAGGATGGCCGCGAGGTCGACCTGACTTCCGCCGAGTTCCGCCTGCTGCGCTACTTCATGCTCCACCCGGGCCAGCTGTTGTCCAAGTCGCACCTGGCCGAGCACCTCTACGACGGCGAGACCGAGCGCGACTCCAACGTCATCGAGGTGCACATCAACCACCTGCGCCGCAAGCTCGGCCGCGAGATCATCGAGACCCGCCGCGGCCAGGGCTACCGCTTCGCCGGCAGCAGCGGGGGCGCGGCTTGATCTCGATCCAGCGGCGCCTGGGCTTCGGCCTCGCCGCGGTGCTGCTGGTGGTCGGCCTGGCGCTGGCCCAGGCCGGGCTCTGGCTGTTCGACCAGGGCCTGCGCCGCTACCTGGCCAGCGGCCTGCAGGACGAGGCGGAAAGCCTGCTGGTGGCGATCATTCGCGGCCCGGCCGGCCTGCAGCTGGACCCGCAGCGCGTCGACGGCGCCTACGAGCGGCTGTTCTCCGGGCGCTACTTCCAGATCCACTTCGAACAGACCGACTGGCGCTCGCGCTCGCTGTGGGACCACGAGCTGAAGGTGCCGGAGCGCACGGGGCTGCGCGAAGGCCTGGCCAAGGGCCCGGAAGGCCAGCGCCTGCTGGTCTTCCGCGGCGACTACAAGCGTTACGGGCGCAGCCTGCGGATCAGCGTGGCGCAGGACTACACGCCGATCCTCAAGAGCTTCAACCGCCTGCGCAACATCGGCCTGGGCGCCGGGGCGCTGGCGCTGCTGCTGATCCTGTTCTTCCAGCGCCTGACGGTGCGCCGCGCGCTGCGCCCGCTGGAACGGGTGCGCCAGCAGATCGCCCAATTGCAGGACGGCCAGCGCAGCCAGCTGGACACCCGGGTGCCGCAGGAACTGGAGCCGCTGGTGGAACAGGTCAACCACCTGCTGCAGCACACCGAGGAAACCCTGCGCCGCTCGCGCAACGCCCTGGGCAACCTCGGCCATGCGCTGAAGACGCCGCTGGCGGTGCTGATCAGCCTGGCCGAGCGCGAGGAGCTGCGGCAGCACCCCGAGCTGAAGCGGGTGCTGCAGGAGCAGCTGGAGCAGATCGACCAGCGCCTGGCCCGCGAACTGGGCCGCGCGCGCCTGGTGGGCGAGGCGCTGCCCGGCGCGCATTTCGACTGCGACGCCGAGCTGCCCAGCCTGCGCGAGATGCTCCAGCTGATCCACGGCGAACACCTGCGCATCAGCTGCCAGGCGGCGCCCGGTCTGCGCCTGCCGTTCGACCGCGAGGACCTGCTGGAACTGCTCGGCAACCTGCTGGACAACGCCTGCAAGTGGGCGGCCAGCGAGGTGCGCCTGCAAGTGGAGAAGCGCGAGGACGGCTACCGCCTGCTGGTGGACGACGACGGCCCGGGCATCGCCGAGGAATTGCGCGACAGCGTGCTCGAGCGCGGCACCCGCCTGGACGAGCAGGTGGCCGGCCACGGCCTGGGCCTGGGCATCGCCCGCGACATCGCCGCGGCCTGCGGCGGCAGCCTGGCGCTGGAAGGCAGCGAACTGGGCGGCCTGCGGGTACGGGTGGCCCTGCCGAGGCGGGCTGCGGCGTAGCGCTCTGCGCGGCGCGGCGCTCAGTCGCCGAGGCGTTCCAGGGTGCGCAGCAGCACGTCCACCTTGGTCAGCGACTCCGCGTATTCCGCCTCCCAGTCCGAATCGGCGACTATGCCGCCGCCGCCCCAGCAACTGGCCTGGCCGTCCTTCACCAGCAGGGTGCGGATGGTGATGGAGCTGTCCAGCTCGCCGCGCACGTCCAGGTAGAACAGGCTGCCGCAATAGATGCCGCGGCGGCTCGGCTCCAGCTCGTCGATGATCTGCATGGCGCGGACCTTGGGCGCGCCGGTGATGGAGCCGCCGGGGAAGCTGCCCAGCAGCAGGTCGAGGGCGTCCTTGTCGGCGGCCAGCTCGCCGGTCACGCTGCTGACCAGATGGTGCACGTTGGGGTAGCTCTCCAGCGCGAACAGTTCCGGCACCCGCACCGTGCCGGGCGTGCAGCTGCGTCCCAGGTCGTTGCGCAGCAGGTCGACGATCATCAGGTTCTCGGCGCGGTCCTTGGGGCTGGCCAGCAGTTCCTCGGCGTTGGCCGCGTCCTCCGCGGGCGTGCGGCCGCGCGGGCGGGTGCCCTTGATCGGGCGCGTCTCCACCTGGCGCCGGTGCATGCGGATGAAGCGCTCGGGCGACAGGCTGAGGATGGCGCCGTCGCCCAGGCCCAGGTAGCCGGCGAAGGGCGTCGGGCAGGCCTCGCGCAGGGCCAGGTAGGCCAGCCAGGGCGAGCCGCTGCAGGGCGCGCGGAAACGCTGGGTGTAGTTCACCTGGTAGCAGTCGCCGGCGAGGATGTAGCCTTGCACCCGCTCCAGGGCCTGGCGGTACTGCTCGCGGCTCAGGTCCGGCCGGAAGCCGGCATGCAGGCGGAAGGGCGGCAGCGCCGGCGCCGCCGCGTCGGCCTCGAACAGCGCCAGCAGGCGCTGGCGCTCGGCGGCTTCCAGGCGCGGGTGGAACACCAGCTGGCTGGTGCCGCGCTGGTGGTCGGTGACCAGCGCCCAGGCGTACAGGCCGACCCGCGCATCGGGTAGGCCGAGGTCGTCCCGGCTGTGCTGCGGCAGGCGTTCGATGCGCCGTCCCAGGTCGTAGCTCAGATAACCGATCATTCCGCCGACGAATGGCAGGTCCGGAATTTCCCCCGCGTCGGCCTGTCCGAGGCTCTGCAATGCCGTGCGCAGGCGGGCGAAGAACGCCTTGGCCGATTCGTCGGCACTTGGCGCCAGTTCTGCCAATGGCCAGGCGCTCATAAGGTCATAGCGTCCACGGTCGGCGCCAGGCCTGCCGGCGTCCAGCAGCACGGCGCCGGGCGCCTGGGCGATGCGGGCGAAGCGCGCCGTCGGATCTTCCCGGTAGGGGAGCGGGTGTACACAATAGCGGGACATAGGTAGGAACAGGAACCCTGGGCTAGGCTGAGAGCCATTCCTGCGCACGCCCGAAGAGTCGATGCTAGAGCCCTTCTCTTCGGTTTACGCAAGGTAAGCATTCTGATAAGAATTGGATTATCCCGCGGAAGCCATGCTCCGTACCACAACGATAATGAAACAGGGATAGAGGCCGTGGACGTAGTGCTAAAAACCGCAGCCGGCAGCCTTCTGCGTACCAGATCGACACCTCCCGGGGTGCCTGCCGAATACCAGTACCGCCCCCAGCTCCAGGCTGCCCTGGAGCGTTCCGCCCATCATCGCGTCCTGCTCTTCAGCGCCCCCGCCGGCTTCGGCAAGAGCGCCGCGCTGGCCATGCTCGCCGAGCGCCGCGAAGCGCAGGGGCAGAAAGTGGTGTGGCTTTCCCTGGAAGGCTCCGACGACGACCCCGGGCGCTTCTGCGGCAAGCTCACCGAGGCCCTGGCCGCCAGCCTGCCGGACGTCGGCCGGGACGCCGCCGCCTACCTGCACAACACCCTGCGGGTGCCGGCCGTGGCGGTCATGGAGAGCCTGCTTTCCGACCTGTTGCGCGTCGACGTGCCGCTGCTGCTGGTGCTCGACGACCTGGACCGGATCACCCAGCCGGACATCTTCGCCGGCCTCAACCGCCTGGTGCAGTACGCCCCGCCGGGCCTGACCCTGGCCATCGGCAGCCGCTCGCAGCCGCCGCTGAGCCTGGCCACCTGGCGGGCCAAGGGCCTGCTGCTGGAAGTCGGGGTGGAAGAGCTGCGCCTGTCCCAGGAGCAGACCCGCGAATACCTGAGCGGCGAGGGCGTGGAACTCGACGAGGCCTGCCTGAAGGCCGTGTACGCCCGCACCGAGGGCTGGGTGATGGGCGTGCAGCTGTTCGGCCTGTGGCTGCGCCAGCCGCCCGCCGGCGCCCAGCGCGACCTGGCCGAGCTGGGCGGCGGCCCCGCCGAGGTCGGCGACTACCTGCTGCGCAGCGTCTTCGAGCGCCTGCCCCGGGACATCCGCGACAGCCTGCTGACGCTCAGCGTGGCGAGCCGCTTCAACGGCGAGCTGGCCAACGCCCTGACCGGCCGCCAGGACGGCCAGGCCCTGCTGGAGCGCCTGGACAGCCTGCAACTGTTCCTCATGCCGCTGGACCGCGAGCGCCACTGGTACCGCTTCCACCAGCTGTTCGCCGACTTTCTTCGCGCGCACCTGCGCGAACGCGAGCCGGAGCGCTTCAAGCAACTGCACTTCAACGCCAGCCTGTGGTTCACCAACCACCACATGCCGACCCTGGCCATCGAGCACGCCTGCCTGGCCGAGGACCCGGAGATGCTCGCCGCCCTGGTCGACGGCTACGGCCTGGAGCTGATCAACCGCGGCCAGTTGTACCTGATCTCACGCTGGCGCCGGCAGGTGCCCGACGAGATCGCCGCGCGCTACCCGATCCTGGTGCTCAGCGACGTCTGGACCCGCGCCAGCGAACTGAGCCTGCCCGAGGCCAACCGCATGCTCGACGAGCTGCTGGCGCGCTGGAGCGACGGCAAGCCGCAGACGCCGATGGGCGACCAGTACCTCTCGGCGCTGGCGGTCAAGGCCGTGCTGGCGCTGCAGAAGGACGACCTGGAGCAGTGCATCGCCCTGGCCCGTCGGGTGGAGAGCCAACTGGGGCAGAACTCGGCCTTCCTCGAGTGCGCCATCCTGCTGGTCGCCGCCTTCGCCCAGGTGATGCACGGCCAGCCGGAGCAGGCGCGCCGCCTGATGGGCCTGGCGCAGCAGCGCAACCATTTCCTCGACGGCCGCTACCTGCACATGCAGCTGTCCACCATCGAGGTGATGCTGGCCCTGGAGCAGGGCCAGGTGAAGCAGGCGCAACTGCTGGTGGAGCGCGTCAAGCAGCAGGCCGTGCCGCTGTTCGACCGGCGTTCCCAGGCGCTGGCCCTGCCGGCCATCACCGAGGGCCTGACCGCCTACTACCGCATGGACGTCGATGGCCTGGAAGAGCGCCTGCGCTGGGCGCTGGGGCGCGTCGACGTGATCAACCCCATCGACCTCTACGCCCAGGGCATGCAGTGCCTGGCGCGGGTGCAGCGTCTGCAGGGGCGCGGCAAGGAGGCCCTGGCGACTCTCGGGCTGATGCAGAGCCTGGCCTCGCGCAACCATTCCTGGCGCATCTTCGCCATGGCCGTGGGCGAGGAGATCAACCTGATCCTCCAGGAGCCGGCGGCCGACCGCTGCAAGCGCGCCGAGCAGCGCCTCAACGGCATCGACTGGCAGAAGCTCGCCGCCTCCTACCGCCAGGGCCCGTTCAACCCGGTGCTCTGGGTGCGCGGCCTGAGCCGCGTGCGCCTGTTGCAGGCGCGCGGCCATTTCAGCGAGGCGCTGCACGAGATCACCCAGCTGCGCGGCCTGCTGCAAGCCAACTGGCACGGCCTGCAGCGCCTGCGCCTGGACCTGCTGGCGGCGCTCAGCTACCAGCGCCTGGGCTACCAGGAGCGCGCCAACAGCCTGCTCGGGCAATGCCTGGTGGGCGCCGAGCGCGAAGGCGTGCGCAGCCTGTTCATCGAGGAAGGCGAGGGCATCCGCCAGATGCTCCAGCAACTGGAGGCCACCGAGCGCCAGCCGGCGCTGCAGGTGTTCATCCGCAGCCTGCTGGGACTGTGGCCCGGCCAGGAAACGCGCAAGGCACAGGACGTGCTCGAGGAAGGGCTGACCGACCGCGAGCGGGAAGTGGTGTGCCTGGCGGCCCAGGGGCTCTCCAACGAGGAGATCGGCCAGCAACTGTCGCTGGCCCTGGGCACCGTCAAATGGCACCTGCACAACATCTACGAGAAGCTCAAGGTGCGCAATCGGACCCAAGCGATTCGCCGTGCCCGCGAGCTGAGCCTGCTCTGACATGACCACACTCAACTCCCAGCAGCCGCCCCTGCCGCTGCTGCGCACCAAGCTGTTCCCGCCGCGCACCGACGGCGCCCTGCTGTTGCCGCGGCGGGCGCTCATCGACCGCCTGTTCGCGGCGCGCCAGCAGCGCGCGCTGATCCTCAGCGCGCCGGCCGGCTTCGGCAAGAGCACCGTGCTCAGCCTGTTCCGCGAGCGCCTGCTGGCCAGCGGCGCGCTGGTGGCCTGGCTGTCCTGCGACGAGGGCGACAGCGAGCCGCAGCGCCTGCTGCAGTACCTGGTGGAGAGCATCCGCAGCGTCGTCCCCGGCTTCGGCGCCAACACCTCGAACCTGCTGCAGTCGGACATGACCCTGCCGCTGGAAGGGCTGCTGGATGCCTTCCTCGCCGACCTCAAGCGCATCGACGGGGCGCTCTACCTGTTCCTCGACGACTTCCACCAGATCCGCCACCCGGCCCTGCAACCGGGGGCGCGCTACCTGATCGAGCACCTGCCAGACAACGTGCGCCTGGTCACCAGCACCCGCTACCGCCCGCGCTTCCTGGTGGACGAGCCGGCGCTGGCGCCCTGGGCCTTCTGCCTCAACGGCGCCGACCTGCGCCTGACCCGCGAGGAGGCCGACACCTACCTGCTGGAGCTCAAGGGCCTGCAGCTGGACGACGCCGAGCTGGGCCTGTTGTACAAGCGCACCGAGGGCTGGATCACCGCGCTGCACCTGGCCGCCCTGGCGCTGGCCCGGCACAGCGATCGCGAGGGCTTCCTGCGCGGGCTGTCGGGCACCGAGCGGGACATCGCCGACTACCTCGCCGAGGATGTGCTGGCCAGTCTGCCGCCGGCGCTGCAGCAGTTCCTCGACCAGACCTCGGTGCTCGACGAGTTCTGCGCCGAGCTGTGCAACGCCCTGACCGGGCGCCGCGACGGCCTGGACATGCTCATGCGCCTGCAGAACGAGCAGCTGTTCATCATCCCCCTGGACGATACGCGCGAGTGGTTCCGCTACCACCACCTGTTCGCCGACTTCCTCCAGGGGCGCCTGGCCCGCAGCGCCGACCCCACGCCGCTGCTCAACGCCGCCGCGCGCTGGTGCGAAAGCCGCGACATGGCCGACCGCGCCGTGCGCTACGCCCTGCGCGCCCGCGACTACGCCTTCGCCGCCGACCTGCTGGAGCGCCAGGGCGCGCGGCTGATCGCCGGCAACCGGGTGTACAGCATCCTCGGCATGCTCGGCGGCATTCCCGCCGAGGTGATCCGCGAGCATCCGGTGTTCCAGATCTTCTACGCCTGGCAACTGGCCTTCGAACAGAAGTTCGCCGAGGCCGAGGCGCTCATCGAGGAACTCAGTGCCCGCCTGCTGATGGGCCAGGGCAAGGCGCGCAACTTCGGCCTGGCCGAGTTGCTGGCCGTGGCCCAGGTGCTCAAGGCCCTGGTGCTGCTGTACCAGGACAAGCTGGAGGCCAGCCTCAAGGTGTCGCGCCAGTGGCTGGCGCTGGTGCCGGCCAACCAGCCGGTGTTCCGCGCCAGCCTGGCCTGCATCCTGGCCGCGGCCCATGCGCTGCTGGGCGACTACGCCGAGGCCGCCGGCGCCATCGGCGTGGCCCGCGAGTGCCTGCGCATGGCCGACAGCGAGTACCTGCAGGTGGTGGCGAGCATGATCGAGGCGCTGATCTGCAAGGAGAGCGGCGAGCTGGAGCGCGGCCGGACCATCGCCGAGGGCGCGCGCAGCCGCGTCGAGCGCGTGTTCGGCCGGCGCAGCCGGGTGGGCGGGCCGCTGGCCCTGGCTTATGCCGACATCCTCTACGAGCAGGACCGCCATGCGGCCATCCTCGCCGAACTGCCGCTGGCCACCACCTGGCGCGATGTGGCCACGCCCATGGAGCTGATCAGCCGCGGCCAGTTGGTGATGGCCAAGGCGCGCTTCTTCGCCGGCGAGGCCGAACAGGGCCTGGCCCAGCTCGACGAATGGCTGGCCGGCCTGCAGTCGCCGGGCTACGAGCGCGTCTACGCGCTGGCCATGGGCTGCAAGGTGCAGCTGCTGCTGTGGCTGCGCCGGCCGAACGAGGCCGAGCGCGTCTGCCTGCAACTGGCCCGGCACCTGTCGGGGCTCTCCGCCGAGCGCTATGCCGATGCCCAGGCTGCGCTGGCCCTGGCCGAGGCGCGGGTGGCGCTGTCCGAGCGGCGCGCCGAGCGCGCCCAGCAGCGTCTGGAATCGGCGCTGGCGGCGAACGCCTCGCCCTATCTGCGCGACCGGCGGTTGCGTCTGGCCTTGTTACTTTCTGTGGCGTATTGGCAGAAAGGTAACAGCGAAAAGGCCTTCGCCCTGTTCGCGCCCACCCTGGAGGAAGCCTGGAACCAGGGCTACCGCCGGCTGTTCCAGGACGACGCCATCTGGCTGCTGCCGTTCTGGGACGCCTGGCGCGAGGCCGAGCCCAAGCGCGCCGCGGCCTGGCAGGGGGTGGCGGAACTGCTCCGCGAACAGTGCCGCAGGCTGTCCGTCGACCCAGCAGGTTTCGAGGAAAATCAAGATGTTAGCCACCGCGAGCGGGAAATCCTGCGGCTGGTGGCGGCCGGGCTTTCGAACCGCGACATCGCCCAGGCGGTGCATCTGTCGGAGGCCACCATCAAGTGGCACCTGCACAACCTGTTCGCCAAGCTGGGGGTGCGCAGCCGTACCCAGGCGGTACTCAAGGGCAAGAGCCTGGGGTTGCTCAGCGAAGCCTGAGGCGAACGACGTTTCCGGCTCCATCCCTTGGATGGGCTGGCAGGTGGGGGGTTGCCCAGTAGCTTGGGAAACAGGACGCGAAGCCTGGAGCTTCACGAATCCATGCCCGCGGCACCTAGGGAAGACGGCGCGGGTCTGGAGGGTCGGCTTGGCCGGCCAACCTGCAGCGGGGCAGGACGCCCCCTGCAGTGCCCTGGGGCAACCCACCTGAACACTGGAGAGAAACAAGAATGAAAAAAATCAAACAACTGGTTCTTGCAAGTGCTGTTCTGGCCGCTCCCTTCCTGGCCCATGCCGATCTGAAATCCATGGACGACAGCGCGCTCGCCGGCGTGACCGGCCAGGACGGCATCAGTATCGCCGGTGACTTCAAGGCGAGCATCGGGGCGGTGGTCTACACCGACAAGATCGACGACACCAAGTCCGGTTCCCTGCGCCTGGAGAACATCACCCTGACCGGCCCGGGCGGCACCGCCCTGAAGATCGACGATGCCAACCCGCTGACCGTCGACGTGGTCACCACCAAGATCGGCACCGCCGACACCCAGCAACTGGCCCTGGGCCTGCCGGGCATGACCGGCGACGTCTCGGTGGGCGCCATCAAGGTGGGCGACACCAGCGCCGCCAGCATCGGTTCGCTGACCGTTTCCAACCTGAACATGGCCGGTTCCCAGGTTCGCATCTGGGGCCACTGATCCATCGGTCGTGTGACGCGTATCCCCTTGCCGGCCCGTGCCGGCAAGGGTTCTTCCAGGAGAGAGGAGAGGGGATGTTCGAGATACTGCTGGGAAGCCTGCTCGGCCTGTTCGGTTTCACCCAGACGGTGGATACCCAACCGCAACCCCGGGGCACGGTGAACATCACCCAGCAGCTCACGCCCAACGGCCCCTTCCGCGAGGCCGTGCAACTCGAACCCATGAGCCAGGTGCAGTTCCGCAACGTCATCCGCCAGGCCTACGACTACAGCTGCGGCTCGGCGGCGCTGACCACCCTGCTGGACTACTACCTGGGCCGCGACCTGCAGGAACGCCAGGTGATGGAAGGCCTGCTCAAGTACGGCGAGGCCGACAAGATCGTCCAGCGCCGCGGCTTCTCGCTGCTGGACATGAAGCGCTACGCGGCCGCGCTGGGCTACAGGAGCGGTGGCTTCCGCGCCGAATTCTCCGACCTGGATTCGCTCGAGCACCCGGCGCTGGTGCCCATCCACTACGGTGGCTTCAAGCATTTCGTGGTGGTGCGCGACGTCTACAACGACCACGTCTTCGTTGCCGATCCTGCCCTGGGCAACATCAGTTTCACCCGCAGCCGCTTCGAGGCGATCTGGGACCAGAACGTGCTCTTCGTCATCTACCCGAGCGGCCAGGAGCCGAAGAACGCCCTGGCCCTGAAGGAGCAGGACCTGCGCCTGGTGGACGACCGTACCGTGAGCCTGCTGGCCTTCCGCGAGTTCCCGGAGATGAGCAAGTTCACCAGCAACCGGATGATCGAGGCCGCATCCAAAGGCGACGTGCAGTTCATACGCAGCAAGTGATCGACGTTTCATCCTTCCATAAGAACAAGACCAGGGGATTGCATCATGAGATTCAGGGGGTATGCGTGCGCCGCCATACTGGCCTTGCTGGCATCGGGCCCGGCGCCGGCCGAGGAAGGCTCGGTCGACCAGGCGCGTGACGCGCTGGCCAAGAAGGCCGACGACGCCGACAGCGCCAAGGCCCTGGAAGAGGTATTCCAGGCGGCGGAGAAGAGTTACACCCTGCTGAAGAAGGGCGAGCGGACCCTCACCTACGGCCTGGACTACTCGATGATGCGCGACACCCGCATCCAGCAGGTGCGCACCGGCGACAGCGTGTACAGCGTGCTGGCGACCAGCGAGGCGCAGCACACCTTCACCAACTCCTTCACCTTCGACTACGGCATCTGGGACAACCTGACCTTCAGCCTGCGCCTGCCCTTCGTGGCCAAGTACGACACCGAGAGCGACGTCCACGCCTACAGCCTCGGCGACATTTCCGCGACCCTGCGCTGGCAGCCCTGGGCAGCGATGCGCGGCCGCCCGGTCACCACCTTCTACGCCACCCTCGGGCTGCCCACCGGCGACAGCCCGTTCGACATGAACCCGGACAAGGACGTGTCCACCGGCAACGGCTACTACAGCCTCGGCGTGGGCGCGAACATGTCCTACGTGATCGATCCGGTCGTGCTCTACGGCTCGCTCGGCTACACCTACAACCTCAAGGTCGACAACATCCACCAGAACCAGTACGGCGAGGAGCTGAACAAGGTCACCCCGGGCGACACCCTGAACTTCGCCATGGGCATGGCCTACGCGCTGTCCTACGACGTGTCCCTGGCCACCTCCTACCAGATGGCCTACCAGATGAAGAGCCGCTACCACTTCGACACCCGCACGGTGGAGGCTCCCGAGCAGACCAGCGCGGTCATGAACTTCTCGCTCGGCCTGCGCACCTCGCCTGACTACATCGTCAACGTGAACGCCGGCTTCGGCTTGACTGAAGACTCACCGGATATCTTGCTGGGGGTTTCCCTGCCCCTGGATATCAAGGGCCTTAAGCCCGACTAAACGGCGAGCGGAGTTCCCATGACGAAGCGCATTTCGCCACTTCTGCTGGCGATGGCAGGGGCGGGGCTTGGCTGGATTCTGCCGGCCCAGGCCCAACTGGCCAACGACATCACCATCGGCAACCCCAAGGCGATGGCCCTGGGCAACGCGGTCACCGCCGATTCCACCGGCATCGACGCCGTGCACTACAACCCCGCGGCGCTGACCAAGCTCAAGGGCCGGCAGACCACGGTGAAGCTGGTCAGCGGGGTGATGGACATCCGCGCCGGCTTCCACGCGCCGCCGAACTACGGCGAGAGCACCTTCGGCGTGTCCGACGACCCGGTGGCCAACTCCCACAGCCGCACCATGACGCCGACCATGTACCTGCCGGGCCTGGGCGGCATGACCGACGTGCCCATGCTGGTGGCGCCGCTGGCGGGCCTGTCGATCAACCCGCCGGGCTCCAAGTTCACCTTCGCCACCAACGTCTACACGCCCCAGGCGTTGGGCTACTCGCGGGACTCGGACAGCGACCCGGGGCGCTACGACGGGCGCCGCGTGTCGCTGCAGCGGCTGACCTACTTCTCGCCCTCGGTGGGCTACCAGATGAACGACACGCTGTCGTTCGGCCTGTCCATCGGCTTCTCGCACCAGGCCATGGCCCTGGACACCGACTTCCGCAACCCCGGCCTGCTCACCGGCCTGCTGCAGACCCTCCACGACACCACCTGCGTGCCCGGCGCGCAGGAGATCGTCGAGCTGGTGTTCAACGTCTGCGGCGGGCGCATCGGCCCCTACGACACCCTGGCCAACCTCAAGCTGGACATGCAGCAGACCCTCTCGCCCAGCTACAACCTGGGCGTGCTCTGGGAGCCCACCGACTGGTTCGCCTGGGGCGCGGTGTACCAGAGCGAGTCGCGCATGAAGCTCAAGGGCAAGTACCGGGTGGACTACACCAAGGACTGGCAGGGTTTCTGGTCGGGCCTGCAGAACTCGGTGTTCGGCGCCTTCCTCAGCCCGCTGTTCCCCTACGGCAACGCCGAGGAGGAGCACGGCGTGGCGACGCTGAAGATGACCAACCCGGACAACTTCTCCACCGGCATCAAGCTGCGCCCGTTCGATAATTGGCAGTTCAACTTCGACCTGAAGTGGAGCGGCTACAGCGACTGGAACAACCTGGAGATCGAGTTCGACAGGGAACTGGACCTGCTGCGCATCGCCAAGAACTTCGCCCCCAACGGCGCCACCGACCACAGCATCATCCTCGACCGTGGCTACCGCGACACCTGGAGCTACGCCATGGGCGTGCAGTACGACGTCAACGACCGCCTGCAGCTGCGCGCCGGCTACGAGTACCGGCCCTCGGCGATCCCCAAGAGCAAGGCCGACGCCCTGGTGCCCATCGGCGACGCCGACCTCTACGGCCTGGGCCTGGGCTACCGCTGGGACAAGGACACCAACATCGACCTGGGCTTCAACTACTTCGTCTCCAAGCAGAGCATCAAGTCCGGGCAGAGCTGCAACCTGACCTGCACCGGCATCGACAACCTGGTCTACAACCCCTATGCCGGCATGGATGTACATACCACGGTGAAGGCCTATATCTTCGCCCTGACCTACAACACCACCTTCTGAGGAGCGGCCCGATGCAGCGTTCCCGCCACCTGTTCCTCTGCCTGCTGGCCACGGCGGCCGCGCCGCTGCCGGCGCTGGCCGACGCCGGGCGCTACCTGTCGTGGATCGACGACAGCGGCCAGGTGCACAACACCTTCGTCGACGCCGGCTACGGCCAGCAGCAGCGCCAGGCGGCCAGGCGCATCGACCAGAGCGACCGCGCCCGCCTGCGCGACGACGGCGGCACCCTCTGGCCCGGCAGCGCGCCGGCGGGGGAGAGCAAGCGCCGCTACTTCACCTGGGTGGACGGCCAGGGCAACCTGCAGAACAGCTTCTATGCCGGCAACCAGGTGCCCGCCGGGCGTGGCGACTACGTGCTGCCCAACGGCGACCACTCCTCCGAGTACATCGACGCTGAGGCCTACGAGGACAAGGGCTTCGTCCGTAGCGAGAACGGCAACCCGTACTACACCTGGGTCGACGAGCAGGGCCGCATGCACAACTCGCCGATCACCGCCCAGGACCGCGCCGACGGCATCCGCCGCAACCAGATCGCCTTCACCGAGGGCCGTGAAGTGCAATTCAAACAGCGCCCACAGGCCCTGCCGGGGCTGGACGGCAGCGGCGAGCAGAGCGACGCCATGAAGGCCCTGCTCAAGGGCAGCGGCAAGACCCTTAACGATCTCTACCAGGACCTGCAAAGGCGCTGCTGCGAGCAGATCGCCGAGGGCGAGTTCACCGAGCTGAACGCCGACGAGCCGCGCTACGAGGAGCTCAACAAGTTCTCGCCGAGCTTCGACTTCCCCATGGGCAAGAGCTACTACGTGGCCATGAAGCTGCCGGCCTCGCAGCAGGTCTACGGCCTGCGCGTGCGCAGCTTCTCCAACCACCAGGTGGTCTACCCCTCGCTGCTGTTCCTCGACGAGCGCAAGCGCCCGACACGCCTGGTCAGCGACGCGGTCTACAAGCTCAACCCGGAAACCTGGTACCGCTACGCCTTCATCGAAGGCACGGTACCGGTGCGCGCCAACCAGGGCGAGCGCTACGTGCTGCTGCTGACCACCGACGAGGACCGCGCCCTGCAGACGCTGGACAACAAACCCTACAAGCGCCCGCTGGAAAACCTGGCGGTGAACGAGGAGGGGATGAAGGTGCGGCAGCATGCCGACCAGGGTGGGTTCGAGCTGGCGGTGGTGCGCTGAGCGTCACCGGATAGCCCGCTGCGGGCGGTTGGTCGATCGCGGACGGAGTCCGCTCCTACGCCCGTGCCTCCCTGAACCGTAGGATGGGTTGAGCTTGCGATACCCATGCTGCCGTGGTGATGGGTATCGCTTCGCTCAACACCATCCTACGAAAAGCCGTGCTTCCTGGAACCGTAGCGGATCTCATCCGCGAATCGCGCCGGAGGTTCCGGCTATCGCGGACAAGGTCCGCTTACGGGGAAACACCATGCCTCCCGGCGGATTGTAGGAGCGGGCCCTGCCCGCGATTTCGCGCGCAGGGCGCGCTCCTACAGGGAATGGTGTGGGTGGGGTGGTGTAGCGGACCTTGTCCGCGATTCGGACTTCCAGAGAAATAGCCGCGCGCACCGAAACGCCCCTTCAGAAGGCCGAGCGAAACCGGCGCTCAGGAGGTCATGCGACATGGATGTCGCGAGAGCCCCGATGGGCTACAGGCGGGAGGGGCCTGCCGGGTACGGTGCTCGGGCTTGGCTCCGCTCCCTCTCCCTAACCCTCTCCCTGAAGGGAGAGGGGACCGTTCGGAGTGCGTAGGTATTCCTGAGTCAGCCGGCAGCACCGAAGGTTTCCGGCTGAAACCATTCCTCCTCTCCGCACGGACAAGCCCCCTCTCCCTTCAGGGCGGGGCGCGCAGCTGAGGGTTGGGGAGAGGGGACGGACTTCGATATCGCTCTGGAGTCGAGCTTGACTCGGTTGTTCGCGAGCAAGCTCGCTCCTACGAAAAGCCCCCGACTCCGCCTCAGATCTCCCGCGTCGGCACATGCCCGAACAGCTTCTGCGAGAAACGCACCCGCTCCTCCGGTGTCTCCTGCACGCCCTTGGCCTGCAGCTCCACCAGGTGGGCCTCCACTGCCTGGGCGCGGCCGGTCAGGCCGCAGTCGTTGGCGATCTGGATGTTCAGCCCGGGGCGGGCGTTGAGTTCGAGGATCAGCGGGCCCTTGTCCTGGTCCAGCACCATGTCCACGCCGATGTAGCCCAGGCCGCACAGCTCGTAGCAGCCGGCGGCCAGCTTCATGAAGCCGTCCCAGTGCGGCAGCTGCACGCCGTCCACCGCGTTGGTGGTGTCCGGGTGCTTGGCGATCTTGCGGTTCAGCCAGGTGCCTTGCAGGGTGATGCCGGTGGCCAGGTCCACGCCCACGCCGATGGCGCCCTGGTGCAGGTTGGCCTTGCCGTTGGACTGGCGCGTCGGCAGGCGCAGCATGGCCATCACCGGGTAGCCCATGAGGACGATGATGCGGATGTCCGGCACGCCCTCGTAGCTGATGCTGCGGAAGATCTGGTCGGGGGTGACGCGGTACTCGATCAGCGCGCGGTCGCGGTGCCCGCCCAGGGAGTACAGGCCGGTGAGGATGCTGGAGAGCTGATACTCGATCTCCTCGCGGCTGATGATGCGCCCGGAGACGGTCTTGAAGTTGCCCTCGAAACGGTCGGCGATCACCAGGATGCCGTCGCCGCCGGCGCCCTGCGCCGGCTTGATGACGAAGTCGTTGCGCTCGCCGATGATGGAATCGAGCTTCTCGATTTCCTTCTCGGTGGAGATGATCCCGTACATCTCCGGCACGTGGATGCCGGCGGCGATGGCGCGTTCCTTGGTGATGATCTTGTCGTCGACGATCGGGTACAGGTGGCGCTTGTTGTACTTCAGCACGAAGTCCGCGTTGCGCCGGTTGATGCCCATGATGCCCTTGGCTTCCAGGGCTTTCCACCGCTTGATCAGGCCGAACATGGCTCAGTCCTTCAGGAAGGCTTTGAAGCGGAACAGCTCGGTCAGGCGGTAGCCGCGGTAGCGACCCATCGCCAGCATGAAGGCCACCAGGAGCAGCAGCACCGCCGGGAAGGTGAACACGAAGTACACCAGCTCCGGCACGCGCATCAGGATGTGCGCCAGGGCCGCGGCGAACAGGGTGCCCACCGCCGCCTTCATGGCGTGCGCGGCGCCGCGTTCTTCCCAGGTGATCGACAGGCGCTCGATGCTCATGGTCAGGATCACCATGGGGAACAGCGCCACCGAAAGGCCGCTCTCGAAGCCCAGGCGGTGGCTGAGCAGGCTGATGGCGGCGATCATCACCACCACGAAGGTCAGCACCACCGACAGCCGCGGCAGCATCTGCAGCTTCAGGTGCTCGAGGTAGGAGCGCAGCGACAGGCCCAGGGCGGTGATCACGGTGAACAGGCCGATGCCCCACTGCAGGCCGGTCTCGCGGAAGGCGAGGGCGATCAGCACCGGGGTGAAGGTGCCGAGGGTCTGGATGCCGATCAGGTTGCGCAGGACCAGGATCACCAGCACGCCGAAGGGGATCATGATCATGATCTGGAAGGTCTGCTGGGTGGACAGCGGCAGGCCGTACAGCGAGTAGTCGAGGAAGGACGCGTCGGTGTTCTCGTTGGTCAGCTTGGCCAGGCGGATGGCGTTCATCTCGCTGTTGTTCAGGCTGAAGCTGATCAGCGCTTTCTTGCCGCCTTCCACCGCCAGCAGCGGCTCGTCGCCCAGCCACCAGATCAGGCGGTCGGCGGGCAGGCCGCGCTCGCCGGTCTCGGGGTTGAAGTACAGCCAGTCCTTGCCGTTGTAGCTGCGCAGCCACAGCTCCGGGCTCTGCGCCTGGTTGGCCAGCAGGCGCAGGGTGTGCACGCGCTCCATGGGCACGTGGGCCTGGGCCAGCAGGGTCTCGACGATGTACGAGCGCTTCTCCAGGCTGGTGTCGCCGGCCAGCAGCAGCTTGACGTTGTCGTCGGCCAGGTTGTTGGCGCGCTTGATGGTTTCGCTGACGAAGGTCTCGATGTCCGCCGAGTGCTGGCGGATGGGCGCGATCAGCGCTTCGGCGGCGATCTTCTCCGGGCCTTCCAGGGGCGGGCTGTCACGGAAGATCGGGCCTTTTTCCTTGGGTTGCTCGCCGCTGAAGCGCTTGGTCAGCACCAGGCGGTAGTAGAGCGTCTGCTTGCCGTTGGCGCGGCGCGAGGACCAGGTCACCTTGCGGTTGCCGTCGGCGCGGTTGATGCTCACCCCGTAGTTGTTCGAGACGAAGCTCTCGTTGAGGCTGACGTAGCCCTGGGTCAGCGGCGGCACGAACATCTGCACCTTGACCGGGGTCTTCGGCGTGGCGAGGAATTCGACCTTGGCGTCGATGTTCCACAGGTCGTCGGTTTCCGCCTCGGTCATGGGGATGCCGAGGATGAAGATCTGGTAGGCGGTGATGGAAACGCCCAGGACCACCAGGATGGCGATCAGGATCTTCAGGTGCAGGTTGATGGAGCGCATGGGCTTTACTCGGCAGGTTTCGCAACGGGGCAACCGGGCTGGCCGGCGGCGTATTTCAGGCTGGGGTCGACCAGGGCGCCGAAGCGCTTGAGCGCGTCGGAGCCGATCAGCAGGGGATATTGGAATGCGCTGCGGTCGGTAAGGTTCACTTCGATGGTGCGGCGCAGCCTGCCCAGGCAGACGTCCAGCTCGATGACCGGACGCGCGGTGTAGGCCTTGCCCTCGTCGGGGTCGAAGTCGCCGTGGCGCCGCTTGATCTTGCTGATGCGCGCCAGCGGCCGCTCCAGCGGCTGGCTGTCGGCGGTGTCGGTGGCCAGGTAGAAGCGCACCCAGGTTTCGCCGTCGCGCTTGAAGCGCTTGATGTCGCGGGCGCTCAGGGAGGCGGTCTTGGCGCCGGTGTCGAGCTTGGCCGCCAGCACCTGGTCGAGCTGGCCGATGTGGGCGTATTCGATGAGCCCGTAGACGGTCTTGCCGGCGGCGCCGGCGGGGCCGCCGAAGGCCGCCAGGAAAATCAGGAGCAGCAGGGCTGTGGGCTTGAGTCTCATAAGTCCTGAGCGCTGGGGGCCGTAGGCCAGTGAACGGGTACATCCGGCAAACGCCACGGCCTGCGGGCGAGTCATCCTTGGCCGGGGCCTGGGCCCCCCAGGAGGGATGCGGGGCGCGATTCTAGCACGCAGGTGCCGTGTGACGACACCCGCCAGGCCCCGGCGGGCGGCAGCGTGAGTCGGTTCACAGGGCCGTGCGGGGCTACTTCAGGCGGCGCTCGACGCCTTTCTCCACCATGATCTTGGCGGCGATCTCCTCCACCGAGAAATGGGTGGAGTTGATGTAGGCGATGTTCTCGCGGCGGAACAGGTTCTCCACCTCGCGCACCTCGAACTCGCACTGGGCGAAGCTGGCGTAGCGGCTGTTGGGCTTGCGCTCGTTGCGGATGGCGGTGAGCCGGTCGGGGTCGATGGTCAGGCCGAACAGCTTGCCCTTGTAGGGCTTGAGGGCGTTGGGCAACTGCAGGCGCTCCATGTCCTCCTCGGTCAGCGGATAGTTCGCCGCACGAATGCCATATTGCATTGCCATATAGAGGCAGGTGGGCGTCTTGCCGCAGCGCGACACGCCGACCAGGATCAGGTCGGCCTTGTCGTAGTAGTGGGTGCGGGCGCCGTCGTCGTTGTCGAGGGCGAAGTTGACCGCGTCGATCCGCTCCATGTAGTGCGGATTGTGGCCGATGCTGTGGGATTTTCCGACGGAATACGACGAGTCCGCGGATAATTCCTGCTCCAGAGGGGACAAAAAGGTCGAGAAGATGTCGATCATGAAGCCGTTCGACTGGGCCAGGACCGCCCGGATCTCACGGTTGACGATGGTGTCGAAGATGATCGGGCGGGCGCCGTCCGCCTGCGCAGCCGCGTTGATTTGCTGTACCATGACGCGCGCTTTTTCTTCGGTGTCGATGTACGGTCGCGTCAGTTTGTGGAAATGGATGTTCTCGAACTGCGCAAGAAGACTCTGGCCGAGGGTTTCGGCGGTGATGCCGGTTCCGTCGGAAATGAAGAAAGCCGTACGTTTCATTGCGCTGCGGGCCTTAATGTAGGAAAGAATCCTGAGTATGATAGGCCGCGCTTTTGCAAGGCCTCCTGCCGGGGCATTGTCACTTATTTTTCTGGCCGCGGCCAGAAAGGGGCGGTGTCGCGGTGGCCCGTTTGAGCTTTTCCAACATTCAGTGGAGAGATCACCTTGGTAGAGTACGTAGTTTCCCTCGATAAGCTCGGCGTCCATGATGTCGAACGTGTGGGGGGCAAGAACGCATCCCTGGGCGAAATGATCAGCAACCTCGCCGGTGCTGGGGTTTCGGTTCCCGGTGGTTTCGCCACCACCGCCCAGGCCTACCGTGACTTCCTCGAGCAGAGTGGCCTGAACGACCGCATTCACGCCGCCCTGGACGCCCTCGATGTCGACGACGTCAACGCCCTGGCCAAGACCGGCGCGCAGATTCGCCAGTGGGTGATGGACGCCGAGTTCCCCGCCCAGCTGGACGCCGACATCCGCAAGGCCTTCGCCGAGATGGCCGGCGGCAACGACAACATGGCCGTGGCCGTGCGCTCCTCGGCCACCGCCGAAGACCTGCCGGACGCCTCTTTCGCCGGCCAGCAGGAGACCTTCCTGAACATCCGCGGCGTGGACAACGTGATCCGCGCGGCCAAGGAAGTCTTCGCCTCCCTGTTCAACGACCGTGCCATCGCCTACCGCGTGCACCAGGGCTTCGACCACAAGCTGGTCGCCCTGTCCGCCGGCGTGCAGCGCATGGTCCGCTCGGAAACCGGCACCGCCGGGGTGATGTTCACCCTGGACACCGAATCCGGCTTCCGTGACGTGGTGTTCATCACCGGCGCCTACGGCCTCGGCGAGACCGTGGTGCAGGGCGCGGTGAACCCCGACGAGTTCTACGTGCACAAGCCCACCCTGGAAGCCGGCCGCCCGGCGATCCTGCGCCGCAACCTGGGCAGCAAGGCGATCAAGATGATCTACGGCGACGAAGCCAAGGCCGGCAAGTCGGTCAAGGTGGTCGACGTGGAGAAGGCCGACCGCGCGCGCTTCGCCCTGTCCGACGCCGAGGTCACCGAGCTGGCCAAGCAGGCGCTGATCATCGAGAAGCACTACCAGCGGCCGATGGACATCGAATGGGCGAAGGACGGCGACGACGGCAAGCTGTACATCGTCCAAGCCCGCCCGGAAACCGTGAAGAGCCGTTCCAGCGCCACCGTGATGGAGCGCTACCTGCTCAAGGAGAAGGGCAAGGTCCTGGTGGAAGGCCGCGCCATCGGCCAGCGCATCGGCGCAGGCCCGGTGAAGGTCATCCACGACGTCTCCGAGATGGACAAGGTGCAGCCCGGCGACGTGCTGGTCTCCGACATGACCGACCCGGACTGGGAGCCGGTGATGAAGCGCGCCAGCGCCATCGTCACCAACCGCGGTGGGCGTACCTGCCACGCGGCGATCATCGCCCGTGAGCTGGGCATCCCGGCCGTGGTCGGCTGCGGCAACGCCACCGCCGTGCTGAAGGACGGCCAGCAGGTCACCGTGTCCTGCGCCGAAGGCGACACCGGCCTGATCTACGAAGGCCAGCTGGGCTTCGACGTGCGCCAGAACTCGGTCGACGCCATGCCCGAGCTGCCGTTCAAGATCATGATGAACGTCGGCAACCCGGACCGCGCCTTCGACTTCGCCCAACTGCCCAACGAGGGCGTGGGCCTGGCCCGCCTGGAATTCATCATCAACCGCATGATCGGCGTGCACCCCAAGGCGCTGCTGAACTTCGCCAGCCTGCCGGCCGACATCAAGGAAAGCGTCGAGAAGCGCATCGCCGGCTACGACGACCCGGTGGGCTTCTACGTCGAGAAGCTGGTCGAGGGCGTCAGCACCCTGGCCGCGGCCTTCTGGCCGAAGAAGGTCATCGTGCGCCTGTCGGACTTCAAGTCCAACGAGTACGCCAACCTGATCGGCGGCAAGCTCTACGAGCCGGAAGAAGAGAACCCGATGCTCGGCTTCCGTGGCGCCTCGCGCTACATCAGCGAATCCTTCCGCGACTGCTTCGAGCTGGAATGCCGGGCGATGAAGAAGGTCCGCAACGAGATGGGCCTGACCAACGTCGAGCTGATGGTGCCCTTCGTGCGCACCCTCGGCGAGGCTTCCCAGGTGGTCGAACTGCTGGCCACCAACGGCCTGAAGCGCGGCGAGAACGGCCTGAAGGTCATCATGATGTGCGAACTGCCGTCCAACGCCCTGCTGGCCGAGGAGTTCCTGGAGTTCTTCGATGGCTTCTCCATCGGCTCCAACGACCTGACCCAGCTGACCCTCGGCCTGGACCGCGACTCGGGCATCGTCGCGCACCTGTTCGACGAGCGTAACCCGGCGGTCAAGAAGCTGCTGGCCAACGCTATCCAGGCGTGCAACAAGGCCGGCAAGTACATCGGCATCTGCGGCCAGGGCCCCTCGGACCACCCGGACCTGGCCAAGTGGCTGATGGAGCAGGGCATCGAGAGCGTCTCGCTGAACCCCGACTCGGTGCTCGACACCTGGTTCTTCCTGGCCGAAGGCCAGGCCTGACGCCAACCGAACCTGCGGGTTCAGGAAGGGCGGGTGCTTGCACCCGCCCTTTTTCGTGCCAGCCCATCCAACGACATGCACAGCAGTAGCCGACTCTTTCCCGTGGCGCTCGTCAGCGCCGAACTGCGTGGCGACCTCACCGAGGACGTCTACCGCCTGAAACCCAACAACAGCCCGGACCCCAGCGTCGAGCTGGCGCTGACCCGCCTGGGCCTGCCGGGCCGCGAGCAGCGTGGCGTACCGGTGATCCTGGTGCACGGCAGCTTCTCCAACCGGCGCTTCTGGTACTCGCCCAAGGGCATCGGCCTGGGGCCGTACCTGGCGCGCGCCGGCTTCGACGTGTGGATACCGGAGATGCGCGGCCACGGCCTGTCGCCGCGCAACCTCGACTATTCGCGCAACAGCGTCGCCGCCTACGCGCGCTTCGACCTGCCGGCCATCGCCGCCTTCGTCGTCGAGCAGAGCGGCCAGGCGCCGCACTGGATCGGCCATTCCCTGGGCGGCATCAGCCTGGCGGCGACCCTCGGCGGCGGCTACCTGGCGCCGGAGCAGGTGGCCAGCGTGGCCCTGTTCGGCAGCCAGGTCAGCCGCGACTACTGGGCGCTGAAGCTGCCGCCGGTGGCCTGGAGCGGGCGCCTGCTGCTCAAGCGCATGGGCGTGATCCCCGGCCCGCGCCTGCGCCGCGGCCCGGAGGACGAGCCCATCGGCCTGGCCCTGGAGGCCTTGCGCTGGTACGGCCTGTTCGGCCGCTTCGGCGAACGCGACAACGACTGGTGGGGCGGCCTGGCCAAGGTGACGGCGCCGGTGCTGGCGGTCAGCGCCGAGGGCGACCGCCAGGACCCGCCCTGGGCCTGCCGCAAGCTGTTCGAACAGTTCGGCTCCGAGGTCCGTGAATACCTCTGCCTGGGGCGCCGGCAGGGCTTTTCGGAAAACTTCGGGCACGTCGAGATGCTGGTGAGCAAGAGCGCCCAGCGCGAGGTCTGGCCGCGGGTCCTGCACTGGCTGCAGCACCAGGCCCTGCCTCCCGGCAACCCGTAGGATTACAGGCTGCGCCGAGGTGCTTTTCGTAGGACAGCGGGCCCTGCCCGCGATTTCGCGCGCAGGGCGCGCTCCTACATGGTTACGGCATGGGTGGGGCAGCGTAGGAGCGGATCTTATCCGCGATCCGCGCCGGGACGTCCGGCTATCGCGGACAAGGTCCGCTCCTACGGGGGGAGGAATACCGTGCCATTCGGCGGGCTGTAGGAGCGGGCCCTGCCCGCGATTTCGCGCGCAGGGCGCGCTCCTACAGGGGAATGACGCGGGTGGGGCAGCGTGGGAGCGGATCTTATCCGCGATCCGCGCCGGGACGTCCGGTTATCGCGGACAAGGTCCGCTCCTACGGGGGAGGAATACCGTGCCATCCGGCGGGCTGTAGGAGCGGGCCCTGCCCGCGATTTCGCGCGCAGGGCGCGCTCCTACATTGGAATGGCGTGGGTGGGGCAGCGTAGGAGCGGATCTTATTCGCGATCCGCGCCGGGACGTCCGGTTATCGCGGACAAGGTCCGCTCCTACGGGGGGAGGAATACCGTGCCATCCGGCGGGCTGTAGGAGCGGGCCCTGCCCGCGATTTCGCGCGCAGGGGAATGGTGCAGGTGGGGCGGCGTAGGGCGAATAACCGTTCGCGGTTATCCGCCGATACACCGAGGCCATGGCCAACGCCCAGGTCAACCCTGGCGCCGCCGGCAATCAAGGCCAGGCGGCGGATAACGCCGTAGGCGTTATGCGCCCTACGCGTGCCTCCCGGCGAAAGGCGCCAAGCCGCGGAGCAGGGCGGCGGGCGTAGGCGGATGGCGTGACAGTCGCTAGACTGTGACGCCAAGCCGGGTTCCGGTCATTCCGGGCTTCATCGCCGCTCCGCCGGTCCGCCGCAGGTTCATCCCGACACTCCAAGGAGTCTCTCCATGCAATACGTCACCCCTGATCTGTGCGATGCCTATCCCGACCTGGTCCAGGTCGTCGAGCCCATGTTCAGCAACTTCGGCGGTCGCGACTCCTTCGGCGGCGAGATCGTCACCATCAAGTGCTTCGAGGACAACTCGCTGGTCAAGGAGCAGGTGGACAAGGACGGCAAGGGCAAGGTGCTGGTGGTCGACGGCGGCGGCTCGCTGCGCCGCGCGCTGCTGGGCGACATGCTGGCCGAGAAGGCGGCGAAGAACGGCTGGGAAGGCATCGTGGTCTACGGCTGCATCCGCGACGTCGATGTGATCGCGCAGACCGACCTGGGCGTGCAGGCTCTGGCCAGCCACCCGATGAAGACCGACAAGCGCGGCATCGGCGACCTCAACGTGGCCGTGACCTTCGGCGGCGTCACCTTCCGCCCGGGCGAGTTCGTCTACGCCGACAACAACGGCATCATCGTCTCCCCCCAGGCCCTGAAAATGCCCGAGTGAGCTGAACGCCGGGCGCCTTCGCCGGTCAATGACCGCACCTGCCGGCGGCGCCCGGCATCTCTGGCACTTCATGGAACAGGCGATGCAGCAATACGAAAGCGGCACCGAGCGTGGGCTGATCTACGGCTACGTCCTCGATGGCCACGGCGGTGGCCGGCAGATTTCCCGCAGCGAACTGCCGCTGCTGGACCTCAAGCCCGAGGAAAGCCTCTGGGTGCACTGGGACCGTGGTGTCCCCGAGGCGCAGTCCTGGCTGCGCGACTCCAGCGGGTTGAACGAATTCACCTGCGACCTGCTGCTGGAGGAGGCGACCCGCCCGCGCCTGCTGGACCTGGGCGCCGAGCGCCTGCTGCTGTTCCTGCGCGGGGTCAACCTCAACCCCGGCGCGGTGCCCGAGGACATGGTCTCGCTGCGAGTGTTCGCCGAGAAGCAGCGGGTGATCTCCCTGCGCCTGCGCCCGCTCAAGGCGGTGGCCGACCTGCGCCAGGACCTGGCCGCCGGGCGCGGCCCGAAGAACGCCTCGGAGCTGGTGCTGAGCCTGGCGCACTACCTCACCGACCGCATCGATACCCTGATCGGCGGCCTGGCCGACGAACTCGACGCCATGGAGGAGGCCATCGAGGAAGACGAGCGCAACGTGCCCGACCAGGCCGAGCTGCGCGCCCTGCGCCGGCGCTCCGCGGGCCTGCGGCGCTACCTGGCGCCGCAGCGCGACATCTACTCGCAGCTCACGCGGATCAAGCTGTCCTGGACGCTGGGCGACGACGCCGACTACTGGAACGAGCTGTACAATCGCCTGACGCGCAACCTCGAGGAACTGGAGCTGGTGCGCGAGCGCATCTCGCTGATCCAGGAGGCCGAGCACCGGCGGATCACCGAGCGGATGAACAAGACCATGTACATTCTTGGTATCATCACCGGCTTTTTCCTGCCCATGAGTTTCGTGGCCGGGCTTCTGGGCATCAACGTAGGCGGGATTCCGGGCTCCAGCGCGCCGCACGGCTTCGCCATGGCCTGCCTGCTGATGGCCGTGATCGCCGCGACCCAGTGGTGGATCTTCCGCCGCCTGCGCTGGCTCTGATGTGACTTGTGGGGGTGTGGCTGCGTCAAGGCAGCACACGAAGGAGAGCTGTGCATGCACGATCCGTTCGAAGAATCCCTGCGCAACCTGCTGCGCATGCCGGACCAGGAGCCGGAGGAAGACGCGCGCCTGGGTCGCGTGCTGAAGACCGCCAACCGCCAGGTTGGCGCCGGCGACCTGTTCAGCCTCATGGGCCACTGGCTGCAAGCCCTGAGCCTGGGCGTGAGCCGCGGCGCCGCCCACCTTGCGCCGGTGTCCCGGCGCCCGCAGAATTCCGCCCCTTCCGCTGACAAGGCCGACTGAAGATGCAATTCGATATCTGGACGCAAAGCCTGCTCACCGCCATGAACACCCTGTGGGGCAAGCTCGCCGGGTTCATCCCGAACCTGCTCGGCGCCCTGGTGGTGGTGCTGCTGGGCTTCGTCGTGGCCAAGCTGCTCGACGCCCTGCTGTCCAAGCTGCTGGCCAAGCTCGGCCTGGACCGCCTGATGGGCGGCACCGGCCTGACCAAGCTGATGGCCCGCATCGGCATCCAGGTGCCGGTCTCGACCCTGGTGGGCAAGATCGTCTACTGGTTCGTGCTGCTGGTGTTCCTGGTCTCCGCCGCCGAATCCCTGGGCCTGCAGCGCGTCTCCGCCACCCTCGACGTGCTCGCCCTGTACCTGCCCAAGGTGTTCGGCGCGGCCCTGGTGCTGATCGTCGGCGTGCTCCTGGCGCAACTGCTCAACAGCGTGGTGCGCGGCGCCGCCGAGGGCGTCGGCCTGGAATACGCCGGCGGCCTGGGGCGCGTGGCCCAGTGGCTGGTGATCATCATCAGCATCTCGGTGGCCGTCGGCCAGCTCGAGGTCAAGACCGACCTGCTCAACTACATCATCGCCATCGTGCTGATCACCGTCGGCCTCGCCGCTGCCCTGGCCCTGGGCCTGGGCAGCCGGGAGATCGCCGGGCAGATCATCGCCGGCATCTACGTGCGCGAGCTGTACCAGGTCGGGCAAGAGGTGAAAGTGGACGATGTCGAAGGCATCATCGAAGAAATCGGCACCATCAAGACTATTCTGATGACCGATGAGGGCGAGTTGGTGTCCATTGCCAACCGCGTGCTCCTCGAGCGCCGTGTGACCAGCCGCTGAGATGATCCCGTGCAACGCCGACGCCGCTTCGCGTAAGCCGCGTCGGCGGCCGACATGACCTGGCCCGAACCCGACTTGAACAAGCCGCAACCATTGTCCCAGCGCTACGACCCGCGCCAGCTGACCGACGAGGAGCTGGTGGAGCGCGCCCATGACGAGCTGTTCCACGTCACCCGGGCGTACGAGGAGCTGATGCGCCGATACCAGCGCACGCTGTTCAACGTCTGCGCGCGCTATCTGGGCAACGATCGGGATGCCGACGACGTGTGCCAGGAAGTGATGCTCAAGGTGCTGTATGGATTGAAGAACTTCGAGGGCAAATCGAAGTTCAAAACTTGGTTGTACAGCATCACTTACAACGAGTGCATAACCCAATATCGCAAGGAAAGACGAAAGCGCCGGCTGCTCGATGCGCTGAGCCTGGACCCGCTCGAGGAGGCTTCCGAGGAGAAGGCGCCGAAGGTCGAGGAGCGAGGCGGCCTGGACCGATGGCTGGTACATGTCAATCCCATCGATCGGGAAATTCTGGTGCTACGATTTGTCGCAGAGCTTGAATTCCAGGAGATCGCCGACATCATGCACATGGGCCTGAGTGCGACCAAGATGCGATACAAGCGTGCACTGGATCGGCTGCGCGAAAAGTTTTCGGGCATATCCGAAACATAGTTGGGTAAATGTTGTCTCTCTAATTCGCAAGTTCTGATAAACTTGCCCGCAAGTTGTATGGCCTGCCTTTTGTCGGCGGTCATCGGCTTACTGACCACCAAGATGGGGATTTAACGGATGAAACTGAAGAACACCCTGGGCGTCGTGATCGGCTCCATGATCGCTGCTTCCGCCGTGAATGCTTTCGCTCAAGGCCAAGGCGCAGTCGAAGCCGAAGCCTTCGGCAAGCGCTACTTCACTGACAGCACCCGCAACATGAAGAACGGGGACCTCTACGGCGGTTCCGTCGGCTACTTCCTGACCGACGACGTCGAGCTGGCGCTCTCCTACGGTGAATACCACGACATTCGTGGCACCTACGAGTCCGGCAACAAGAAGGTCCATGGCAACCTGGCTTCCCTGGATGCCATCTACCACTTCGGTACCCCGGGTGTCGGCCTGCGTCCGTACGTTTCCGCCGGCATCGGTCACCAGAGCCTGACCAACGTCAACAGCGAGAACGGCGGCCGTCAGAACCTGACCATGGCCAACATCGGCGCCGGCCTGAAGTACTACTTCACCGAGAACTTCTTCGCCAAGGCCAGCCTCGACGGCCAGTACGGCCTGGAGAAGCGTGACAACGGTCACCAGGGCGAGTGGATGGCTGGCGTCGGCGTCGGCATGAACTTCGGTGGCGGCGCCAAGCCGGCCCCGGCTCCGGAGCCGGTCGCTGAAGTCTGCTCCGACGAAGACCACGACGGCGTCTGCGACAACGTCGACAAGTGCCCGAACACCCCGGCCAACGTCACCGTTGACGCCAACGGCTGCCCGGCCGTCGCTGAAGTCGTCCGCGTCCAGCTGGACGTCAAGTTCGACTTCGACAAGTCCAAGGTCAAAGAGAACAGCTACGCTGACATCAAGAACCTGGCTGACTTCATGAAGCAGTACCCGTCCACCTCCACCACCGTTGAAGGCCACACCGACTCCGTCGGCACCGACGCCTACAACCAGAAACTGTCCGAGCGTCGCGCCAACGCCGTTCGTGACGTGCTGGTCAACGAGTACGGTGTGGAAGGCGGCCGCGTGAACGCCGTGGGTTATGGTGAGAGCCGTCCGGTTGCTGACAACAGCACCGCTGAAGGCCGCGCCGTCAACCGTCGCGTAGAAGCCGAAGTGGAAGCCCAGGCCAAGCAGCAGTAATTGGTCTGAGTTCCAGGAAAAACCCGGCTTCGGCCGGGTTTTTCTTTGCCTGCGAAAAAGTCTGTTCAGGTGCTTGGGAGAGGGCTTCGTTTGTGGTTCTTGGCTCTGTGCTCCCATCTCCCCATCGTCATTCCCGCGTTCGCGCACTACTGTCCGGAATATTTTCAAGGGGGCGTCTGGAGGGCTTGCGGGGGCTGAAGGCACGGGTTAAACCGTTGAGCGCCAACTCAACCTCACAGCCCCCGCAAGATGTTCAGGATAAGCCGTTTTCACGATGTACTAAAAGCGCTGCCT
>NZ_BSQE01000024.1:0-114128 GCF_030268185.1 Pseudomonas sp. NBRC 100443
GGTTGCAGACACCGGCTTATTCATCGTCGTATGCTTTTTCATGGACTCACCCTCACTGTCGGTGGCTTCTTAGACCGCCACCGTGGCGCCTCGACGCCTCGGTGAGGGTGAGTCCATCCAATTACAGGTCTCCGGGAGGCACAGCATGTCCCCGTAGGAGCGGACCTTGTCCGCGATAGTCGGAGGTCCCGGCGCGATTCGCGGATGAGATCCGCTCCTACGGGTTGCCTCGCGCCATGCCCCTTGTAGGAGCGCGCCCTGCGCGCGAAATCGCGGGCAGGGCCCGCACAGGTTTCCCCGCGCCGAGGCGCTCCTACGAAAAACGGGTGCGCAGAAACACCGAAGCCACTCCGGGGAGTGGCTTCTGGCATCGCGCGGGCAGGCAGGTCAGTCGGCGACCTTCATCACCACCCGGCCGCCGCCGGGGCAGCTTTCCATGTAGTTGCTGGCCTCGCGGAACTTGGCGAAGTCGAAGACCTTGTCGATGCTCGGCTTGAGCAACTGGTCGGCGGTCATCTGGTTGATCGCCTGCAACGCCCGCTGCACCGCCTCGTCGTTGCGCGTCAGGCCGATTTCCGGCTGGCCGGTGAAGTCCAGCACGCAGTGGCGGTAGAACTGCAGGTGCTTCTTGAAGGCCGCGCAGGCCGGGAAGGTGGCGTCGTTGCCGCCGTTGATGCCGTAGAGGATCAGCTTGCCGCGCGGCGCGGCGACGTCGCCCAGCAGCTTCATCTGCGGGCCGGCGCACTGGTCCAGGACCACTTCCACGCCCTTGCCGTCGGTGAAGCGCTCGACTTCCAGCACCAGGTCCTGTTCCTCGGTGTAGATCACCTTGTCGGCGCCCAGGCTGCGGATGAAGTCGCGGGTGTTCTCGTGGCTGGTGGTGGCGATCACCTTGGCGCCCAGGGCCTTGGCCAGCTGGATCGACTGCGGCGCCAGGCAGTGCCCGGCCTCGGTGATCAGCACGTGCTGGCCCGGCTGCAGCCCGGCCAGCTCGACCAGGGCGAAGTAGGCGTACAGCAGGCCGGTGTAATGCACCGCGGCCTCGATGGGGGTCAGGTTGTCCGGGTAGCGCGTCAGCGAGGTGCGCGGCATCACCACGTAATCGCCCCAGGCCGGGTACTGGTTCGGCGAGTCGGCCGGGAAGCTGGCCACGGCCATGCCGGGCGCAAGATCGGTGACGTTCGCGCCCACCGCCTCGACCACACCGGCCAGTTCGTAGCCGATCCCGGCGGGCAGCTGGGCCTGGTCGGGCGCCAGGTTCTGCCGCCAGAGCACGTCGCGCCAGCTCACGCCCAGCGCCTGGGTGCGGATCAGGACTTCATCCGGCCCCGGCCGTGGGGTCGGGACTTCCTCGAGTTTGAGTACCGAGGCATCACCGAACTGGTGGAATCGGATCATGCGGGACATCACATACCTCGCCTTTGATGCTTTATAGCCACGGACTCTATCCGGGCTTTCTTGTGCTTGCTACCCACCGCTATCGATAGTCGACATAAATGCCGATGATTCCGCAGGCATATCGATCGCGCAGGCCGGAGCGCCAGGCAACGCCCGAAAAATACGGCTGCGCAGTAGGGAAGGATAACGGCAATGAAGCGTCTTGCTAAGGAAGAATGCGGAAAATGATCAAGGACTTATCCGTCAGACCTTGACGCCAGACGCGCCGCGCTTCACTTTTCCCCCATCGTCAGGGAGCCCCCATGAACCGCAACGACCTCCGCAAGGTTGACCTCAACCTGTTGATCGTCTTCGAAACGCTGATGCACGAGCGCAGCGTGACCCGCGCCGCCGAGAAGCTGTTCCTCGGCCAGCCGGCGATCAGCGCGGCCCTGGCGCGCCTGCGCAACCTGTTCGACGACCCGCTGTTCGTCCGCACCGGCCGCAGCATGGAGCCCACCGCGCGGGCCCAGGAGATCTTCGGCCACCTGTCGCCAGCGCTGGACTCCATTTCCACCGCGCTGAGCCGCGCCGCCGACTTCGACCCGGCCACCAGCAAGTCGGTGTTCCGCATCGGCCTGTCCGACGACGTCGAGTTCGGCCTGCTGCCGGCGCTGCTGCGCCGGTTGCGCTCCGAGGCGCCGGGCATAGTCCTGGTGGTGCGCCGCGCCAACTACCTGCTGATGCCGCAGTTGCTGGCCTCCGGCGAGATTTCCGCGGGCGTCAGCTACACCGACGAGCTGCCGGCCAATGCCAAGCGCAAGACCCTGCGCCGCAGCAAGTGGAAGGTGCTGCGCGCCGACTCGGTGCCCGGCCCGCTGAGCCTGGACGACTACTGCACCCGGCCCCACGCCATGGTGTCCTACGCCGGCGACCTGGAAGGCTTCGTCGACGAACAGCTGGCGACCCTCGAGCGCAAGCGCCAGGTGGTGCTGGCGGTGCCGCAGTTCAACGGCCTGGGGGCGCTGCTCGCCGGCACCGACCTGATCGCCACCGTCCCGGACTACGCGGCCCTGGCGCTGACCGCCGCCGGCGGCCTGCGCGCCGAGGACCCACCCTTCACCCCGCGCCCGGCGGAGCTGTCGCTGGTCTGGCGCGGCGCCCAGGACAACGACCCGGCCGAACGCTGGCTGCGCTCGCGCATCAGCATGTTCGTCGGCGATCCCGACAGCCTGGTCTGAAGTCCTACGACGCAGGATCGGTCCTGGGGGTTAGAATGACGACCGACATGTCATTCAGCCCGGGAACACGTCCATGCGCTACCCCGAAGACCACAAGGCCCAGACGCGCCAGCGCATCATCGACGAGGCCTCGCGGCGTTTCCGCAGCGAGGGTGTGGAAGCCACCGGTCTGCAGACGCTGATGAAGGCCCTGGGGCTGACCCACGGCGGCTTCTATGCGCACTTCAAGTCCAAGGAAGAGCTGGTGGAAATCGCCCTGCAGGCGGCCTCCGAGCAGCTCGCCGAAGTGGCCGGCAGGACTTTCGGCGGGCCGGACGCGCTGGCGAACTTCATCGACGACTACCTCTCCGAGCAGCACCGCGACCACCCCGAGCGCGGCTGCCCCTTCCCCACCCTGAGCGCCGAGCTGGGCGCCCGCGGCAAACCCAGCCCGACTACCGACCAGGCCCTTGTCCAGCGCCTGGAGCGCCTGGAGAAGGTTCTGCCCGAGGGCCATGATCCGGACCAGGCGGTGGCGACCCTGGCGACGCTGGTCGGTGCACTGCTGCTGTCGCGCAGTGTGGTGGATCCGGCATTGTCCGGGCGCATTCTGGAAAGCACCCGGCGTTACCTCAAGCGCGATATTGCGGGTGAACTGTAGGATCTCATCCGCGAATCGCGCCGATATGTCCGGCTATCGCGGACAAGGTCCGCTCCTACGGGGAAGCGCGGTATTCTCGGCCAGTGTAGGAGCGGGCCCTGCCCGCGATTTCGCGCGCAGGGCGCGCTCCTACAGGGGGATTCGCCGGCGATGTCGGCGCCTCGGGTTAACTCCGCTCCCTCTCCCCAACCCTCGCCCTTCAGGGAGAGGGTGTTCTCAAGCCCCGGCACCCGCAACCCCATGCAAAACACCGTTCGCGAGCAAGCTCGCTCCTACGAAAAGCCGCGCGCTCCGGAATGCCCCGGCCTCAATCCACCCGCACCCCATACCGCTCCGCCGGCAGACGCCCGGAGAGCAGCGGCGCCAGGTTCTGCCGGGCGCGGGTGTAGGCGTCGAAGTCCTGCATGTCGGGCAAGGCCGGGATGGTGATGACCTCGCCCTGGGCCAGGCCGGCCAGGGCGGCGTCGACCATGTGGCCGACTTCCATGAGGATGTCTTCCGGCACGTCGGTGCCCGAGCGGTCCCAGATTTCCGTGCGGGTGGCGCCCGGCAGCACCGCCTGCACGCGCACGCCCAGGGGCGCCAGTTCCTGCTGCATGGAGATGCTCAGGTTGAGCAGGAAGGCCTTGGTGCCGCTGTACACGCCGTTGAACTGTTCCGGCGCCAGGGCCAGGATCGAGGTGAGGTTGACGATGGTGCCCCGCCCCTTCGCGGCGAAGGCCTTGGCCGCGCAGCCGGCCAGGCGCGCCGAGGCCAGCACGTTGAGGGTGATCATCTGCTCCAGTTGGTCCAGCCCCGCCTCCACCATGCTGCCCTTGACCGCCATCCCGGCATTGTTCACCAGCATGTCGATGTCGGCGTCCGTGGCCAGGCGGGCTTCCACCCGGGCGCGCTCCTTCGGCTCGGTCAGGTCCGCCGGCAGGATGTCGACGTCCACCCCGTACTCGGCCTGCAGGCAGGCGGCCAGGGCCATCAGGCGCTCGCGGTCGCGGGCCACCAGCAGCAGGTCGTGGCCCCGCGACGCCAGGCGCTGGGCGTAGGCCGCGCCTATGCCGGCGGAGGCGCCGGTCACCAGCGCGCGGCCGTTCTTGTTCTTGCTCATTGCTTCACCCCGGGCCCTCGTGGCCCCCATCGTTCGAAACCTGGCGTCCGCACCGGGTGCGGAACCGCCGCCACCCCGGATGCTAGGGATATGCCCCGGCGGGTCAATCGACCGAAAAGGTGACGGCAGTTGGAGCGACAAGGCCGCGCAGCCCCGTCCCGCGGGCCCTGCGGCGATTAGATTGCCCATTCTAGAGCGCCGGGCGGATGCTGGCCGCGACCGTCGCCAGACAAGAACAAGCCGGGACGATCCGAACCCACGCTGCCTGTTCTGCGCTCGGGAGCCATTCCCGACGGGAGGTCTCATGCGATTACGTTGCTTTTTCCTGGGCTGCCGCTGGAGCGAGGGCGTGCCCACCCGCGTGGGCGAGGTGCTGATGCTTCATCAGCGCTGCAGCCATTGCGGCGCACAACGCTACCTGAGCGCGGAGGAAGCGGAGCCGGAAGTCGTCGACCCCGGCGCCTGAAAAAAGCCCGACCGGGCGCCGCCAGCAGGCGGCGCCCGGCGTTTTCAGCGGATGAAGGCCTGGCTGGTGGTGATCGCCATGTCGCCGCCGGGCAGCTTCAGGTCGCCGATGCGCTCCAGGCTGTCGGCGTCGAAGATCGCCACGTCGTTCAGGGTGCCGGTCAGGTACAGCTTGGTGCCGGCCTTGTTGGCGCTCAGGCAGTAGTAGGAGTGGTCGAGGTTGGCCGCCTTCTCCACCTTCTGCGCCTTGATGTCGTACTTGACCAGGCGGTTGAGCACGCCGTAGATCACGTTGCGGTCCTTCGGCGAGCGGATGCCGCTGAAGTACACCTCGGTGACCGGGCCGAAGTCCACGGTCTCGGTCTTGCCGGTGGCCAGGTCGATGTTGAAGAAGCCGTACAGGTAGTCGGCGGTGGCCGGGTCCTGCTTGGCGTCCTTGAACTTAGCGGTGGTGTACAGCAGCGAGAAGTCGCGCGGGTAGGTCTGCTGGTTCCACACGTAGAGCACGTCCGGCGGCGAGTAGTTCGGGCGCTTCCAGTTGCGGCTGGGGATCAGCACGTCGAACTTGCCGGTCTTCACGTCCACCTTGTAGATGTCCGGGCCGGCCACGTACAGGGTGCCGTCGTCGCCGGTCTGCATGATGGTCAACTGGCGCGGCGCCGGGAAGGTGCGGATCGGCTTGGCGTCCATGCCGCCGTCGGCGGCGTAGACCTGCAGGCGCGGCTGCTGCACCTCGTAGTGCTCGGCGAGGATCAGCGTCGGGTTGGCGATGGCGTAGACCTCCTTGCCGTCGTGGCTGACGGTCATGGAGAACATCGAGCGCGCGTTCTCGCCCGGCTTCTGCGCGATGGTGGCGTGGAACACCGGCTTGCAGTCGTCCAGCTGCAGGCCGTAGATGTCCGCGTAGTGATTGCTCAGCACGTAGGCGATCTTGCGGTCGGGCGACAGCTGGATCATGCCCGGGCCATAGGCGCCGGGAATGGTGCAGGTCTTGTAGAGCTTGTCGGTCTGCATGTCGATGACGTGCAGGTTGTTCGGGTAGTTGGTGGACACCAGGTACTCGTGGCCACTTTCCAGGGCCTTGTCCTCGTTGGCGGCGGCTGCGGCGTGCAGCGCGCAGGCCAGCGAGAGGCCACCGAGGACGGCGGCGAATGCTTTTCTGGACATGCAGTGCTTCCTCTTGTTCTTCTGTCCGCTCATTTGTCGTCCGGGAATACGGTGCCGAGGTTGCGCCAGTTCTCCGCGGAGGCCTGCGCGTCCTTGTTCCAGTCGGGGTAGGTGCTCATCATGTCCGGCACCTGGGCCGGCCACCAGCAGGGGTCGGAGCAGCCGTAGAGGTCGGCCTCCATCGGCTGGCACAGCGAGGAAACCCCGCCGAACACGTCGATCTCCCAGCCCGGGTCGGTGGTGGAGGCGCAGCCGGCGACCGAGTTCATCGCCACCACGTCCTCGATGCGGTCCTCGGCGGCGGCCTGCTCCAGCTGCTGCGCCTTGTTGTTGATCGCTTTGAGATGTTTCATGTCAGTGCGCCTTCCGCGGAGTGATGTGGCGGTCGATGAAGCTGGGGTTCGAAGCCATGATCCGGCTGTAGACCTCGATGCCGAAGTCCACCCAGTCCCTCATCAGTTCGCAGTAGTGGTAGGTGGGGTGCGCCGGGTCGCCGTAGCGCGCGTAGCTCTCGTGGTAGCAGCCGCCGGAACACAGGTTGCGGATGCGGCAGCTGGCGCAGCCGGTGTCGGTGCGGTCCAGGCGCTGGGAGAGGAACTCGTTCAGCTCGGCCTGCTTCACCCCGTTATGCACGTTGCCGAAGGTCGGCAGCGACGAGCCGGTGAAGCGGTGGCACAGGTTCAGCTCGCCCTTGTGGTCCACCGCCAGCATCTTCAGCCCGGCGCCGCACGGCAGGGCCTTCTTCTGCCCCTCGTGGATGTCGGTGATCAGCTGGTGCAGGTTGGAGAAGCCGATGTTGCGCCCCTCCAGCGCCTCCGCCAGGTAGCGGCGGCCCAGGGCCTTCATGTTGGCGAACACCTGCTGCAACTCGTCGGTGGTGAGGTTGTAGCTGCTGATGTCGCCGGAGGTCACCGGGGCGAAGCCGACCTCGGCGAAGCCCATCTCGTTGAACAGGTGGTTCCAGATGGTCTCGACGTCGGTGACGCCGGTGGTCAGGGTCACCCGCGCGCCCACCGGGCGGCTGGTGTAGCGCGACAGCAGCATGTCGGCCTTGCGCCGCACTACGTCGTAGGTGCCCTGCCCGCCCACGGTGATGCGGTTGCGGTCGTGCACCGTCTTCGGCCCGTCGATGCTGACGGAAAGCCCGAAGCGGTGGGCGTTGAGCCAGTCGACGATCTCCTCGGTGAGCAGCGTGGCGTTGGTGGTCATGACGAAATCCACCTGCTTGCCCAGCTCGCCGAAGCGGCGCTCGCAGTAGGCCACCATGTGCTCGATCAGCGGGCGGTTGGACAGCGGCTCGCCGCCGAAGAACACCACGGTGTAGCGTTTCTCGTCGGGCGACTCCTTGAGCAGCATCTCCACCGAGGCCTCGGCGGTTTCCGCGCCCATCTTCTTGCCGGCCGAGGGCTTGTCCAGGTCTTCCTTGTAGCAGTAGGTGCAGCTGAGGTTGCAGCCGGTGTTGACGTTCAGCACCACGGTGTTGAGCGCCGTGCGGTCAACTTTCTTGATGCCAATTTCAGGGGTGAGCGGCGAGCCGTCGCTGACCAGCTCCAGCGCGATCAGCTCGCGCAGGGTCTCGTCGATCTCGTCGGCCTCGAAGCGCCCGGCCAGGCGCTGCGTCAGCTCGTCCGGCGAGCAGGCGTGCCCGCGCAGGGCATCGATGATCCCGCCGGTCAGCTCGTCGCTGGCGAACAGCGAGGAGCTGGGGATGTGGAACAACAGGCGGTCGGCGTCCACCCGCACTTCGTGCAGGTTGCGTTCGACCAGATTCAAGATGGCGCCCATGGCGACCTCCCGGAACTTGCTTGGTACGCCCCGCCCGCGGGCGGGGGTTCATGCGTTCAGTTCATCCGAACCCGGCTCTACGGGATCGGCGGGTTGTTCCAGCGCTGCACGGTGACGATCATGTGGCCTTCGCCCTGGTGCGTCTTGCCGGCGTCGTCCACGGCGGCGATCACCTTCAGGTTGCCGGCGTTGTTGGTCATCATCTTGCGCTCGGGGTTGGGGCCGGCGTCGCCGGGGGTGAAGATGCCGGTATCGGCGTCCATCACACCGGCGAACTTGACGTCCTGGTCTTCCTTGGCGCGGTCGTCGAAGGGCTCCACCGACCACTTGGCCGGGAACACGCCGATGCGGAACGGCTTGCCGTCGGCGCCCTTGCCCCAGGCCTCGGCGTCGAAGCTGCCCTGCACCTTGGGCGTGGAACCGCCGTTGCCGCCGATGCGCGAGACCGAGAACTCCGGCACCACCTTGACCTCGGCTATGTCCTGGTAGACCGCCAGGCTGCCGCCCTTGGCACTGCCGACGCTGACTTCACGCTCGCCCGCTGCGGCCGAGGCATCGGCCTTGACCTTCACGGTCACGCGCTCGGGGGTTTCCGACACCACGGAGACCACCTCCACGCCCTTGCCGAACGACGGCTTGCCCTTCAGGCCGCTGCCGATGACGCTCACCTCGGCCTCGCTGCCGGCCTTGAGGAACGCCGGCTGCACGCCCAGCACGTGGCTGGTGCCCTTCTGCGCGGCGACGAAGTCCAGCCCGCGCTCGTCATGGGCCTTGTCGAACATGCGGCCCTGCATCTGGCCCTTCAGCGCAGCGAACACCTGGCGCAGGGTCACGTCGCCGACCTTCACGTTGCCGCGCCACTCGTAGCCGTTGTACAGCACCGCGCTGCCCTCGCCGTCGAACGGCGTGCCGTCGGCGTATTGGCCCTTGACGCTGACCTTGAACTGGTCGTCCGCGCCGCCGGAAACGCTCATAGTGCCGGCCACGTCGCCCTTGCCCGGCATGTGCCCGGCGAAGCTCCACTCGCCGGCCAGGGACTCGGCCTTGGGCCGGTTCTTCTGCCAGTCGCTCCAGGCCTTGCTGTCCAGCGGGTAGCGCTTGGCCAGCTCGGGGACCATCTCCTTCTTCGCCAGGTCGAACCAGTCGCGGTCGCGGGACAGCGCCTGGTACTCCAGCGACGGCCAGCGGCCCAGGTGGAAGTTCACCAGCTTCTCCCACTCCGCCGCCGGACGGCGCTGCAGGGCGATGCGCGCGGCCGAGTGGCAGCGGGCGCACATCTGCTCGAAGTTGCTATCGAAGTGCTCGACGGTGTTCAGCCGGCGCTCCAGGGCGTAGCGCACGCCGTCGGTCTCGCTGGGCGCCAGGCCCTGCTTGTCGGCGAGGAACTTGACCACCGCGCGGCGATCCTCATCGCTGATCTTCAGGCCGTACATCACCTGCATCCGCGCGATGCTCATCAGCCAGCCCTCCGGCGTCTTGCGCTGGTGGCTGATGCGGCTCAGGGAATTGTTGCCCTCAGGGGTGTGGCACGCCATGCACTTGGCGTTGATGATGGTCTGGCCATCGGCGGCATGGGCCGGTTGCTGTAGCGCCATGGCCAGCGTGGCCAGGGCTCCGGCGCCCAGGTAGTGCCGAAGTCGTGTCATCTTCAAGATCAGGCCTCCTCGGTGTTTCTTGTTGAAATTGTTCTGTGCCCACCGCTGGGCGAACAGCTGGTTCCGTCTAGCTCTCCAGCTGTTTAGCAGGTTGTGTGCCACTACCCTGGAAGCCCCGTCGAATCAGGCTTTCGACGGCTTTCCGGGCCACCCTGCGACAAGTTGGCGCGTCTAATTTCGCGATTGCTGTCTAACTCTGAGACAGGCCATCGAGGCGCGCCTGGGATGCAGTATGGACGCGCTTGCGCGATACGCCCGCGCCGGGCAGCAGCAAGGCGCCGAGCAGCATGCAGGCCAGCCCCAGCCAGACGAAGGACAGCAGCGGGTAGCTGCGAATCACCACCAGGCTCTCGATGGCCTCGCCCTTCTGCCCCATCAGCCTCGGCGAGGCCGGCACCCACACCTGCAGGTCGCCCAGCCAGCCGCGGATGATGAAGGGGTGCAGCACGTAGCCGCGGTCCGAGGCGAAGCGCGCGTAGTGGTAGTCGAGGATCTCGCACAGCTGGCGCACCGGGCCCTGGTAGGCCGGCGGGTTGCCGCGGCTGTCCTGGAACAGCGCATGGCCTTCCAGTTGGCGGCCGCCCTCGCGCAGCTCCACCCGCGCCACCGAGTGGTAGCCGGCGCGGTCCGGCCGGGTGCTGTCGGGCAGCACCCGCAACTGCATGCCGTTGGCCAGCGCCTGCCACTGCTCGAAAGAGGCGCCGGGCGGGATGGTCACCTGCAGGTAGGTGTTCAGCGCCGTGGCCGCCAGCCCGCCGACCAGGGCGACCACCGCGCCGCCATGGATCAGCGCCACACCGCCGCTGTAGCGCAGGTTGCCCAGGCGCCGGCTGCGCCACAGGGCTAGCACGCACCAGAAGGCGCAGGACGCCAGCAGGAAGGCCCCGCCCAGCAGCGCCGCATCCAGCCAGGGCAGCACCACCACGATGTTCTGCGAAAGCATGCCCTGGCCGCTGTAGCCGGCGCTCAGCCAGCCGCCGTGCCAACCCACCAGCAGCATGGCCACGGCCATCGCCAGGCTCGCCAGCAACGCCAGCTTCGGCCAGCCGCTGCGGCGCAGGAAGCTGTAGCCGCCGACCAGGCCGAGCAGGCCCAGCAGCGGCAGCAGCCAGCGCACCAGGCCGTAGCCGTCCACGTCCCACTGGTCGAAGGCGCGGCGCAGGCCGTTCATCTCGTCGGTGGTGGCCCAGGCGGTAAGCGTCTCGAAGAACGGCTTGAGGTCGCTCGGCCGCTCCAGCCCCAGCCATTCATAGAGGTGCGCTTGCAGTAGCGCGCCCAGGGCCAGCAATGCGCTGCCGGCGAACAGGTAGATGGCCAGGTCCATGGTCCAGTCCGAGCGCGTCTTGCGCCCCGCCGTGCGCCGCGCCCGCAGCGTCGCCCAGCCGGCCAGGACCAGCAGCACCGCCGCCAGGCCCAGGTGGGCCAGCCAGGAGGTGGTGCCTATGTAGCGGTGCGAGCTGGCCAGCACCGTGCTGCGGGTAACGGCCAGGGCGCCACAAGCCATGGCCGCCGCCAGCAGGCTGAGCAGCGGCAGCAGGCGCCGGTTGGCCCCGTCCGGGCGCCACCGCCGCGCGCCGTGCAGCACCGCGCCGAGCAGCGCCCAGACCACGAAGGCCGAGGTCTGCACCGGGTCCCAGTGCCACAGCTGGCCGAAGGTGAAATCCTCCATGGCCCAGGCCATGCCCGCGCCGATGCCGGCGCTGAGCACCAGCCAGGCGCGCCGGCCGTAGCGCAGGGCCACGGCGGCGTAGGCCTCGCCACCGCCGCCCAGGGCATCCAGCGCCGCCCCGGCCGGCGCCAGGGCCCAGGCGTAGGCGGCCAGCACCAGGGGCGCGTGGAAGGCCATCCAGAAGGTCTGCAGGTGGGCGTTCATACCCTGGCTGGGCTGCGCCGCCAGCCAGTCCGCCGGCGTCGCGGAGAAGGGTCCGAGCCAGGCCGCGGTAGCCACATACCAGGCGGCCACCAGCGCCATGCCGCGCCCGGCCCAGCCGACCCGGCGCGCCTGGCCGGCAGCGATGCCCGTGCAGAAGGTCGCCAGCAGCAGCACGGTGCCCTCGTCGCCGCCCCAGAGGTTGGCCATCTTCAGGTAGCCGGGCAGCCCGGCGCTGCTGTAGAGCCAGGCGTAGCGCAGCTGGAAATGGTCGGCCAGCAGGTGCAGGGCCAGCGCCAGGCAGGCGCCGCACAGCGCCCCCAGGGCCAGCGGCCAGGCCGGGGAACGCCACCGGGGCCGCGCGGCGCCGAGGACGATGAGCACGGCGGCGATCCACAGCCAGGCATTGCCCAGCAACGGCAGGAACCAGAGCAGCAGGCAGGTGGCGACAAAGGCGCCAAACCCGGGCAACACGGGCAACGGAGTGAACGTCCTCTTCAAATCGGGCCTCCTTGGAATGTCTCCCGCTTGTGTCCGCGGGATTGCGCATCCGGGCCTCTACATATTGTGTGCCAGCGCCGAAAACACCTTGCGCGACAGAGGCTTGGCGCAAAGCCGGGGGCGGCGCGGCGTTGCAATTCGCGACAGCCATTGCAGCCTGAGACAGCTCCCTTAGTTCTAGCCGATCCGCCGCGGCTGGATATCTGGAAGATGGCGTTTATGCTTCTAGATGGCCCGCACGCCTTGCCGGGCCAGCCTGAAGCCTGTCTGCAGTCTCGCTTCGACTATCCGTGTTCCGCTGCATCAACCCCATGGCCCGAGTGCGGCAACGGTGGTTAAGGACTCCGGCCCATCACAAGAACAAGACGGAGAAGAACATGGCGCAGACCTACAGCCCGACCGCGGGCAACACACCCCACAACGGCATCACCCGGGAGGAGCGCAAGGTCATCTTCGCCTCCTCCCTGGGCACCGTCTTCGAGTGGTACGACTTCTACCTCTACGGCTCGCTAGCGGCGATCATCGCCAAGCACTTCTTCGCCGGGGTCAACGAGACCACCGCCTTCATCTTCGCCCTGCTCGCCTTCGCCGCCGGCTTCGCGGTGCGCCCCTTCGGCGCCATCGTGTTCGGCCGCCTGGGCGATTTAGTGGGACGCAAGTACACCTTCCTCATCACCATCGTCATCATGGGCATCTCCACCGCCGTGGTGGGCATGCTGCCCAGCTACGCCAGCATAGGCGTGGCGGCGCCGATCATCCTCATCAGCCTGCGCCTGCTGCAGGGCCTGGCGCTGGGCGGCGAGTACGGCGGCGCGGCGACCTACGTGGCCGAGCACGCGCCCAAGGGCAAGCGCGGCTTCTTCACCTCGTGGATCCAGACCACCGCCACCCTCGGCCTGTTCCTCTCGCTGCTGGTGATCATGGCCTGCCGCACCGGCCTGGGTAACGAGGCCTTCGAGGACTGGGGCTGGCGGATCCCCTTCCTGCTCTCCATCCTGCTGCTGGCCATCTCGGTGTACATCCGCCTGCAACTCTCCGAGTCGCCGGTGTTCAAGCGCATGAAGGAAGAAGGCAAGGCCTCCAAGGCGCCGCTGACCGAATCCTTCGCCCGCTGGGACAACCTCAAGGTGGTGATCATGGCGCTGCTCGGCGGCACCGCCGGCCAGGCCGTGGTCTGGTACACCGGGCAGTTCTACGCGCTGTTCTTCCTGCTGCAGACGCTGAAGATAGACGCGCAGACCGCCAACCTGCTGATCGCCGGCTCCCTGCTGCTGGGCACGCCCTTCTTCGTGTTCTTCGGCAGCCTGTCCGACCGCATCGGGCGCAAGAAGATCGTCATGGCCGGCTGCATCCTCGCGGCCCTGACCTACTTCCCGATCTTCAAGGGCCTGACCGAGTTCGGTAACCCCGAGGTGTTCGCCGCCCAGGAGAAGAACCCGGTCACCGTGGTCGCCGACCCGTCCGCCTGCGCCTTCCAGTTCGACCCGGTGGGCAAGGCCAGATTCACCAGCTCCTGCGACCAGGCCAAGAGCCTGCTGGCGAAGAAGGCCATCCCCTACGAGAACGTCAAGGCCGAAACCGGCGCCGTGGCCCAGGTGCACATTGGCGACAAGGTCATCGCCAGCTTCGAGGGCGGCAGCCTGCCCGCGGCGGACTTCAAGGCGCAGTCCGAAGCCTTCACCGCGCAGATGAGCGCCGCGCTCAAGGACGCCGGCTACCCCGAGAAGGCCGACCCGGCCAAGACCAACCACCTGGCGGTGCTGTTGCTGCTGACCGTGCTGGTGATCTACGTGACCATGGTCTACGGGCCCATCGCCGCCTGGCTGGTGGAACTCTTCCCAGCGCGCATCCGCTACACCTCCATGTCGCTGCCCTACCACATCGGCAACGGCTGGTTCGGCGGCTTCCTGCCCACCGTGGCCTTCGCCATGGTGGCGGCCACTGGCGACATCTACTACGGCCTCTGGTACCCCATCGTCATCGCGGTGATGACGGCCATCCTCGGCACCTTCTTCCTCCCGGAAACCAAGGACCGCGAAATCCACCACGCCTGAGCCGCGCCCGCCTCGCGAAACAGCCCGCTCCGCGCGGGCTGTTTCGTTTGGGGTTGTTGCATATTCCAGCGATGCTGACAGCCAATTCCAGTGATTGTGCTCACCCGCACGGGGCCCAGCCAGGGGCTATGCAGCTTGGGAGTTAACCGCCCCAAGGGTTCCTGATTGGCAGCTTTGCAGGGCAGATCACTGCAAATCGGACGCATCCTACATCGGTAACCGCGGAGCTATGGCTACCCTCGCAATCGACCGATGTTCCGGTCGGGAGTGGATGATTCAATGCGAGGGATTCTGATTGAGAGCGCTAGTCTGTCTTGGAGATAAAACCACATACGGCGAAGTCATATCGGCCACTACAACCTGGTTCGAAGGCGACAAAGCCATTGCTCAAACGGGCGACCTCGCCCTATGCCGTAAGTGCAAAGGGGCGTTTCCCATCTATGGGACGGCATTCGACTGGTCGGAAAAGCAGCCGTATGTTGCTACGGGCGATAGAGTCCTCTGTGGCTGCCCGGACCACGTGGTGTATGGCTCAGCCACTCAGTACACCGCTGTTGCATCCAGGTCCATGCCTGCTCCTGCCCAATCGACGAGCGTCAACGCTCCAGCCCCGTCGCTTGCCGGTGGCGCAATGCCTCCCGCTGCAGCGCCATTGAAAATTGCCCCTAGTCCAGCTACGAACAATCTCTCGGAAGAGGAGGAAGAAGAGGAAGAGCTGGAGGACCCCGGCATCGTGCTGCGCCTGGGCCTGTTCTTCGACGGCACCGGCAACAACGAGGCCAACAGTGCGGCAGCCGCCGGCTGCTTCGCCGCCGATGTGGGGCTGGCAGAGGATGCCGCCGAGGACATTCGCCAGTACTGCGCGACCCTGGGTTATGACGGCCAGGGCGGGGCGCCGGACAACAGTTACGGCAATGACCTCAGCAATGTGGCGCGACTTTATGCCCTCTATCCGGACCAGGCGGAAGAGCAACTGCCGTCAGGAGCCGAGGAGGCTTATATACCGGTGTACATAGAAGGCATCGGCACTCGCAGCGGTCTGGGCGACTCCCTCTATAGCCAGGGTACGGGCCAGGGAGATACCGGCGTGGCAGCGCGGGTCGAGCAGATGCCTGCCCTGGCCATGGAGCAGTTGCGCAGTTTCAGAACAGCAAACCCTCAGGCCAAGATTCGTCGGATCGAGATCGACCTGTTCGGGTTCAGCCGGGGCGCGGCGGCGGCACGGCACTGCGCCAACGACCTGCTCAAGGGCGCGAACAGCCTGCTGGCCCGGTCGCTGCCCACCGGCTCGACCTTGCTGGCGGCGGGGTTCGCCTGGCGCCACCGCAGCGACTTCGCCCTCAACTTCATCGGGTTGTTCGATACCGTGGCCGCCATCGTCTCGCCACAAAACCTCGACTTCAGCGCGCACAATGCCAGGAATTCCGGGCTGCACCTACGGCTCGCACCAGGCATGGCCCGCCAGGTGATCCACCTGGTGGCCGATCATGAGTACCGCCACAACTTTTCCCTGACCCAGGCCGAAGTGGACATCATGCTCCCTGGCTGCCATTCGGACATCGGTGGCGGTTACCTGCCCCTGGCCAGGGAGAAGCTGCTGTTGAGCAAGCCTGACAGCAGCCTCGAAATCGACTTGCTCGCCAAGGAGCGCAGCGGGGCTTACTCGCGGACCAGGCAGCGCTTCAATCGAGAGCTGCACCACTGGTCGGCCTATGTACCGTCCGAGGGGCTGAGCATCGCCAGTTGGTCGGTACAGGTTCGCCGTCGTGCACGGGACACGCCGGCGGAAAAGCGGGTGTACGCCGCCATCGCCAGCGAGCGGGAGGTGCGCGGCGAACTGTCACTGGTGTACCTGCGCATCATGCGGGAATGGGCAGTGCGTACCGGCGTAGCGTTCAGAGCCGTGCCCAGTTCCCAGGCTTTCGCCTTACCTGCCGAACTGCAACCCATCGCCACCAAGCTGCAGGCTTTCGCCCTGGGGGAAGCGTTCACGCCTCTCACCGCCGAGGAAACCGCCTTGCTGCATCGCCGCTATATCCACCTCTCGGCCAACTGGAATGCCGCCAGGGGCTGGAACAGCAGTGCCCTGGACGTGGTGTTCATCAATCGCCCGGCCGAGAGGATGCAGCGCAAGGAGCACCCCAATGAGTAAGTTCGGAATCATGGTACTGCTGGGTTTGGTGCTCGGACTGGCCGGCTGTGCCGGCGGCGCCCACCGGCTGCCCTATGACTCGTGGCGTCTGGGCCTGTTCGCGCCCAACTACATGGAAGTGTGGATCGAAACCGCCGATGCGGTGGATGTGCAGGATCGCGTTTTTCGCCGTGCAATGAACGGGATTGCCGCAATCAACACCCCGAAGAACCTCAAGGGCGATCCGCGAGGGTGGCCGATTCGGCCTGGAGCGGGTAAAGGCAAGCAGGTGCTGGGCGCCGATCTGCCGCGCCTGATTTATGTGCGCTGGCAGTCCTTGGTCGAGCCGCAGACCTACGAGGCCTATATCGTGATCCCGGAGGCCACTCGACAGGCGATGGTCGTCGGAGAAAAGGCCTTCTGCCAAGCCGACGCCAAGTGGATAACCGACTATCGCAAGATGCTGACGGTCGGCTTGGCACCGGGAGGTATCGCCAGGGTCTGGCTCATCGGTCCATGCCTGTCGGCCATCGACGTGGCGCGGGTGCAGGGTACCGTCGTGAAGAAAGGACCCGACGGTGGGCTTAGCGGCGGTCAATACGCCTTGCCCCTGGAGCCGGAGTCCAAGGCCTATATCGAGAAGTACGGGATTCCCTATGGCTCCTGGTGACCCCATTGCCCGCAGGCTTGGAATCCTGGCGCTGCTGGGCTTGTTGGTCGGCCTGATCGGCTGTGCCGGTGGCGTCCACCAGTTGCCCTATGACTCGTGGCGCCTGGGCCTGTTCGCGCCCAACTACATGGAAGTGTGGATCGAAACCGCCGATGCGGTGGATGTGCAGGATCGCGTTTTTCGCCGTGCCATGAACGGGATTGCCGCAATCAATACCCCGAAGAACCTCAAGGGTGATCCACGGGGCTGGCCGATTCGGCCTGGTGCCGGGGCCGGCAAACAGGTGCTGGGCGCCGATCTGCCGCGCCTGATCTACGTGCGCTGGCAGTCCTTGGTCGAGCCGCAGACCTACGAGGCCTATATCGTGATCCCCGAGTCCACCCGGCAGGCGATGGTGAAGCCGGAGACAGGCTATTGTCCGGCCAGGGGGATCTGGCGCGAAGACTATCGCGACATGCTGACGGTCGGCCTGGCGCCGGGAGGCATCGCCAAGGTCTGGCTTATGGGGGCATGCCTGTCGGCCATCGATGTGGCGCGGGTGCAGGGTACTGTCGTGAAGAAAGGACCTTATGGAGGTAAGTCGGGAGGGCAGCACCGACCGTTATCCGCGACCTCCAAGGCCTATATCGAGAAGTACGGGATTCCCTATGGCTCCTGGTGACAGCTAGCTGCCCAAGCACCAGCCGCCAGCTCCCATAGCTGTCTCAGAAGTGTCGCAAGCTGCGACAGCGAACGTTGTTGCAAGATCGTTCCCCCTAATAAAACAATAATAAATTCATATAGTTGCTTACAAATCAAGGGATTGGCATAGCGGTTGCGATAGCCTCCTGGACAACTCAACAAGAGGCAACCGCAATGCTCGCTTCCCTGCCCATCAAGCCCGAATCCCGCGCCTTCCTGCAGCGCGCGCCGAAGATGCTCATCGGTGCCGATTGGACCGGTGCCGCCGATGGCGCCCTCATGGACCTGCGCAATCCGGCCACCGGCGAAGTGCTCTGCCAGGTGCCCTCCGCCAGCGCCGCCGACGTCGACCGCGCCGTGCGCGCCGCCCGCCAGGCCTTCGACGATTCGCCCTGGAGCCGCATGCGCCCACGCGAGCGGCAGAACCTGCTGTGGAAGCTCGCCGACCTGATGGAACGCGACGCCGACCTGCTGGCCGAACTGGAATGCCTGAACAACGGCAAGAGCGCCGCCGTGGCGCGGGTGATGGACGTGCAGTTGGGCATCGACTTCCTGCGCTACATGGCCGGCTGGGCCACCAAGATCGAAGGCTCCAGCGTCGAGGTGTCCATGCCGCTGATGCCCAACGACGACTTCCACGGCTTCATCCGCCGCGAGGCCGTCGGCGTGGTCGGCGCCATCGTCGCCTGGAACTTCCCCCTGCTGCTGGCCTGCTGGAAGCTCGGCCCGGCGCTGGCTACCGGCTGCAGCGTGGTGCTCAAGCCCGCAGACGAAACCCCGCTCAGCGCCCTGAAGCTGGCCGAACTGGCCCTGGAGGCCGGCTACCCGGCGGGCGTGTTCAACGTGGTCACCGGCACCGGCGTCAACGCCGGCGCCGCCCTCACCCACCACCCGCAGGTGGACAAGCTGACCTTCACCGGCTCCACCGCCGTGGGCAAGGAAATCGGCAAGGCGGCCATGGACAACATGACCCGCGTGACCCTGGAACTGGGCGGTAAATCGCCGACCATCGTCCTCGCCGACGCCGACCTGAACAGCGCCGCCGCCGGCGCCGCCCAGGCCATCTTCTTCAACCAGGGCCAGGTGTGCTGCGCCGGCTCGCGGCTGTACGTGCAGCGCAAGCACTTCGACAACGTGGTGGCCGACATCGCCGGCATCGCCAACGGCATGAAGCTAGGCAACGGCCTGGACCCGAGCGTGGACATGGGCCCGCTGATCTCCGCCCGCCAGCAGCAGCGCGTGCACAACTACATCGAACTGGGCCGCGAGAAAGGCGCCACCATCGCCTGCGGCGGCGAACAGTTCGGCCCCGGCTACTTCGTGAAACCGACGGTGATCGTCGACGTCGACCAGAAGAACCCGCTGGTGCAGGAAGAAATCTTCGGCCCGGTGCTGGTGGCCATGCCCTTCGACGACATCGACGAAGCCATCCGCCTGGCCAACGACAGCCCCTACGGCCTGGGCGCCAGCATCTGGTCCAACGACCTGGGCGCGGTGCACCGGATGATCCCGAAGATCAAGTCCGGCTCGGTCTGGGTCAACTGCCACAGCGCCCTGGACCCGGCCCTGCCCTTCGGCGGCTACAAAATGTCCGGCCTGGGCCGCGAAATGGGCGCCGCCGCCATCGAGCACTACACCGAGGTGAAGTCGGTACTGATCAGGCTGTAAGGCAAAAGGTCCTACCGCGTCCGGCGCGTTACCCCCTGCGCCGGCGTTTTCATCCCCCGGCTGCGCGAGTGGTTGGGGGATTTTTTATCGGCGGCAGCGCCGTCTGGCGGCCCTCATTCGAAAATAGGCAAGCCAGCGTAGGAAACCCGGCCACTCCTGGCTGGAAAGCTCTATTTCCGGCCCATCCGCCAAATCCTGGCCCTGTGACATCAGCGCACCGCCCTCTCATCGCCCGCTCATCTGATCGGAACGCCGCATCCGGGAGCTGCGATGGGATTGAACCAGGCCCAGCTGGACCAACTTGGCCGCCAGCTCGACAACGACTCAAACGCGCTTGAAATTCTCGTCCTGTCGGCCCAGGAGGCCGAAGAGTTGACCCGCGACAATCCCCCCTATCGGCTGCTCACGAACGGGGAGTTCCCTTTGGAGGCCAGCGGCACAAGCGGGCTGCTGGACCCCCTTGGTTCCTACTACAACAACAGCCTCCATGGATTCGTGAATAGCGCCCTGCAGCTGTGGGTATGCAGCGTCAGCTCGGACGGCCGGCGCGTAGTCATCGAGGTGCGTGGTCGCGCGAGTCCGGCCCTTCCCAGCACCTTGCGGAGGTCGTCCGCTCCAGCTGGGTTCCTGATGCTTGAGCTGGCTGGACCTGGGCCCAACTTCGAATTGACGCTCAGTGTGCTGCGCAGTCGGCTGCAGTGCCTCGGCGACTTCGAAGAGCAGCGCGATGGCGTTCCAGGCCGACCCAATGTCATCAAGTGGCAAACCGAATCCACACCGCGGACGGTCAACGGCGTGGCCGGTAAGGACTACGTGTGTACCGCTGTCGGCATCGAGCAGCAGGCGCCGCAGGATGGCTACATACCATTCTCCGGCAGCGGCTGGGTGGGGGGGAAGCGGAAGAATCGATTGGTGGCCCTGGTTTTCGATGAGACTGACACCCTGGTCGAGCTTGCGTATTCGGCAGAGTATTTCGTCGAGTACAACTACCCAGCTTTCAACGGATCGGTCGAAGGGGCTGTCTCGGGCTGGCTGGCGGACAGTTCTCCGTACACCAATTCGAACATCAGCAATTCGGTGGTCGGGCAATTCAGCCGGATATCTACCGAGATCGTCCACGGTGAGATAGCCCTGCTCAGGGATGGGGTGGAGGTCAGCCGTGGAGGATTCAGGCTGACACAGACGATCAACGAGAGATTCACCTACTCGCCCAGCTATACGCAGACACCTGACCTGACTCGCGTAGGCGACACGGTCGTGGGCGGCGGCCTACGGCAACTGCACGAGTATGACTACCACAGCGACATGAACTGCGCGGGTGCGACCTGGCGAGTCTCTACGGTCTCGTCCGCTCCAGGCTTCACGTACAACGCGCCGTTGTGGGCAGGATTCCGAGTGATCTCGTCCGATAAGCCGTTCGGCTATGTGGTCTCCATGAATTGGGGCAACACCAGCAACAACGAGTATGCGGGGGCGAACGTCGACTTCCAGCGCTTCAGCAATTGCTTGATGGGGGCTCTGGAGCAGGCTCGGAAAGGCGTGCGGCCGGGGCGCTTCCTCACGCGCCACGTCGTCGGCCCCCGCGCTAGCTGGAGTAACCCCGGCACTGAGGACGAAAGCGGCGGTATGCGCGCCTCGTATCACCCTGTCACCCATGAAATCTATGCAACGGCCAGCAACAGCGATTCCGCTGAATTCTGCTGGATATAGGAGCGCTCCATGCAGCGATTCATCAACAACTTTTCGACCGTGCTGACGGCGCCCTTGGCTGCTGACGACGACGTTCTGCAGGTCGCCGCTGATCAGGCAGCCAAGCTCGTCGGCTTGGGTGGTGGGGGCTTCTACCAACTGACGCTTTCCAGGGCAGACAGCAATGGCGCGGAAGTGGCCTGGGAGATCGTCAGGGCTACGGAGGCCAGTGGCGGCGACATCACTATCCAGCGTGAGCAAGACGGCACTACAGCGCTTGCCTGGCCGGCTGGCTCGATTGTGAGTGCCCGGCTGACGGCCGGCAGCCTGACGGCGCTGGTGCAGGGTTTCGCGGCCATGCAGGAGCAGATGCAAAGCCTTGTGCAGGCGCAGCTGGACCTGCAGGAGCAGGTGCAGGAATTGGCCGAGCGCGTCAGCGAGCTAGAAGGCGGCAGCGTGCCCGGCAACGCATTGACCAACCAGGCCGGCGAGGTTCTGACCAACCAGGCCGGCGATATCTTGACCATAGGAGCAACGGTATGACTGTTGAGCATGTGAACTGGGGAGAAGGCGCCCCGGAAGGGGCGCCGCCCAGCATTGGCGCGCACTACACCGACACCACAAACGGCAACCAGTACCTGGCGGTTGGCACTGCGGACGCTGCTGACTGGCTGCTGCTCGCCAGGGCTGGCCAACTACCGGCGGCGGTGCAACTGGTCCCAGCCGGCGGAAGTCCTGGCCAGGTACTGACCGCCGGTAGTGGGGGTTCGCGGAGCTGGGCTACTCCCGAAGGCGGTGGTGGTGGTGGTGGCCTGACAAAGGCGAATGCCGCTCGGAAGATCGTACAGGGCTACCTTGGGCCCGGAGCTATCAGCTTTTATGACCTGGAGATCGGCCATGTGGGCTGGTATCCATTTGCCAGCCTGGACCAACTATCCACCCTGTATGAAGCGCCGGCGGCCATCCTGGGCGATGGCGTGGCAAGGGCGTCTGTGTATCCGGCTGTGGCAGCGTCTGGAAGGCAAGTGGAGGTCTCCGTTGCGGCGGAGGCCGGGGCATCGTCCGAGGCGACGACGCCGCAAATCGTTTCCTATGGCGGGGAGTTTGGGCAAAACCCGTATGAGCCGGGCCTGCTGCCAGGGGATTCGGTCTTCAGTTCCATCATCTTGCGGGCCTCTACTGGGTACGGTGCAGCAGTGCCTGCCGATATTGGCGTCAATTACAACTTCACCTTCATGGGGCACAGCTTCAGCTTTTACCGGGAGGCAGGTGGCTCGTGGAATGTGGGGTTCAGCGATGGTGGGGACTGGACTGATCTTCCCGTATCCGAGTCCCGGCTCTGGGATGGGGTGCCGCAGACGATTGAGGCCACGGGCGTGCAGCATCCTGATGATCCGTTGCTTATCGACTGGACGCTCAACCTCATCTATGCGGCTGGCTCGGCAGTAGTTGTTCCATTGACGACATTCACGACGGAACAGGCTGGCTACAACCAAGTTGTCCCTTCGATTCAGTTGGAGCGGCCCTACATCAATATGGTCGTAGAGCGGGGCGATCCCGTTACGACGGGCGTCTTCACCTGGCGCCTGCAGTCGTTCTACATCGAGGCCATCCTGGCCTAACCTCTGTGGCCTGGGCGGCGAGTGCCGCCCGGTGCCAAACATTCCGCAATTCCACCTTGGCCTGGATCACTTGGGGCAGTGCCAAATAGTGCGTTAGACGGTGCCAAAGCCGGCGCGCGCTTACACTCTTGCTCTGGCTTTGGGACTTCCAGAGAAATACCCGAGCGCACCGAAACGCCCCTTCAGAAGGCCGAGCGAAACCCGCGCTCAGGAGGTCATGCGACATGGATGTCGCGAGAGCCCCGCGGGCTACAGGGATGTGCGCTCGTGGGGGACGCCTAGTTCGGACCTCGTGGCTGGGAGTTCGTTATGAAAAATGCCGTTTCTCCCATGGAGAAAAACGGCATCAGGCCCATACTAACTGGCCAACTCCCCACACAGATCCAGGCCAAACCAACGCTCTGCCTCTTCCACATCCAGCCCCGCCCCCAGCAGGGCAAACAACTTGCCCAGCGCCGCTTCGCGGGTCATGCCACCACCAGACACCAAACCGGTGTCGCGCAAGCGACTGCCGGCCGCATAGATATCGAACACCACACTACCCGCCGGACACTGACTGATGGCAGCCAGCAGCACCCCACGCTTACGGGCCGCGCCCAGCGCAGCAAGCAAGGCTTCATTGTCAGAAGGCCCGGTACCACTGCCATAGCACTCCAGCAGCAGCCCCCGCACGCCGCTATTCAGCACAGCCTCCAACTGTTCGGCCTGCAGACCGGGGAACAACGGCTGCACAGCCAGCCTCACCGGCTGACGCGGCTGGCGATAATCCAGGACTGGCGGCACCTGCCCTGCACGCTGGCCATCACGCTGACGCGGCAGCGTGGTAAAGGCGTCGAAGGCTTCGCTATGCAGCTTGGTGGCACGCGCGCCGTGCAGCAGCGCGCCGCCGAAGTAGAGCTGCACACCACTGGCCTGGCCACCTTCCAGCACGTCCAGGGCGCCGCCAAGGTTGGCCCAGGCATCGCTGCCCGGCGCACCGGCGGGCAACATGGAGCCGGTCAGCAACACCGGCACATCCAGCCCCAGCAGCAGAAACGACAGCGCCGCCGCGGTATAGGCCAGGGTATCGGTGCCATGCAGCACCAGCACGCCGTCATGGCCGCCCTGCTCCACCGCGTCGACTATGGCGTCGCGCATGGCCAGCCAGTTCGCCTGCTGCATGTTGGCGCTGTCCAGCAGCGGCTGCATTTCCCGGAAGGCCCAGGCGAAGGTCGGCTGCCGGCCACTACCGGCCAGCCACTCGCGCATACGCGCCTCGAAGCCGCTGGCCGGGGCCAGGCCTTCGGAGGTCTGCAGCATGCCGATGGTGCCGCCGGTGTAGAGGACGAAGAGGTTCTTGACTGCGCGCATGGGCTGATCCTGCGTTCTTGTAGTGGCGCGGGCCGACCACCGGGACGGCCCGCGCGGCCGTCAGCCCTGCGCCTGCGGCAGGCCGGCGGGGATTTCGCGGGCGGCCTCGGCGCGCTGGCTGGCCGGCCAGGCTTCGCGGTCCAGGTCGAGGTCGGCGAACTGGGCGGAGTCGAACACCGGCTGCGGAACGCCGGCGCGACGCTGTGCATCGTAATCGCCCATCACCCGCAGGCCAACCTTGAACAGCAGCGCCAGGGCCAGCAGGTTGACGAAGGCCAGGCAGGTCATGGTGATGTCGGCGAAGGCGAACACGGTGGACAGGTTCTGTACCGAGCCCCAGACGATCAGCGCCAGTACCAGGGCGCGGTAGCCGATCAGCACCAGGCGGTTGCGGCTGAGGAACTGCAGGCTGTTCTCGCCCAGGTAGTAGTTGTAGAGGATGCAGGTGAAGACGAACAGCGACAGCGCGACGCTGACGAACAGCCGGCCCCAGTCGCCGACCACCGCGGCCAGGGAGTTCTGCGTGAGGACGATGCCGTCGCCTTCGAAGCCCGGGGTGTAGAAGCCCGAGAGCAGGATCAGCAGCGCGGTGCAGGTGCAGATGACGAAGGTGTCGAGGAACACGCTGAAGGCCTGCACCACGCCCTGGGACGCCGGGTGGCGCACGGCGGCCACGGCGGCCACGTTGGGCGCGCTGCCCAGGCCGGCTTCGTTGGCGAACACGCCGCGCTTCACGCCCATGACGATGGCGCTGCCGAGCAGGCCGCCGAAGGCCGGGTCGAGGCCGAAGGCGCTCTTGAAGATGGTTTCCAGCATGGCCGGCACGTGCTCGATCTGGCTGCCGATCACGTACAGGGTCACGCCGATGTAGGCCAGGGTCTTGACCGGCACCAGCAGGTCGGACACCGCGGCGATGCGCTTGATGCCGCCGATGAAGACGATGGCCAGCAGCACGGCCAGGGCGATGCCGGTGTGCTGCGGGGCGAAGCCGAAGGCGTTCTGCAGCGAATGGGTCACGGTGTAGGACTGCAGACCGTTGAAGGCGAAGCCGTAGGTCACCAGCAGCAGCACCGAGAACACCACGGCCATGCCCTTGAGCTTCAGGCCGTGCTGGATGTAGTACGCCGGGCCGCCGCGGTACAGGCCGTCGCCGTCGGCGCGCTTGTAAACCTGGGCCAGGGTGCACTCGAAGAAGCTGCTGGACATGCCCACCAGCGCGGTCACCCACATCCAGAACACCGCGCCCGGGCCGCCGAGGGTCACGGCGATGCCGACGCCGGCGATGTTGCCCGCGCCCACGCGCCCGGCAAGGCTCAGCATCAGCGCCTGGAACGAGCTCAGCTGGCCGGCCTGGCCGCGGATGGACTCCTTGAACACGCCGAACATGTGGCCGAAATGGCGGAACTGGACGAACCGGGAGCGCAGGGTGAAGTAGCTGCCGAGTCCGACGATGAGCACGATGAGAACCTTCCCGGAAAGGAAGTCGTTGAGCGCTTCGAGCATGGGGTGTGACCTCGATTCTTGTTCTTCGGTTGGAAGAGAGGCACCAGGCGCGCGGGTTGGGCCTGGCGCTGGCGGGCAAGGTTGGCCAAGACGAGGGGACGTGACAATTTCGCATCTTGTTACGCTCTGGCGCGAGTTGATGCTAGACTTGCGCCACTCGCATCACACCGGAATGCTGTCGATGTCCGATCACCTGGGCGAAAACCTCAAGCTCGCCTGCAGCCATTACCGCTCTATCTCCGAGGTCTGCCGCCAGCTGCAGATCAACCGCGCGCAGTTCAACAAGTACCTCAGCGGGCAGAGCCGCCCCACCCCGTTCAACCTCAAGCGCATCGGCGATTTCTTCGGCGTCGAGGACTACGAGCTGGGCCTGCCGCCGGAGCAGTTCGCCCGCCTGATCGGCGCCCGCGCAAGCCAATCCGGCACGCAGGCGAACGACCCGCTGCTGCGCCTGCTCGAACCGCTGCGCGAGCAGGCCGGCAACCTGTCGCGCTACTGCGGCTACTACTTCGAATACTCCAACTGCATGTCGGTGCCCGGCTCCATCCTGCTGTCGCTGGTGCACCTGTGGGAGGAGGACGGCAACTTCCTGTTCGAGCGCCAGGAGCGCCAGGAACGCTCCAGCAGCACCGACGTACAGGCCGAGGACTGGGTGCGCTGCCGCTACCTGGGCGCGGCCTTCCAGCTGCAGGACCGGCTGTTCCTGATCGACTACGAGTCGCTCACCGTCAACGAGATGAGCCAGACCATCCTCATCCCCAGCTTCAAGAGCCGCATCACCCGCCTCAACGGCCTGAAGACCGGCGTCTCCAGCGGCGACCGGCGCACCCCGGCGTGCACCCGGGTGGTCTGGGAATACCTGGGCGCGGAGATCAACCGGATCAACGCCTACCGCCAGGTGAAGCTGTACCGCCCGGACGACCCACGCATCGACGACGACGTGCGCGAGCGCCTGAGCGTGGGGCCGATCCGCAACGGCCTGTTCGAGATCGAATGACCGCCGCGATCAGGCTCCGGGCGCGGGCCTGATCCAGTCGCACAAGTTCTTCGGAATATTCCCTCCCAACTATTCAGCGAGGCCGATAAGTGCCTGCCTGTAAATTAATTTTCAGGCAACACGAAAAGTAAAAACCGATTTCCAGACAGCAGCGCTTTCCAGGCACAAGCGCAGCGGGGCCCGCCGCCATGCCCGATGAACCTTCCCATTTGCTGCTCGGCGCCATCGCCCGCGCCCGCCCGGGTTATTCCCCGGCCTTCCGCAAGCTGGCCGACTTCGTGCTGAACAACGCGCTGGCGGTCTCCACCATGAACATCGACGAGCTGGCCAGGGCCGCCGGCGTCTCGGTCGCTACCATCAACCGCTTCGCCCACCGTTGCGGCTGCGACGGCTACCCGCCCTTCCGCGCCACGCTGCGCAAGCTCTACGAAAGCGCCTACGCCCCGGTGGAGAAGCTGCGCCTGGGCCTTGCGCGGGACATCGGCGCCGCCGGCGTCGTGCGCGAATCCCTCGACAGCGCCGCCGGCAACATCCGCCGCAGCCACGAGCTGCTGCGGGACGAGCAGGTGCGCCGCGCCGTCGAGCTGGTCGCCAACGCCAGCCAGGTGTACGTCGCCGGCCTCGGCGTCAGCGCCATCCACGCGGCCTTCGCCGCCAACTGCCTGGAGCCGTTCCGCGCCGGGGTCAAGGACCTCGCCGCCATGGGCGGTGTCGAGTCGGCCCTGCGGCGGATCAACGTACTGCGCGAAGGCGACCTGGTGATCGGCATCGCCCTGCCCCGCTATTCGCGCGGCATCGTCGAGTTGCTCGGTCTGGCCCACCAGCGCGGCTGCAAGGTGCTGGCTCTCACCGACGGCCCGGCCTCGCCCATCGCCACGCTGGCCGATACCGCGCTCTACGCGGTTGCGGATCACCCGCTGCTGTACGCCTCCAACGCCGGCATGGTCGCGCTCATCGAGGCCCTGGGCGCGGCATTGGCCCAGCACACCGGGGATTCGCTCGAAGCCATCAGCGCCCAGACCGAACGGCTGCTGCCCTACCTCTACCTGGACGAGCCTCCATAGCCCGCCCTAACACGCACATGCGGGCCCCGCGTTCGCCGGGGCCCCTCACCACACTTCGCATTCAGGAGCAGTAACGATGGGCGTCTGGGAAAACCGATTCGAGCGGGGCTGGTTCCTCGCATTCATGTTCATGTACGGGCTGATCATGCTGCCGCTGCCCTGGTACTACAGCGAAACCTACGTGGCCGGCCCCTGGGGCGTGCCGCTGTTTCTCTTCGGCTGGATCGTCCACGGCGGCGTGGTCATCGCACTCACCGCGCTGTTCGCCGTGCAATGCCTGAAGCGCCCGGAATACCGCGGCTTCCAGGCGGAACCGGAAGGAGCCGACGCGCATGTCTGACATCGATCATCTGCTGACGCCCACGCCCGGCCCCTTCCTGCTGACCATGGGCGTCTACTTCCTGGTCATCGCCGCCATCGGCTACGTCGCCGCGCGCCAGACGCGCAACATGAAGGAATTCCTGGTGATGGGCGGCAAGGCCGGCGCCATCGTCTCGGGCATCGCCTATTTCGCCACCCAGTACAGCATGAGCACCTTCATGGGCGTGCCGGCCATCGCCTACGGCAACGGTTTCGCCGGGATGAGCATCACCATCCCCGGGGTGGCCTTCTCCATGCTGATCCCCGCGCTGCTGGTCGGCCGCCGGTTGATGGAGCTGGGCCGGCGCAACCACTACCTGACCATGAGCGACTACCTGGCCGACCGCTACCAGTCCTCGCCGATGCGCGCCATCCACGCCATCGCCATGGTGGTATTCCTGGTCGCCATGACCGGCGCGCAACTGGTGGGCGCCGGCATCATCGTCAAGACCTTCACCGGCTACCCGGAGTGGGTCGGCGTGGTGGTGACCGGCGGCATCGTGATCCTCTACTGCATGTACGGCGGCATGCGCGGCGCCATGCTCACCGACGTGTTGCAGGGCAGCCTGATGGTGCTCACCGCGGTGGTCACCTTCGTCATCTCCGTCCGCGCCGGCGGCGGCCTGGAGGCCATCAACGCGCAGCTGGCGGCGGACAGCCCCGGCCACCTCGCCCACCCCGGCAGCAAGGGCGAGTACGGCTGGAGCGTCTACGTCACCATGATCCTGATGTGGAGCTTCTTCACCATCGGCCAGCCGACGCTGTTCACCAAGTTCTACGCCATGAAGAGCCACGCCGTGCTGTTCAAGAGCGTGCTGCTGGGCACCCTGGGCATGCTGGTCTCGGCCACCCTGATCGAGTGGGCCGGGGTCAACGCCTTCGTCTCGCTGCCGGGCCTCGTGGGCCGCGACGCCGACTTCGTGGTGCCGATGCTGCTGCAGCGCTCGCTGGACCCGATCCTGGCCTCGGTCATGATCGCCGGCATCGTCTCGGCGGGCATGTCGACGGTGTCGGCGCTGATGGTGGTGGCCACCGGCGGCATCAGCCGCGACCTCTACCAGAAGCTGATCAACCCCGCGGCCAGCGACGCCAGGGTGCTCCGGCTGTCGCACTGGGTCACCCTGCTGATCGGCCTGGCCGGCATCGCCATCGGCGTGCTCAAGCCCGCCAGCATCTTCGAGATCGTGCGCTTCGCCTTCGGCGGCCTGGGCATCTGGGTCATCGCCGTGATCCTCGGCATGTACTGGAAGCGCGCCACCGCCGCCGGCGCGCTGGCCGGCGTGCTGCTCGGCGAGCTGTGCTTCGTCGTGCTGAAGGCCGGCTGGCTGGACGGCTGGCTGAGCTTGCGGACCGACCCGCTGCTGCCGGCCTGGCTGCTCGGCATGGCCGTCGCCATGGTCGTCAGCCTGGCCACCCCGGCCGTCGAACGCGAGGTGCTGGAACGGCACTTCACAACCGCCCGCAACGACAGGAGCAAGCCATGTTCATCGGCGACATGAACTGGATGCAGGTGGAGCGCCAGGTGCAGTTGGACGACCGCGTCCTGCTGCCCCTGGGCAGCACCGAGCAGCACGCCTACCTCAGCCTGATGACCGACGTGATCCTCGCCCAGCGGGTGGCCATCGAGGCCGCCGAGCCCCTGGGGCTGCCGGTGTTCCCGGCCCTGCCCTACGGCATGACGCCCTACTTCGGCGACTTCCCCGGCACCGTCTCGCTGCGCCCGGCGACCTACTTCGCGCTGCTGGTCGACGTGCTGGACAGCCTCTACCAGCAGGGTTTCCGCCGCATCCTGCTGGTCAACGGCCATGGCGGCAACTGCCCGGTGCAGGCGGAAATCCAGCAGTGGCTGTGCCGGCACCCGCAGGCGCGGGTCAAGCTGCACAACTGGTGGAGCACGCCGCGCACCCTGGCGAAGGTCCGCGAGATAGACGCGCTGGCCTCCCATGCCTCGTGGATGGAGAACTTCCCCTGGACGCGCATCCCCGGCCAGACCCCGCCCGAGGAACGCAAGCCCATGGTCGACCTGGCCCGCCTGCGCCAACTGGGCGCCCAGGCCGTGCGCGCCTACATTGGCGACGGCAACTACGGCGGCGCCTACCACAAGGATGACGCGCTGATGCAAGCGCTGTGGCAGGTCGGCGTCGAGGAAACCCGCGAACAACTGGAAGGCGGCTGGGCCGAATGACGATGACCAACGTGGCTCCCGCGCGGCCGGCTTTCCTGTTGCTGCGCGGCGGCGAACTCTACGCCCCCGAGAAGCTCGGCCAACGCGACGTACTGATCGGCGGCGAACGCATCCTGGCGATCGCCGAGCATCTGCAGGCGCCCAACCTGCCGGGTTGCCAGGAAATCGATGCGCGGGGCCTGACGCTCTGCCCCGGCCTCATCGACCAGCACCTGCACCTGATCGGCGGCGGCGGCGAAGCCGGGCCCCACAGCCGCACGCCGGAGGTGCGCCTGTCCAGCCTGCTGGAAGGCGGCATCACCACCGTGGTCGGCCTGCTCGGCACCGACGCCATCACCCGCCACCCCGAATCGCTGCTGGCCAAGGCCCGCGCCCTGAACACCGAGGGCATCACCGCCTTCATGCTGACGGGCGCCTACGGCGTCCCGACGCCCACCATCACCGGCAGCATCCAGCGCGACATCGCCTTCATCGATCCCATTATCGGGGTGAAGACGGCCATCTCCGACCATCGCTCGTCCGCGCCGGGCATCGGCGAACTGGCGCGCATCGCCGCCGAAGCCCGGCTCGGCGGCCTGCTGGGCGGCAAGGCGGGCATCAGCGTGTTCCACCTGGGCAACGGCCGCCGGGCGCTGGAGCCGCTGTACGGCATCCTCGAACACAGCGACGTCCCCATCGGCCAACTGCTGCCGACCCACGTCAACCGCACGGCTGCGCTCTACGAGGCGGCCATCCGCTTCGCCCTGGACGGCGGCAACATCGACCTCACCAGCGGCATCAACCCCGAATTGGGCGCCCGGCAGGCGCTGAAGTCCAGCCGCGCGGTGATCCAGGCGCTGAGCGCGGGCGTCGCGCTGCAGCGGCTGACCATCAGCTCGGACGCCAACGGCAGCCAGCCGGTGTTCGATAGCGACGGCCGGCTGACGGGGCTGGCCCTGGCAGGGTGCAAGAGCCTGATGAACGAGTTGCGTGATCTGGTTTTGCGCGAGCAACTGCCGCTGGAGCAGGCGCTGCGGCCGTTCACCAGCAACGTGGCCGACCTGCTGCGCCTCCAGGGGCGCAAGGGGCGCCTGGCTGTGGGGTTGGAGGCGGACATCCTGTTGCTGGATGAGCGGTTGGAGTTGGTGCAGGCCTTTGCGCGGGGGCGGCAGGTGGTGCTTGGTGGCAGGGCTTGCTTGTGGGGGACGTTTGAGGGGGAGTGAGTTTTTGGTGTCGGCCGGGAATGACGGTGTTTGGGCTTGGTCCCGTCCCCTCTCCCTAACCCTCGGCTGCGCGCCCCGCCCTGAAGGGAGAGGGGACCGTTCGGCGTGCGCTGATGTTTCCGCGTTGGCCGGCTTGCACCTTAGTAAACACCCGTTCGCGAGCAAGCTCGCTCCTACGTTCCAGGAAGCACGGCTTTTCGTAGGATGGTGTTGAGCGAAGCGATACCCATCACCGCAACCGCATGGGTTTCGCAAGCTCAACCCATCCTACGAAGAGCACCTCGGCGCAAGACAGTTGCTCCTACGAAGAGCATCTCGGTGCAACCTGCACCATCCCCCTCAGCGGTTGGCCCCGCGGCTGGACAGCCAGTTCAGCGGCACGCCCGGGCGCGTCAGGGCCTCGATGAAACCGTGGCCCCAGTAGCGGATGTGGTTGGCCTCCAGCACCGAGTACATCTCCTGGTGGCGCGCCTGGCGTTCTTCCAGCGGCATTTCCAGGGCGCGCTCGATGGTGTCGGCCAGGGCGTCGCGGTCGTGGGGGTTGACGATGAGCGCGGCGCCCAGCTCGGCGGCGGCGCCGGCGAACTGCGAGAGGATCAGCACGCCGGGGTCGGCCGGGTCTTGCGCGGCGACGAACTCCTTGGCCACCAGGTTCATGCCGTCGCGCAGCGGCGTGACCAGGCCGATGCGCGCGCGGCGCATGACCAGGGCGATGTCCTCGCGGCCCAGGTTGCGGCTGACGAAGCGCAACGGCACCCAGGACACCGCGGCGAAACGGCCGTTGATGTGCCCCACGCGGGCGCTCACCGCGGCGTCGATCTCGGCGTACTCGGGGATTTCCTGGCGGCTGCCGGGGGCGATCTGCAGGCAGGTCACCTTGCCTTGCCGCTCGGGGTATTTCTCCAGGAAGCGCTCGTAGGCGTCCAGGCGGTTGGTGATGCCCTTGGAGTAGTCCAGGCGGTCCACCCCGACCATCAGCGCCCGGCCCACCAGGCTTTCCTCCAGCTTGGCGGCCAGCGGGCCGTGTTCAGCCTCCTCGGCCAGGCGGCGGAAGCCCTCGACGTCCACCCCCACCGGGAACACGCCGACGCGGAAGTGCTGGTGGCCCAGGCTGAAGCGCCGCGAATCGGGGGTGGCCGCGCCCACCACGCGGGTCAGGTAGCGGGCGAAGTTGTCGGCGTCGTTCTCGGTCTGGAAGCCGATCAGGTTGTATTCGGTGAGCGCGCGCACCAGCTCCTCGTGGTGCGGCAGCGCGGTGAGCAGGTCCGGCGGCGGCATGGGGATGTGCAGGAAGAAGCCGATGCGGTTGCGGTGGCCGCGCTCGCGCAGCGCCACGGCCAGGGGGATCAGGTGGTAGTCGTGGACCCACAGCACGTCGTCCGGCTGCAGCAGCGGGCTCAGGCGCTCGGCGAAGAACTCGTTGACGCGCAGGTAGCCGCCGAAGTCGGCCTCGGTGAACTCGGCCAGGTCCACCCGGTAGTGCAGGATCGGCCAGAGGACGCGGTTGGCGAAACCGTTGTAGTACTCCTGGAAGTCCTGCGGCGGCAGGTCGGTGACCATGTAGGTGATGTTGTCGTTCTGCAGGGTGGTCGGCTCGGCCGGCACCTCCGCCACCTGGCCGCTCCAGCCGAACCACAGGCCCTCGCGCTCGCGCAGGGTGGCCGCCACCGCCACGGCCAGGCCGCCCGGCGCGGGCCGGCCCTCGGCATCGGGCATGCCCACCCGGTTGGAAATCACTACAAGCCGCGACATAGGCCCTCCTCCCAGCTCATGGACAGACGCATGGCGGTGTTGATCAGGCCGGCCATGGAGTAGGTCTGCGGAATGTTGCCCCACATCTCGCCGGTGTGCGGATGCAGGTCCTCGGACAGCAGGCCGAAGCTGTTGCGCGCGGCCAGCAGCTCGGCGTACAGCTCGCGGGCCTGGTCGCGGCGGCCGATGGCGGCCAGGGCGTCCAGGTACCAGAACTTGACCACCAGGAAGGCGGTCTCCGGCACCCCGAAGTCGTCGGCGGCGGCGTAGCGCAGCAGGTGGCCGTTGACGTTCAGTTCGCGGCCGATGCAGTCGACCGTGGCGACGAAGCGCGGGTCGTCGGCCTCGATCAGCCCCAGCTCGTGCATCAGCAGCACGCTGGCGTCGAGATCGTCGACGCCGAAGCTGCCGGTGAAGGACTGCCGCCGCTCGCTCCAGGCCTCGCGCAGGATGCCCTCGCGGATGCGCGTGGCCTCCTTGCGCCAGCGCGCCGCCGACTCGCCGTGGCCCAGGCGCGCGGCGATGCGCGCCACGCGGTCGCAGGCGGCCCAGCAGAGCATCGCCGAATGGGTGTGCACGCGCTGCCGGCCGCGGTATTCCCAGATGCCCGCGTCGGGCACGAAGGCGTTGCGCGCGGCGCGCTCGGCCAGGCTTTCCAGCAGGCGCAGCATGCCTTCGTCGCCGGGGTGCGGCAGGCGCTGGTCGACGAAGCTCTGCAGCACCGCCAGCACCACCGAGCCGAACACGTCGTGCTGCACCTGCTCCACCGCCTGGTTGCCGACGCGCACCGGAGCGTGGCCGAGGAAGCCGGCCAGGTCCGGCTCAATGCGCTCGGTCAGGTCCATGGCCGGGACCACGCCGTACAGCGGGCGCAGCTCGGCGCCCTCCACCGCCACCGTGGTGATGAAGTCGACGTAGCGCTCCATGGTCTTGGTGGCGCCCAGGCGGTTCAGCGCCAGCACCACGAAGTAGGCGTCGCGCAGCCAGCAGTAGCGGTAGTCCCAGTTGCGCTGGGTGCCCGGCGCCTCGGGCACCGAGGTGGTCACCGCGGCGATGATCGCCCCGGTCTCCTCGAAGCTGCACAGCTTCAGGGTGATGGCCGCGCGGATCACCACGTCCTGCCATTCGAAGGGGATCGCCAGCGAGCGCACCCACTCGTACCAGCCGGCGCGTGTGCGTTCGAGGAAGCTGCGCACCACCTGCTCGGGGGACTCGTCCAGCGGCTCGTCGACGCCCATCACCAGGCTCACCGGGTGCTTGAGGGCGAAGGGCGTTTCCTGCATGACGTAGGACAGCGGCGCATCGGTGGTCAGGCGCAGCGCCTGGTCGCCGCCCAGGTAGCGGATGTGGCTGGAGCCGGCCACCGCCTCGCACGGCTTGCCGTAGTGGTGCGTCGGGCGCATGCGCAGGGTCACCCGCGGCAGCCCCTGCACCGGCTCCACCAGCCGGCACAGCTGCGCCGGGCGGAAGTAGCGGCCGTACTGCAGGAAGCGCGGGGCGAAGTCGGTGATGCGCACGGCGTTGCCCGCGGCGTCGGTGAGGGTGGTGCGGATGATCGCGGTATTGGGCTGGTACTCCGAGTGGCTGCTGACCATGCCGTCGAGCAACACGTCGCAGAAGCCCTTCTCCTCGTCGCCGGCCAGCAGCCGGGAGAAGGCCGGGTCGCCGTCGAAGTTCGGGTAGCACCACCACACCAGGCGCGCCTGCCGGTTCACCAGGGCGGCGACGCGGCAGTTGCCGATCAGCCCCAGGTCCAGCGCGCCGTTGTGCTTGCTCATGCCTGTGTTCTCCTCGTGGCCTGTATGAGTGTTTCGCGCACCGCGCGCGGGTGGTCGAAGGCGGCCCGCGCGCCGGGCGCCAGGCGCCCGACCGAAAGGCCCAGGCCGTGCAACTGCGGCATCAGCGCCAGGGCCGGCTCGTCGGTGTGGTCGTCGCCGATGAACAGCGGCCGGCGCCCGGCGAAGGGCGGCTCGCCGAGGAAGCGGCGGATGGCCTGGGCCTTGTCGCTGGCATGGGCCAGCACCTCGAACACCATCTTCCCCGGCAGCAGCCGCAGCCCGGCGCCCTCGGGGCCGCGCAGCAGGCGCTCCAGGGCCGCCGCCAGGGCCGGGCCGGCCTCGGGCACGGCACGGTAATGCAGGGCTAGGCTGCTGCCCTTGTCCTCGGCCAGCACGCCGGGGTGGCGCCGGGCCAGGGCCAGCAGCTGGTCGCGTTGCGGCGCGCCAAGATGGGCCGCCGGCAACTGTTGCAGGGGTTGCCCGCCGGCCAGGCGCCACTGCGCGCCGTGGCCGCCGCTGGCCGGCAGGCGCAGGGGGGCGAACAGGTCGTCGAGCTGCGCCAGCGGGCGTCCGCTGACCAGCGCCAGGGCACCGTCCAGTTGGCGGTGCAGGCTTTGCAGGGCGGCGCGCAGGTCGTCGGGAACGCGCACCGCATCGGGGGTTTCGACGATATCCAGGAGGGTACCGTCGACATCGAGAAAGAGCGCGCAGGGTGCGTCGCGCTCGCTCAACCAGTCATCGAGCAGGGCCCTGGCCGAGGCATCACCGCAAGCAGCAATGGCCGCGTCGGCCAGACCTGAATCGATCGGGCGGGACATGGGCCGATCTCCACGTTTCGGGCCGCCCGCGAAAAGTCGCTGCGGACGGCGAAGCGAATGAGAATCCAAAAGACTAACACGGGAAAATCCACCGGGCGGCCAGCGCGCCGGCTGCATCTTCCGCCCTGGGACGGACCTTCCAGGGGCCCGGCAAGTTCAGCAAGGTCCATGCCTTGGCGCCCTGCCCGGCTGCCGCCCGCGCCGCCACGACGCCCGCTCTGCCGGGGCTGGCGCCGTTCGTCGCGTACCGCTCATGGGCACGCCGCCGCTTCCCGGCCGCAGTGTGAATGCCCACAAGCGGTGCGCTGGCTAGACTGCGGGAGCCGACCGATGGATGCCCTGATCAACGCCGCCGCTCGCGCCGAACTGGGCTGGCCGGTGGCGCGCCTGGAAGCGGCGCTGGCCCCCCTGGAGGCCCACGGCGACCGGTTGAACGCCGCCCAAGTCCGGAGACTGAATGACCCGCCGTGCCCCGCGCGGGTACGGCGGCCCTAGTGGTCCGCCACCGCCACCCGCGCCTTGCCGCTGAACGGCGGGCGCGTCAGCCAGATCACGCTCATCAGTATCAGGAAGATCCAGCCCAGGGCGTGGAACAGCTCGTTGAAGCTGATCTGGTAGGCCTGCTGGGTAATCATCTGGTTCAGCAGGCTGGCGCCCAGGTGCGGGTCGCCCTGGCCCAGCAGCTCCAGGCTGTTGCGCGTGCCGCTATCGAAGGTCGTTATGCTTTCGCTGAGCTGGGCGTGGTGCAGCACCGCGCGACGGTCCCAGAGGAAGGTGGTGAGCGAGGCCGAGAAGCTGCCGGCGAGGGTCCGCAGGAAAGTCGACAGCCCGGAGCCGGCGGCGATTTCGTCGGCCTCCAGGTCCGACAGCAGGATCACCGTGGTGGGCATGAAGAACAGCGCCACGCCCACGCCCATCAGCGCCTGCATCAGGGCGACGTGGCGGAAATCGATGTCCAGGGTGAAGTCCGAACGCAGGAAGCAGGTGGCGCCCATGGCGACGAAGGCCACCGAGGCCACCAGGCGCAGGTCGAAGTTGGCCGCGTAGCGCCCCACCAGCAGGCTCAGCAGCAAGGGCGCGATGCCCAGCGGCGCCGCCGCCAGGCCCGCCCAGGTGGCGGTGTAGCCGAGGTTGCGCTGCAGCCACTGGGGCAGCAGCAGGTTGATGGCGAAGTAGGCCGAGAACGACAGCACCAGCGCCAGGGTGCCGTAGCGGAAGTTGTGGTGGCGGAACAGCCGCAGGTCCACCACCGGCTCGTCCTCGGTCAGCTCCCAGATGAGGAAGGCCGCCAGGGCGATGGCCGCCACCACCGCGCAGGCGATGATGAAGGGCGAGGAAAACCAGTCCTCGTCGTTGCCCTTGTCCAGCAGGATCTGCAACGCGCCGACGCCGACCACCAGGGTCGCCAGGCCGACGTAGTCGATGCGGGTGCGCTGCAGGCGTTCCGGGCGGCCGCGCATCTGCCGGCTGACCACGAACACGGCGAAGGCGCCGATGGGCAGGTTGATGAAGAAGATCCACGGCCAGGAATAGTTGTCGGTGATCCAGCCGCCGAGGATGGGCCCGGTGATGGGCGCCACCACTGCCACCATGGACAGCAGCGCCAGGGCGGTGCCGCGCTTGTGCGGCGGGTAGATGCTGATCATCAGGCTCTGGGTGATCGGGTACATGGGCCCGGCCACGGCGCCCTGCAGCGCGCGGAACAGGATGAGCATGCCCATGTCCTGCGACACGCCGCAGAGGAAGGAGGCGACCACGAACAGCAGCGAGCAGCCGATGAACAGCGGCACCTCGCCGAAGCGCCGGGAGAGGAAGCCGGTCAGCGGCAGGGAGATGGCCTGGCTGACGGCGAACGAGGTGATCACCCAGGTGCCCTGGTTGGCGCTCACGCCCAGGTTGCCGGCGATGGTCGGCAGCGCCACGTTGGCGATGGTGGTGTCCAGCACCTGCATGAAGATGGCCAGGGCCAGGCCGAGGGTAGTGAGGGCGAGGCTCGGCGGGCGGAATTCGGTGCTCATGGAAGGCGAACCTGGGGTGGGTCGTGAGGTGCCGGTGCTGCCGCCGGCCTGGGCGAATTCTGGAACCGGCGACAAATTGCTGTCAATGCAATTATTGACTTTGCACAGATAAGCCGAAGCGGGTTTGGTACTCGCCGCCCGGGCCCGTATCATCGGCGCGAAATCCACCCGCAACGGACCGCCCCATGCCCAGCCCGCCCCAGGATCACCTGTTCGCCCTCACCGGCTCGCTGCAACCGGCGCGCCGCGCCTGGCAGCAGGCCGCCAGCCTGGTGCTGGCCGAGAGCGGCCTGTCGCTGGCGGTGGCCACGCCGGTGCTGCTGGTCTCGCGCATGGGCGACGGGGTGCTGCAGAACGTGCTGGCCGACTGCATCGGCGTGCACCCGGCGGCGCTGGTGCGCACGCTCGACCAGGCAGAAGCCGCCGGCCTGCTGGAACGGCGCATGGTGCCGGGCAACCGGCGGTTGCGCGCCATCCATTTGCAGGATGCGGGACGGGAATTGGCCGAGCGCCTGGAGAAAGCCCTCAACGCCTTGCGCGCCGAAGTGCTCGGCAGCATCCCCCGGGAAGACGTCGAAACCGCCACCCGGGTGCTGCGGCTGATGGAGGAAAAGGCCCGCGCCTACGCCCAGCAGAAGCCGGGGGATGCCTAGGCTGCGAGCCCTGGTAACTTCACCTCGCCATTCCTACGAACACAGGAACGTAGGGCGCATAACCGTTCGCGGTTATCCGCCGTTGGCCGTGCCACCGGATAGTTCGGCGGGGCCAGTGAGTCCAATCGCGGACGGAGTCCGCTCCTACATCCTCCGGTAAACACAACGTCCGTAGGATGGGTTGAGCGAAGCGATACCCATCACCATGGCCGCATGGGTTTCGCAGGCTCAACCCATCCTACGAAAAGCACCCCGGCGCAGTGGGCAAGACAGTTGCTCCTACGCCCGTGCTTCCCAGGAACCGAGCGGACTCCGTCCGCCCTGCGTTCCTGCGTTCGCGGGCATGACGATGACGCCAGATTCGCCGCCCGCTCCGAACGGCCCCTCATTCTCAGCCCCCCACATTGAAGCCCCCACCCCCGGCATGGCAGCATAGCGCCCCCAGACCCCGGCCCCACCGATCGGGACGTTCCATCTTGCGCCGTCACTCAGCACAGTACCGCCTCGCCACCTGGCTGGCCGTCATGGCCCTCGGGCTGCTGCTGTTCGCCCCGACCTTCTCGCGCACCCTCGAAGCCGTCGAGCACTCCTCGCCGCCCCAGGGTGCCTGGTGTTCCGCCCATGACATGGGGCAGATGCCCATGGACCACGGGGCCATGCAACATGCCCCGGCCGGCGACCACGGCGGCATGGTCCACAACAGCCTCGACCCGGCCTGCGGCTACTGCACCCTGCTGCACGACAGCCCGGCGCTGCTCTGGGCCATCGCCATGGCCCCGGCGCTGGGGCCGGTCAATGCCCAGGCGCCGCCGCCGGCTCTGCCCCTCCCGCCCTTCCTGCACCTGCTGGACGTCCGTCCGCGCGGCCCGCCCCTGGCCTGATCCCGTTCCACGACACCCGAACCCGCGCCCCTGGCGTGCGTGCCCCTGCGCGCATGCCTGGCCGCGCTCCCGTCGTCCTGAACAAGGATCATCCGGATGTCCACATCCCTGCGCCGGTGCGTTGCCTACGCACTGAAGCCCCCGGCCGCCCGCACCCTGCTCTGCGGCCTGGCCGGCAGCCTGTTGCTGCCGGCCCACGCCGAAACCGCCGCCGACGGCGACGCCCCTACCCGCCTGGCCGACGTGGTGGTCAGCGCCGAAGGCCAGCAGCCGCTGCCCGCCGCGCTGGCCAGCGCTCCCGCCGTGGTCGAGAGCCGCACGGCCGAACAGCTGCGCGAGAGCACCAACCTGGTCACTTCCGCCCAGGCCCTGAAGTACCTGCCCAGCCTCGAGGTGCGCGAGCGCTTCATCGGCGACCGCAACGGCATCCTCGCCACCCGCACCACCGGCACCATTTCCAGCGCGCAGTCGCTGGTCTACGCCGATGACCTGCTGCTCTCCAACCTGCTCGGCAACAGCTACGCCTTCCCGCCGCGCTGGGGCCTGGTGACGCCCGCCGAGATTTCCCGCGTCGACGTGCTCTACGGCCCGTTCAGCGCGCTCTACCCGGGCAACTCCCTGGGCGGCGTGGTGACCCTGGAAACGCGCATGCCCACGCGCCCGGAATTCCACGCCTCGGTCACCGGCTTGCGGCAGGACTTCGACCTCTACGGCAGCCACGACGACTACGCCACCGGCAATATCAGCCTGGCCGCCGGCAACCGCCGCGGGCCGCTGTCGGTGTGGGTGTCCTACGACCACCTGGACAGCCAGGGCCAGCCGATGAGCTACGCCACCGCCGGCCTGTCGAGCAAGGCGCCGGTGGCCGGCGCGCCCACGGCCGGCGGCGCCCACGCGGACAACGACCAGAACGGCAAGCAGCGCCTGGTGTTCGGCGGCTACTCCATCGACCACAGCCTGCAGGACCAGGGCAAGCTCAAGCTGGGCTGGGACCTGAACGACGACATCACCGCGGTCTACACCCTGGGCCTGTGGTCCAACGACTCCCACACCGGCGTCGACAGCTACCTCAAGGACACCAGCGGGCGCACCCTGTACAACGGCACGGTCAACATCGACGGCCACTCTTACAAGGTCTCCGGCCTCAACCCCAGCCGCACCGACGAGCTGCACCTGCTCAACGGCCTGTCGTTCGCCAGCCACAGCGGCGGGATCTTCGACTGGCAGGTTTCAGCCAGCGACTACCGCTACCTCGACTCCTCCACCCGCACCGCCTCCAACTACGGCCAGAGCCAGGCCGGCACCCGCCAGGTGCAGGACGGCACCGGCTGGCAGACCGGCGAGCTGCGCGGCATCTGGCGCCCCGACAGCCACGAGGTCAGCTTCGGCTACCACATCGACGACTACCTGCTGAAGCAGCGCACCTACCAGCTGGACGACTGGAAGTCCGCCGGCAACGGCGCCAAGGTCGCGGCCTCCGGCGGCGAGACGCGCACCCAGGCGCTGTACCTGCAGGACGCCTGGAAGTTCGCCCCGCGCTGGACGCTCACCCTGGGCGCCCGCGCCGAACACTGGGAAGCCTTCGACGGCTTCAACCGCGACGTCACCACCACCCCGCAGCAGGTCCACTACGACGACCAGCAGCGCAACGACATCTCGCCCAAGGCGGCGCTGACCTTCGACATCACCGACGCCCTGCAGACGCGCTTCTCCTATGGCCGCGCGGTGCGCTACCCGACCGTGGGCGAGCTGTTCCAGCAGATCAGCAGCGGCACCCAGCTGGTGCAGAACAACCCGGACCTCAAGCCCGAGGACGTGCGTTCCTTCGACTGGACCACCCAGTACGGCTGGGACCGCTACCTGCTGCGCGTCTCGCTGTTCCAGGAGGAACGCCACGACGCGCTGTTCTCGCAGACCGACACCAGCGTCAGCCCCAACCTCACCCGCATCGACAACATCGACCGCGCCCGCCTGCGCGGCATCGAGAGCGCGCTGGATGCGCAGGACGTCGGCCTGCCGGGCCTGGACCTGTCCGCCAGCCTGACCTGGACCCAGGCGCGAATCCTCGAAGACGCCCTGACCCCGGCCGCCGAAGGCAACGACTACCCGCGCATCCCGCGCTGGCGGGCGCGCCTGTCCGCGGTCTACCACCAGGATGCGCGGCTGACCTACGCCCTGGGCTACCGCTACGCCAGCGCCTCCTACGGCACCCTGCTGAACACCGACGACAACCACGACACCTACGGCGGCATCAGCCGCTACAGCGTGTTCGACGTCAAGGCCAGCTACCGCATCGACGAGCACCTCACCGCCTCCGCCGGGATCGACAACCTGGGCAACGAGAAGTACTACGTCAGCCACCCCTACCCGCAGCGCACGGCCTTCCTCGGCCTGAGCTACGACTACTGAGGCCCGCCATGAAACCAGCCAACCGCGCCGCGCTGTACCGCCTGATCTGGCGCTGGCACTTCTACGCCGGGCTGTTCTGCATCCCGTTCATCCTCGCCCTGTCGCTCACCGGCTCCATCTACCTGTTCCGCCCGCAGATCGACGCCCTGCTCGACAGCCCCTACAACCAGGTGGACGCGGCCGCCGCGCGGCTGCCGGTCAGCGAACAGGTGCGCGCAGCCCTGGCCGCGGTGCCCGGCGCGCGACTGAATGCCTACCAGTTGCCGGATGGTCCGCGCGACGCCGCGCAGGTCCTGGTCGGCAACGGCGAGGACCTGCGCCGCGTCTATGTCGACCCAACCAGCGCCCAGGTGCTGCACCAGGTCGTCGAGGACCAGCGCTTCACTCGCCAGCTGTTCCACCTGCACGGCGAGCTATTGATGGGTAGCACCGGCTCCTATCTGGTGGAACTGGCGGCCTGCTGGACGGTGCTGTTGCTGGTGACCGGCCTGTACCTCTGGTGGCCGCGCGGCACGCGCCTGGGCGGGGTGCTCTACCCGCGCCCGGGCCAGCGCGGCCGGCTGTTCTGGCGCGACCTGCACGGGGTGACCGGGTTCTGGGTGTCGCTGTTCGCCCTGCTGCTGATCCTGAGCGGCCTGCCCTGGGCGACCTTCTGGGGCGGTGCGCTCAAGGAGGTCCGCCAGTGGGCGGCGAAGCAGACGGTGCAGCAGGACTGGACCACCGGTCGCGCCGAGGAGATGGCCCAGCGCCGCGCGCAGAACGCCGCCCCGGCGGACGAGCACGCCAACATGCCGGGCATGCACCACGCCATGCCCGACATGCCGCCACCGACGCCGGACTACACCGCGCTGGACCGCATGTTGCCGAGCGTGCAGGCGCTGGACCTGCCCTACCCCGTTCTGCTGGCTCCACCTTCGGCCATGGCCCCGCAGTGGACCGCGCGCTCGGACGCGGCCAACCGCCCGCAGCGCGTCAACCTGGTGCTCGACGCGCAGACCGGTGAAGTGCTCAAGCGCGTGGACTTCGCCCAGCGGCCGCTGCTCGACCGCGTGATCGGCTATGGCGTGGCGGCCCACGAGGGCCAACTGTTCGGCGTAGCCAACCAGGCGCTCGGGCTGTTCACCACCCTGGGGCTGATCTGCCTGGCGCTCAGCGCCCTGGTGCTGTGGTGGCGGCGCAGGCCGCAAGGCGTGCTGGGCGCGCCGGCGGCCATGGCGGGGGCGCGCTACCCGGCGCTGGCCTTCGTCGTGCTGCTGCTGGGGCTGTACCTGCCGCTGCTGGGCGCCTCGCTGCTGCTGGTCTGGCTACTGGAGCGCTGCCTGCTGTCGCGCATCGCCCCGCTCGCCCGCTTCCTCGGCCTGGACGGCTACAGCGCCTCGGCCAGCGGGTAGAGCAGTTCTTCCTTGTAGCCGGCCCAGACCCGCAGCGCGTCGGGGAAACTCGCGTCCAGCTGCGGGTCGCCGCTGTCCACCAGCAGCGGCCGGCCCTCCAGGGTGCCGAGCTTGCGCTTGGTGGCCACCACCCGCAGGCGCTCCAGGCCGATGGCGCGCAGCACCCGCGGGCTGATCTGCTGGTTGCCGCGGCCGATCACGTGGCCCTGGCCGCCGATCACCGTCACCAGTAGCCAGCTGGGGTAGTCGTCCACCAGTTCGAACAGCTGCTGCTCGGTGACGTCGCGGGCGATCACCTCGCCGTTCTCGATCACGTCCACGCCCAGCAGCGTGGTCTCCAGGCCCAGTTCGCGGGCCAGGCCGTGCAGCGTCGAGCCGGGGCCGAAGACGTAGCGCACGCCGTCTTCCCAGGTGTCGCGCAGCCAGTCGGCGATGTCGGCCAGTACCAGCTCCTCGGTCTCCACCCCGGCCTGCTTCACGTGCTGCATGAAGCGGCCTTCCTCCGGCACCGTCAGCTCGGCGTACCAGCGCGCCGCCACCCGGCCCTCGCGCAGCGCAGCCTCGTCTAGGTCGCGCACCTCGCCCTGGGCCAGGCGCACCAGGCCTCCTTCCACCAGGCGCCGGGCCAGCTCGCCGGCCGCCCGCGGGCTGACCGCGTAGACCCCGGAATGGATTTTCACCCCGGCCGGGATGCCCAGCACCGGCTGGCCCTCGCGCGCCACCGCGGCGACGTCGCGGGCGGTGCCGTCGCCGCCGGCGAAGAGGATCAGCGCCACCCCGGCGTCCTGCAGCAGGGTCACGGCGCGGCAGGTGTCCTCGGCGCTGGTGCGCTCGCCTGCCAGTTCGCCGATCACCTCGAAGTGGAAGCCCATCTCGGCCAGCAGGTCGCCGCCCATCGGCCCCGGGAAGGTGAGGAAGCGCAGGCGCTCGCGCAACGGCAGCAGCACCTCCAGCGCCTGCCGGGTGCGCTCGGCCGCGCGCGGCGCGGCCCCCAGCGCCAGGGCCTGCTCAGCGACGCCGTCGCTGCCCTTGAGCGCGGCAGTGCCGCCGATACCGGCCAGCGGATTGACGATCAGGCCCAGGTGAAATCCGTCCATACTCAACCTCAAAGGACTTTCCCACGGCTACCAGGTCCGGGAGGGACCGGCTCATAACAAGCATTCACCGCCCCGCCGCCCGGCTCGCGCCCGCGGCCATGGCGGTCGTTTCGCCCGGCGCGCGCTGTCACCGGGACTTCATGTGATTCTGCCTAGACTGCAGCAGCTTTCGATGAGGAGTTTGGCCATGAGCTCGCACCCCACCCATGACAACGCCCCGCGCCGCGAACCCCCGCGTCCCGCCCCGGACCAGCCGGTGGGCGGCTCGATCATCGACGCCCAGGGCCGTGAGATACCCATCACCGAAGACATGATCCAGCGCGCCTGCCGCGAACTGGAAGGCAGCTGCGTGCAGAAGCGCGCGCGCTGACCCCTCCGGCCCGCCGCCCTGGCGGGCCCTTTCCCCTGTCTACTCGCCGACGCGGTTGGCGCCCAGCGCCTGGACCAGACGTTCCAGCGCCGGCGCCTCACCCTGGATATCCACCCACAGGCCGGTGATCTCGCGGCGCGGCGGGTAGTGCTTGCGCAGCGCGTCGAAGGCCTCGCGGCGCGCCTCGGCGCTGCCCACCAGGCTACGCCGGAAGGCCGCGTCGTCGCCGCGCGGGTCGTACACCGCGCGGCACAGCAGGCCCAGCGCCCAGTCCGGCGCGCAGTCCTCGCCCAGGCTCAGCTCCATCAGCCATTGCGCCGGCAGCAGGTCGTCCAGCTGCACGCCGGGTTCGATGCCGCGCCAGGCGCAGAAGGCCTCGTAGATCTGCGCCGTGCCGCGCAGCTTGCCGTCCAGGCTGTAGCCAGCGATGTGCGGGGTGGCGATACGGCACAGCTGGGCCAGCTCGGGGTCGGCCTGGGGCTCGCCTTCCCATACATCCAGCGCCACGTCCAGGTCGGCGCCGCTCTCCAGGCGCTGGCGCAGCGCCAGGTTGTCCACCACCGCGCCGCGGCTGGCGTTGAGCAGCCAGGCGCCGGGGCGCAGGTGGGCCAGGCGCTCGGCGTCGATCAGGTGGCGCGTCATGTGCGCGCCCATGCTGGTCAGCGGCGTGTGCAGGCTGATCACGTCGCATTCGTGGACGATCTCTTCCAGGCTGACGAAGTCGCCGCCCTCGGCGGCCTGCCGCGGCGGGTCGCACACCCGCACGTCCCAGCCCAGGCCGCGCAGCACGTCCACCAGGCGCCCGCCGACCTGGCCGGCGCCGACCACGCCGTAGCGGCGCTTGCCCAGGTCCGCACCGTGGGCCTCGGCCAGCGCCAGCAGGCTGCCCAGCACCCAGTCCACCACGCCGCGGGCGTTGCAGCCCGGCGCGCTGGACCAGGCGATGCCGGCCTCGGCGAAGTAGCCCAGGTCCAGGTGGTCGGTGCCGATGGTGCAGGTGCCGACGAAGCGCACCGCGCTGCCTTCCAGCAGCTCGCGGTCGACCTGGGTCACCGAGCGCACCAGCAGCACCTCGGCGTCGCCCAGCGCGGCGCGGTCGATGGCGCGCCCGGGGACGCGGCGGATCTCGCCCTGGGCGCCGAAGAAGGCCTCGGCCAGGGGAATGTTCTCGTCGGCAAGGATGCGCATGAGGAAAGCTCCTATTGGGAAAGCTCCTACGGATGATTCCCGCCACTTTACCAGCGCCAGGCCCAGGGGTCGCGGCCCGCGTGCGCGGCGCTTTCCTGACCCTACCGTCAGGCGATAGACTGGCCGGCTTCCCCACGTAAGCTCAGCCAAGGACAGCCGTGACTGCCATTGCCCAGCCCGTCTCGCGCGGACGGCGCATCGCCACCGAACTCAGGGAGCTGCTCACCCTCGCCGCGCCCATCATGATCGCCCAGCTGGCCACCACCGCCATGGGCTTCGTCGATGCCGTCATGGCCGGCCGCGTCGGCCCCCGCGACCTGGCCGCGGTGGCCCTGGGCAACTCCATCTGGATTCCGGTGTTCCTGCTGATGACCGGCACCCTGCTGGCCACCACCGCCAAGGTCGCCCAGCGCTTCGGCGCCGGCGACCAGCCCGGCACCGGCCCGCTGGTGCGCCAGGCGCTGTGGCTGGCGCTGCTGGTGGGGCCGCTGGCGGCGGCCGCGCTGTGGTTCCTTTCCGAGCCCATCCTGCGGGCGATGAAGGTCGAGGAAGCGCTGATCGAACCCAGCCGCTTCTACCTGCGCGGCATCGCCTGCGGCCTGCCGGCGGTGGCCCTGTACCACGTGCTGCGCTGCTTCAGCGATGGCCTGGGGCGCACCCGGCCGAGCATGGTGCTGGGCGTCTGCGGGCTGCTGCTGAACATCCCCCTCAACTACGTGCTGATCTACGGCCACCTGGGCGTCCCGGCCCTGGGCGGCGCCGGCTGCGGCTGGGCCACCGGCACGGTGATGTGGTTCATGCTGCTGGGCATGCTGGTGTGGGTGAAAAGCGCCCGGGTGTACCGGCCCAGCGCCCTGTTCGCCCGCTGGGAGCGGCCCGACCGCAAGGTGATCGGCGGCCTGGTCGGCGTCGGCCTGCCGATCGGCATCGCCATCTTCGCCGAGTCGAGCATCTTCTCGGTGATCGCCCTGCTGATCGGCGAGCTGGGCGAGAAGGTCGTGGCCGGGCACCAGATCGCCCTGAACATCAGCGCCCTGGCCTTCATGATCCCCTACGCCCTGGCCATGGCGGTGACCGTGCGCGTCGGCCAGGCCCTGGGCGCCAGCCGCCCGCGCGACGCACGCTTCTCCGCCGGCACCGGGATGGCCACGGCGCTGGCCTGGGCAGCCATCTCGGCCAGCGCCATGCTGGTGTTCCGCGAGCACATCGCCGCGCTCTACACCCGCGACCCCGAGGTGCTGACGCTGGCCGCCGCGCTGCTGGTGTACTCGGCGCTGTTCCAGTTCTCCGACGGCCTGCAGGTCACCGCCGCCGGCGCCCTGCGCGGCTACCAGGACACCCGCGCGGTCATGCTCATCACCCTGTTCGCCTACTGGGGCATCGGCCTGCCGGTGGGCTACAGCCTCGGCCTCGCCGACTGGCTGCAACAGCCCACCGGCCCGCGCGGGCTGTGGGAGGGACTGATCGTCGGCCTGACCTGCGCGGCGATCCTGCTCGGCATCCGCCTGGCGCGCAGCGCGCGGCGGCATATCAGGTTGCAGCAGATGCGCGGGGCTTGAATCCGAGCCGCCGTGTAAGCCCGTGGCAGAGCGGTTAGACTCCCAGGTCTCCCCCTTCCAGGCCAAGGAGCCTTGCCATGAGCGACGCCACCGTCACCGCCAGCCACGCCGGCATTCCCTACCAGGTCAGCCTGTCCGACGGCCTGCACCAGTGGCTGGCCGACGAACCCGCCGAGCTGGGCGGCGGCAACCAGGGGCCGGGGCCCTTCCAGCTGCTGCTGTCGTCCCTGGGCGCCTGCACCGCCATCACCCTGGCCATGTACGCGCGGCGCAAGCAATGGCCGCTGGACGGCATCCAGGTGCAGCTCAGGCTCAGCCAGGAGAAACCCGGCAACAGCCGCATCGCCCGCGACATCGGCCTGAACGGCGCGCTGGACGACTCCCAGCGCCAGCGCCTGCTGGAGATCGCCAACGCCTGCCCGGTGCACAAGCTGCTCAGCGGCGAAATCCATATCGACAGCCAGTTGCTGTGACGCCGCGCTGAAGCCGGCCGGCTTCCCTCAGGGCTCGTCCGCGCCGCTCGGCAGGCGGCCGCCGGTCATGCTGGGCAGCACATCGTCTCGGCGAATCAGGCCGTGGAACAGCGCGGCCGCCAGGTGCAGCAGGATGGTCACCATCAGCAGGTAGGCGATCACGCTGTGGGCGCTGCGCAACAGGCTGTGCAGCCACACCGAGGGGTCGACCAGGGCCGGCAGTTCGTGGCCCTCGAACAGCACCACCGGGTAGCCGCCGGCCGACTGCATGGTCCAGCCCACCAGCGGCTGCAGGATCAGCAGCGCGTACAGCAGGTAGTGCGAGGCGTGGGCCAGGCGCTGCTGCCACGCCGGCATTTCCCGCGGCAGCGCCGGCACCCGCCGGCTCAGGCGGATGGCCAGGCGCAGCAGCACCAGCACCAGCAGCGCCGCGCCCAGGGGCTTGTGGATCGCCACCAGGGTGGCATGGGCGGGCGAAGCGCTGGCGACCATGGCCAGGCCGATCAGCAGCATGGCGATCACCAGCGGCGCCATCAGCCAGTGCAACACGCGCAGCGGCAAGGGGAAGTAGCGGGGTTCGGCTTTCACGGCTGCGGCTCCTTGGCCGGCATGGCGGCCTGCTCGCGGGTACGGCGGTTGAAGGATTCCGAATAGGCCGCCGAGCGCGCGCTCAGCAGCGGGTCGTCCGAGGCACGGATGCCGTCGGGCAGGATCAGCGGGTCGTAGTTGACGTCCTGGCAGGGCCCGCCCTGCTCGGGCAGCGCGCGCTCGATGACCAGTTCGCCGGCGTCGATGCTGCGGCGCTGCGCCGGCCAGGCCCGGGTGGCGTCGGCGGTGGAGTCGCCGGGCTCGCCGAGGGTCAGCATCAACCGCCATTTCAGCGGCCCCTGGGCCAGGCGCTGCTGCAGCTCGGCGGCGAGGAAGTCGGCCTCGCCGCGCTGCTCGGCGCTCATCGGCTGGTAGGCTGCCTCCGGCTGCACCGACCAGCGCACCGGGTGCTCGCGGCCCTGCCCGTCCACCAGGAGGAAGGCGTTGAGGCCGTAGTAGGCGCTGTTGGCGTAGCTGGACGAAGGCGTGGAACTCTTCACCCAGGCGCGGAAGGCGGCGGTTTCCGGGTGCGCCTGGAAGAACGCGGCCAGCTTCGCCGGGTCGGGCTTGCCGCTGCCCGGCTGCGGCTGCGAGGCCTGCTGCAGCGCGTAGAAGCCCTGCACGCTGTTCACCACGAACACCGGCATGGCGTTCATCCCGGTGCGCCATTCCCCGCCGTGCCCAGGCAGGAAGCGCAGGGCCAGGCTGCGGATGGGCGCGGCGCCGTCGCTGGCGGCCGGGTTGCCGCCGGGAATCGCCAGGCGCCCCACCACCGGCACGCTGCCACTGGCGAACACCGCGGCGCGGGAGACTTCGCCGCCGGCACCGTTGCTGTCGAAATGGCCGACCACACAAAGGCCCTTGGCATGGTTGCGGCGATAGGCCGGGTAGACGCCGGCGTTCTGCTCCAGGCTGTCCACCAGGCGCGCCGGGGTCAGGCGCTGCGGGCCTATCCAGCCGGCGGCATAGGCGAAGGCGGCGGCCAGGCCGCCCACGGCCAGGGCGATGGTCGCCAGGCGCAGGGGCAGGTTCGGCGGCGCCGAGTCGGGTTGGGTCATGGATACGTCCTCATTGGGCCAGGTTCGAAGAGCCCGTACGACGCACCAGGCGCCGGGTTATTCCCGGCAGCGGAAATTCGCCCGAAAGCCGACCGGCGGTGGAATAAACTGCGCGGGGATTCGTCCCACCGGCTCGACGAACCACGGAGACGGCCGACGGCCACGGCGCGATGAACGAACTGGATGACCAGCAACTGCGCGAACTGCTGCCGCGCCTGCGGCGCTTCGCGCTGTCCCTGACGCGCGAGGCGGCCAGCGCCGACGACCTGGTCCAGGCCACCCTGGAAAAGGCCCTGTCGGCCTGGGGCGACAAGCGCGGCGACGGCGATCTGCGCGCCTGGCTGTTCGCCATCCTCTACCGCCTGTTCGTCGACGGCCAGCGCCGCGCCCGCCGCTACGCGCGCATCCTCGCGCTGTTCGGCGGCGGGGAAGAACGCAGCCCCTCCGCCGAGGACATCGTCAGCGCGCGCTCCACCCTGGAGGCCTTCGAACGCCTGCCGGCCGAACAGCGCGCCCTGCTCACCCTGGTCAGCGTCGAGGGGCTGAGCTACCGCGAGGTCGGCGAGGCCCTGCAGATCCCCATCGGCACCGTGATGTCGCGCCTGTCGCGCGCACGCCAGGCCCTGCGCGCGCTCGGCGAAGGCAGCAGCGGCGCCCCTTCCCTACGGGTACTCAAATGAGCGAACTGACGCCTACCGAAAGCGACCTGCACGCCTACCTCGACGGCCAGTTGGACGCCGAGCGCCGGCAATGGATCGAGGCCTGGCTGGCCAGCCACCCGCAGGAGGCCCGCCGCGTCGAGCAATGGCGGCAGGACACCCAGCACCTGCGCGCCGCCCTGGCCAGCCGCGCCCTGCCGCCGGCCGGCCCGGCGCTGGACCCGGCGCGCATCCGCCGCCAGCTGCGCGAACGCCGCCGCGCCCGCCTGGCCACCGCCGCCGCCCTGCTGCTGGCCCTGGGCGTGGGCAGCCTGGGCGGCTGGCAGGCCCGCGAAATGAGCCTGGTCAGGCACGGCAAGCCGATGGAGGACGCGGTGCAGGCCTACCGCCTGTTCGCCGCCAACGGCAGCAGCGCCCCGCTGGACACCCGGGCCGGGGAGAACGTGCGCAACTGGCTCGGCCGCTACCTGGAGAACGCCAACCTGCCCGCCGACCTCGACCGCCTGGGCCTGCGCAGCGTCGGCGCGCGCCTGCTGGCCACCGAGCAGGGCGCGGCGGCGCTGGTGATATACGAGGATGCCCAGGGCCATCGCCTGAGCTTCTTCATCCGCCCGCCGGGCCCCGGCCACCTGCTGCTGCCCCACGGCCAGCGGCAGGACGGCGAGCTGCTGACGCGCTACTGGAGCCAGGGCGACTACAACTACGCGCTGGTGAGCCGCAGCGATAATCCGCAGGGGGACCAGGTGGGGCAGTTACTGGGGTTCTGAGCCAGGCGCCGAATCGCGGACAGCGTCCTCCTACTCCCGCCGGCGAACGGTTATTCGCCCTACGAAGCTGGAAGCAAGAGCGGTAGGGCAACTGTCTCGCCGGTCGTGCTGATGTGCTTTTCGTAGGATGGGTTGAGCTTGCGAAACCCATGCGGTTGCGCTGATGGGTATCGCTTCGCTCAACGCCATCCTACGAAAAGCAGTGCCTCCTGGAACCGTAGGACTCCGTCCGCGATTGCCCCCTGGCCGCCCCCCGAAAACTATTTTTACGCGATCCCGAAGCCTCGTTCGTTTCGTCAGATGCCAATGCAACTGATTCGCATTTTAAATGCGGCGAAACTTCAGAAGAGAGCCTTCGATGACCACCCACGCCCGACGCTCCCCCCTGCAACGCCTGTGTGCACCCGCCAACCTGTCGCTGCTGGCGCTGTCCGTCGCCCTGGCCGCCGTGCCCGCCGCCGGCGTCCAGGCTGCCGAGCCCAGCAGCCAGGCCCAGGCCGGCTACCGCTTCGCCATCGAGCGCCAGCCCCTGGCCGGCGCGCTGAACGCCTTCAGTTCGGTCACTGGCTGGCAGGTGGCCCTGCCGGCGGAACTGGCCAGCGGCGTCACCTCCCCCGGCGTCAGCGGCCGCCTGGGCGCCGAGCAGGCGCTCAAGCGCCTGCTGGCCGGCAGCGGCCTGGACTACCGCCAGGTCTCCGAGCGCAACGTCGTGCTGTTCCGCGCCCCGGGCGCCCGCGCCATCGAGCTGCAGCCGCAGACCGTCACCGCCACCCGCCAGGCGCAGAACGTCAACGAGGTGCCGAACACCGTCAGCGTGCGCAGCCGCACCGACCTGGACCGCAACAACGTCAACAGCATCAAGGAGCTGGTGCGCGACGAACCCGGCGTCAGCGTCGGCGGCACCGGCCAGCGCTCGGGCATCACCGGCTACAACATCCGCGGCATCGACGGCGACCGAGTGCTGACGCAGATCGACGGCGTCGAGATCCCCGGCTCCTTCTTCAACGGCCCCTACGCCCAGACCGAGCGCAACTACGTCGACCCGGAGATCGTCAAGCGCGTGGAAATCCTCCGCGGCCCGGCCTCGGCGTTGTACGGCAGCAACGCCATCGGCGGCGCGGTGAGCTACTTCACCCTCGACCCGAGCGACATCATCAAGGACGGCAAGGACGTCGGCGCGCGCCTGAAGGCCGGCTACAGCTCGGCCGACGACAGCTGGCTGACCTCCGCCACCGTCGCCGGCCGCCACGACGACTTCGACGCCCTGCTCCACGTCAGCCAGCGCAACGGCCACGAGACCGAGTCCTACGGCAGCCACGGCGGCACCGGCCTCTCCCGCACCGAAGCCAACCCCGAGGACGTGCGCACCACCAACGTGCTGGCCAAGCTGGGCTGGAACTACGCCGAAGGCTCGCGCTTCGGCCTGACCTACGAGCACTACAAGGACGACGTCGATTCCGACCAGAAGAGCGCCTACGGCGGCCCCTACTCCAACGGCGCGCCGGCCCTGCCGCCGAGCATCCTGCCCGGCGGCATGTACCAGTGGCGCAAGGCCAGCGACACCATCACCCGCGAGCGCTTCGGCCTGGACCATCAGTTCCTCGTCGACAGCGCCCTGGCCGACCACGCCAAGTGGACCTTCAACTACCAGGTGGCGAAGACCGACCAGGGCACCGAAGAGTTCTACTACCCCATGACCCGCCAGGTCCTGCGCACCCGCGACACCCTCTACAAGGAACGCCAGTGGGTGTTCGACCTGCAGCTGGACAAGAGCTTCGAGCTGGGCGAGACCGACCACCTGCTGACCTACGGCACCAACCTCAAGCGGCAGAAGGTCACCGGCTACCGCGAAGGCAGCGGCACCTGCCTGGCCGTGGGCCGCGGCTGCACCGCCGTGGGCGCCAGCAGCGCCAGCGACGCCCTGGCGCGCAGCAGCGACTTTCCGGACCCGACCATCGACACCTACGGCCTGTTCGCCCAGGACGAGATTCGCTGGAACGCCTGGACCTTCCTGCCCGGCCTGCGCTACGACTACACCCGGCTGAAGCCGCACATCACCGAGGAGTTCCTCAACACCGCCGACCAGAGCGGCGACGGCGAAGTCAGCAGCGAGGACAAGACCTGGCACCAGCTTTCGCCCAAGCTCGGCGTGACCTATGCCTTCGACGACAACTACCTGTGGTACGGCCAGTACGCCCAGGGCTTCCGCACCCCGACCGCCAAGGCGCTGTACGGCCGCTTCGACAACCCCACCAGCGGCTACCGCGTCGAGCCCAACCCGGACCTGGACCCGGAACGCAGCCAGAGCTACGAGACCGGCCTGCGCGGCACCTTCGACATCGGCTCGTTCGACGTCTCGGTGTTCTACAACAAGTACCGCGACTTCATTAACGAAGACGCCATCACCGCCGGCTACAACGAAGTCACCTTCCAGAGCAACAACATCAAGCACGCCATCATCAAGGGCGTGGAGCTCAAGGGCCGCCTGGAACTGGCCCCGTTCGGCGCGCCGCAGGGCCTCTACAGCAAGGGCTCGGTGGCCTACGCCTACGGCCGCAACAAGGACACCGGCGAGCCGCTCAACAGCGTCAACCCGCTGACCGGCGTGTTCGGCCTGGGCTACGACGCGCCCAGCCAGGTCTACGGCGGCCTGCTGAACTGGACCCTGGTCAAGCGCAAGGACCGTGTCGACGACACCACCTTCAACGCCCCGGACGGCACCAGCAGCCAGTTCAAGACCCCCGGCTTCGGCATCCTCGACCTGACCGCCTACTACAAGCTGACCGACGACCTGACGCTGAACGCCGGCGTGTACAACCTCACCGACAAGAAGTACTGGCTGTGGGACGACGTGCGCGGCTACGACAGCGTCGGCGAAGCCTCGGTGCTGGCCCCGGCCAACCTCGACCGCCTGACCCAGCCGGGGCGCAACTTCTCGGTCAACCTGGTGTGGGATATCTGAGGTAAGCGCTCTTCGTAGGATGGGCCGAGCCTGCGATACCCATGCGGTCATGGCGATGGGTATCGCTTCGCTCAACACCATCCTACGGAGTGTTGCGGGTGCCGACGGTGTAGCGGACCTTGTCCGCGATAGCCGGAACCACCGGCGCGATTCGCGGATAAGATCCGCTACGCCATGCGCACCTCCGGATTCACCTGTAGGAGCGCGCCCTGCGCGCGAAATCGCGGGCAGGGCCCGCTCCTACAGGGGAACCTCTCATCCGTTCTTTACGTTTTTCCCGCCCTCGTTCGTCTCGTCTTCTGTGAATCCATCGCTCAAGGAACCTGCTGCATGACCACCCTGGAAGCCCCCGCCCTGCGTTCCCAGCGCCTGAACCTGGCGACCCACGCCCCGCACCAGCGCCTGGACGCCGCGGTGAAGGCCCACGATCCCTTCGTCAGCCGCGAGAACTTCACCCCCTTCGTCGTCGCCCAGTACCTGTTCCAGTCGGAGCTGCAGGCGCTGTACCAGGATGCCGAGCTGGGCGCGATCTTCCCCGACCTGCCCGAACGCTGCCGCGCCCGGCAGGCGAAGGCCGACCTCGCCGACCTCGGCGCCCAGGTCCCGGTGCCGGTGGCCGGCGCCCCGGCCAATCCGTCCCGCGCCGAGGCCCTGGGCTGGCTGTTCGTCTCCGAGGGCTCCAAGCTCGGCGCCGCCTTCCTGATCAAGCGCGTGGCCGCCCTGGGCCTGGACGAGAACTTCGGCGCCCGCCACCTGGGCGAGCCGACCGGCGGCCGCGCCGAAGGCTGGAAGCGCTTCACCCGCACCCTCGACGGCCTGGCGCTGAGCGCCGAGGAAGAACGCGCGGCCGAAGCCGGCGCCCTGGCCGCCTTCGAGCGTTTCGGCGCCCTGCTGCAGCACGCCTACGAGCATGCCGCCGCCCACGCCTGACGCGATGATTGACGCGCATCCCGGCAGCCGCCAGGATGCGCCTTTCACCCCCGTCGCTGCCGTCCCGATGTCCCAGCCCGCCCGTTCGCGCACCGTCCGCCTGCTCTATGCCCTGCTCGCCTACACCAGCCTGGGCGTGGGCATGGTCGGCCTGGTGGTGCCCGGCCTGCCGACCACCGAGTTCGTGCTGCTGGCGGCCTGGGCCGCGGCCAAGAGCTCGCCCAGGCTCAGCGCCTGGCTGGAGAACCACCGGCTGTTCGGCCCCATCCTCGCCAACTGGCGCAACGGCCGCGCCATCGCCCGCCGGGCCAAGGTCGCCGCCAGCCTGGCGATGCTCGCGGCGCTGGCGATCATGCTGCTCACCCTACCCCACGGCTACTGGCTGTACGCGGTGGTGCTGGGCATGGCGATCGGCAACCTGTGGATCTGGTCGCGGCCGGATGATCGGCCGACGACGGGGCCGGAGCGGAATCCGTAGGGCAGGCAGGCTCCAGGCTCTTGTAGGAGCGAGCTTGCTCGCGAACCGTGCTCGCCGGGGGCCATGGTGTTGCCGGTTGCTCCGCTCCCTCTCCCCAACCCTCTCCCTGAAGGGAGAGGGGGCTAGTCCGTGCCGAGATAAGGCATGGTTTCAGCTGGAAACCGCCGTGTTTGCCGGCTGACTCGGGAAAACCAGATCGCACCGAACGGTCCCCTCTCCCTTCAGGGAGAGGGTTAGGGAGAGGGCGTTCTTAATCCTGGCACCAGCGCAGCCGGGATACTCCATCCGCAAGTCCCCCAAGCCCCCCACAAAAAGCAAATACCCCCCAGCGGAGGTATGCTGAAAACCTACCCCAACCACCCCGAGCCACCACCATGTCCACCCCCGCCAAACCCACCAGCAAGGTCGACCAGTTCCTCGCCGAGGCCCAGCAGCGCCGCGAAAGCAGCTACCGGGAAAAGGCCCTGAAGATGTACCCCTGGATCTGCGGGCGCTGCGGCCGCGAGTTCTCCGGCAAGCGCCTGAGCGAACTCACCGTGCACCACCGCGACCACAACCACGACAACAACCCCGAGGACGGCTCCAACTGGGAGCTGCTGTGCCTCTACTGCCACGACAACGAGCACCAGCGCCAGGTCGACGCCCACTACCAGGGCAACGACGCCGGCGCCAGCGGGCCCAAGGTCACGCACAAGGCCCTGGCCGGGCTGGCCGCGTTGCTCAACAAGGATTCCTGAGCGCGCCTGTTGCCTTGCGCGGCGTTTCCTGCGAAAACGGCGCCCCGAAACGGCCCGGCCGGGCCGCCACCTGCGACATAGGCACAGACATGAGCGACGAACTGCGTATCGAGGACATCCGCCCCGGCGACGGCAAGGCGGTGGTCAAGGGCGCGCTGATCACCACCCACTACCGGGGCACCCTGGAAGACGGCACCGTCTTCGATTCCTCCTACGACAAGGGCCGCCCCTTCCAGTGCGTGATCGGCACCGGACGCGTCATCAAGGGCTGGGATATCGGCCTCATGAACATGCGCGTCGGCGGCAAGCGCAAGCTCTTCGTGCCGGCGCACCTGGCCTATGGCGAGCGGCAGATCGGCGCGCACATCAAGCCGAACTCCAACCTCATCTTCGAAATCGAGCTGCTGGAAGTGCTGACCCGCGACGACTGAACGCGCCTCGCCTCAGGCCGTGGACTGCACCGACATGAGCCTGGCGCGCTGGCGCAGCAGGTTGGCATCCACCGCATCCAGGGCATCGATGAAGGCCACGGCGAAGGAGCCCGGCCCGCGGCTGGCCGCCTCGGCGATTTCCGCGGCCACGGCGAAATGCACGTGGGCCGCCGCCAGGGCGGTGAAGGCGTCCACCGCCACCGCCGTGTAGGCCGCCACCAGCGCGCCCAGGGCGCAACCGGAAGCGGTCACCCGCGGCAACAGCGCGCTGCCGCCGCCGATGCGCAGCAGGCGCGGCACGGCGCTCTCGCGGCTGTCGCCGACCCAACCCAGCAGGTGGTCCACCGCGCCCGAGGCCGACACCGCCTGGCAGTTGCGCAGCAGTTCCACCGCCGCCGGCACCGCGCGGGCCGGGTCGTCGGAGCTGTCGAAGCCCGGCGCGCCCTGCCCCAGCCCGGCCAGGCCGATGATTTCCGACGCATTACCGCGCACCACCGCCGGGCGCTGCTGCAGCAGCTCGGCGGCCACTCCGCCGCGCCAGGGCAGGCCGCCGGCGCCGATGGGGTCCAGCACCCAGGGCGTGCCATGGACCACCGCCGAACGCACCGCCTGGCGCATGCCCTCCACCTGGGCGCTGGTCGGGGTGCCCAGGTTGACCAGCACGGCGCCGGCCACGCGGGCGAAGCCGGCCGCCTCCTCGGGGTTGTCGACCATTGCCGGCGAGGCCCCGGCGGCCAGCAGCACGTTGGCCATGAAGTTGGCCGACACCACGTTGGTCAGGCACTGCACCAGCGGCCGCGCGGCGCGCAGTTCGGCATGGGCGGCGATGATCGAATCCAGGCTGGGCATGAACCTGGCGGGCGCGGCGGTGGACATGGGGCGGCTCCGGGAGGGCGGCGGAAAGTGCGCCTAATCTACCCGTTCCGCGCCGCGCCCTCTATGGCTGCGCGGTCCAGGGCGTGGCCACGCCCGCCTCCACCTGCAGCGACAGGTAGTGCACGCCGGCCAGCACGCCGCTCTGGCTGTTGCCCATCAGCGCCAGCCACTGCTGGTCGAAGGCATCGTTGAGGTCCTTGCGCAGCTGCGCCTCCAGTTGCGGGCGCTCGCGGTCGCGGGACAGCGCGGTGAAGCCGGCGCTGCCCAGCGACAGCACCGTCCCCGCCGCCTTGCCCACCGCCGCGGCGATGGCGCCGACGGCGCCGCTGACGGTCACCTCGCCCAGCAGTTTCTCGCTGGTGCGCCGGGCCACGGCGGATACGCCCTGGTCCGGCTCGTCCACGTCCACCCCGGTGCGCGTCGAGGCATCGTGCACCCGGGCGATCAACGCCTGGTAGGCCGGCAACTGGTCCAGGCGCTTCGCCTGCAACAGCTGGTACAGCGAGGCATCCCGTGTGGCGGGTGGGCCCAGGGCGATGGCGGGGATGGCCTGCAAACGCTGGTCCAGCTGCGCGCGCGGCACGCCCAGGCGTTCGGGGATGGCGTCCAGCTGCCCGGCGAGGGCCTGCACGTAGAAACGGGTGGCGGCCTCCATCACCGCGGCGGGGTCGACCTGCCGCGCCACCGGTTCGAGCACGCGGCGCTGGTACTGGCCCTGCAGGTAGACGGACAGGCGGCTGACCGCCGGGCTCTTCTGGCTGTCGCCGAGCTTGTACCAGGCCACCCGCAAGCCCAGCCACTGCTGCGTCCAGTAGCCGGAGAACCAGGGGATGAAGTCGCTGTCGGTGCGCTGGTAGACCAGGTCCATCCAGTTTTCCATGGCGCCGCGGGCGTAGTCCTCGGCCTTGTCGGCGGCGGCCATGGAGGCAGAGGCGATGTCGCGGTCCACCTGTGCCCAGGTGGCCGCCGTCACCGGCGCCAGCGGCTCGGCGGCCTTGTGCCCGGCGCAGGCCGCAAGCGCCAGCAACGCCGCCAGCAACAGGCAGCGCAGCGGTCGCCAGGCTGTCGCTCGGCTGGCCATCGACTATCCTTCCGCCACGGGCGCCGCCGGCGCGGGAAAGTCGCCGGCGCCCTACTCCACCTTATCCGCAGCGCCGCCGCAGGGGCTGGCGGCCGGACGCACGGCAGGCGTCAGTCGAAGGTCACCGCGGCGCTGGGCAGCACGTCCAGGCGCGGGGCGAAGCTGCTCATGCGGCTGAACACTTCGTTGTGGTGGGCGATGATCTGCTCGGCGCGCAGCACGCGGTTGTCCAGGGTGCTGTGGGCGTCGCCGGCCAGCACCACGTCGTAGCCCTCGGCCAGGGCGCGGCGCACCGTGGTGTCGACGCAGAAGTCGGTCTGCATGCCGCAGATCACCAGGCCGGTCACGCCCAGCTTGCGCAGCAGGGCATCCAGTTCGGTGCCGTGGAAGGAGTCGGGCGTGGTCTTGCGCACCCGCGGGTCGCCATCGGCCACCTGCAGCGCCGGGGCCAGCTGCCAGCCTTCGCTGCCAGGGCGGAAGTCGCCCTCGGGCTCCTCGTGCTGGACGAAGATGACCGGCAGGCCGAGGTCGCGGGCGCGGCGGCCCAGGCCGTTGATGCGCTCGACCACGCCTTGGTGGTCGAAGCAGGCGTCGGCGCCGCCGCACAGGGCGTGCTGGACGTCGATGACGAGCAGGGCGACGGACATGGTGGAACTCCCCGGTAGCGATGGAAAAGGACCAACGATAGCCGGCGGCGGCGGGGCCGGCCAGCGCCGCGTTAGGACGGCAGTTGCTCGCGCATGGCCCTGGCCAGCTCGGCGGCGCCCTCCTCGTCCAGGCGCCCGGCCGCGCCGCGAACGTCGTCGGGCACCTTGTTCTGGCTGAGCTTGGACTTGCCGACCAGCTCGTGGATCTGCACCTCGATGCCGACCACCTTGGCCAGCATCCCGGCGATGAATTCGGGGGTGGAATCGGCCATGCGCCAGGGCCGCGCCTCGCCGGCCTCGTGGATGCGCGTGAGGCGGCCCACCAGGCCGCGGACGAAGCGCTCGTCGTCGACCACCCGCAGGGTGCCGCGCACGTGCACCACCTGGTAGTTCCAGGTGGGCACCTGCTCGTGGCTCAGGTGCTTGCTGGGGTACCAGTTGGGCGAGATGTAGTGCTCCGCGCCGCGGAACACCACCAGCACCTCGCTGCCATCGGCGTGCTGCCACAAGGGGTTGGCCCGGGCCACGTGGGCGCGCAGGCAACCCTCTTCGGGGAGCAGTTCGAAGGGAATGTGGTCGGCGTCCAGCCCCCCGCCGCTGTCGTGCACCAGCATGCCCAGCGGGTGGGCCTGGATCAGGCGGTGCAGCGCGTCGACACGGGTCTCGCGGAAATGCTCGGGCAGGTACATGCCGTTCTCCGGGTACTGGGAAGGCCCCCATGATGCGCGGGGATTGGTCCACTACAAAGAGCCATTTCCCCTTCGCCACAGGGAGCCATTCCCCGGCGGCCCGTCATTCGCGGGTGATGCCCGTGATGGTGATGCCATACAGGCGCAGCAACGCATCGGTCGCGTCGCCCTCGGGGGTTTCGTGGGCGGCGCCGTACTCGCCCTTTTCCAGGTTGCGGCGCGCCCACTCCAGCAGGTAGCGCTCCGCCTCCTGCATGCTCGGCTTGTGCGCGGACGGCATGGACAGGACGCTCGTGTTGTTGTCCTTGTGGTAACTGATCTTCCAGCGTGCCATGGGCCTCTCCCTCTCGAAGCATGGGTATCAGGGTAAGAAGCCCATGCGCCGCCAGGGTTCAAACCGATCGATCGCCTGCCGCCCGGCAGGCCCCGGGCAACCGCTGGCGAAACTTCTTCGAACCATTCGGCCACGTGGCCTTCCCACTACATGTGCGGGCCGATGACGGTTCGCCCATTCAGTGGAAACCAACCCTGAGGAGTTCATCATGACTTCGAAGAGCAGCAACCCCGGCAACTTCGCCAACGACCGCGAGAAAGCCTCGGAAGCCGGCAAGAAAGGCGGCTCCCGCAGTGGCGGCAACTTCGCCAATGACCGTGAAAGAGCCGCGGAGGCCGGCCGCAAGGGTGGCCAGCACAGCCACGGCGGCGGCAGGAGCTAGGCCGTAGCCCTGAGCGGGCCCGGCGGAGCCCCAGGTTCCGCCGGGCTTCTTCATGAAGCGCCTAGCCTTGGTGGTCCCGCTCGCCGTCCAGCGGCAGCGCCACGCCCGCTCCCCCGCCGCCACCGAGGCCGCCGCCCAGGCCGCCCTTGCCTGGCCTCCCGAGGCGCTGAAGGTTGGCGCGCCCGGCGGAAACAGGCTAGCCGTTGGGCAGTGTAGCCCCGTGCCCCGTCAGAGCGTCGGGTCCCAGCGCTGCGACCAGTCCGGGTCCTCGCGCACCAGCTCGCGCAGCAGCGTGAAGGCCTGCTGCAACTGCGCCGAATCGCGCTCGCGGGAATACACCAGGTAGGTCGGGTAGCTGAACTCCGGGGCCCGCGGCACGCGGCGCAGCACGCCCTTGTCGAGGTAGCTCTGCACCACCCGCGTGCGGAAGTAGCCCGAGCCGCCGTTCTCCAGGATGTACTGCAGCGCCAGCGGCCCGAGGTTGAAGGCCACCGGCGCGCGGGCCTTGTCCGGCAATGCGCTGTCGTGCTGCTGGCGGAAGCCCTCGCCCCAGTCGATGTACACGTAGGGCTCGGGGTTCTTGGCGCGCACCAGGATGAGCTTCTCTTCCAGCAACTGCTCCACCTGCATGCCCGGCCAGTAGTGCGGCTGGTACACCAGCGCGGCGTCCAGCACGCCCAGCTCCAGCTGGCGCAGCAGGGCCTCGCCGCTGCCGATCTCGGCGCGCACCGCGTAGCTGTCGATGGTCTGCCGGATGCGGCTGACCCAGCGCAGCATCAGCGGGTTGCACAGGCTCACCTCGCCGCCGATGTGCAGCACGTTGTCCACGCCCTCGGGCAGCGGCAGGTCGCGCTGCGCGGCTTCCCAGGTCTGTAGCATCTGGTTGGCGTAGATGATGAAAGCCTCGCCGTCGGCGGTCAGGCGCGCGCCGGCGCGGTTGCGCACGAACAGCTTGCAGTTGAGGTGGCTTTCCAGCTTCTGGATGCGCGCGGTGATGGCCGTCTGGGTGACGTGCATGCGCTCGGCGGCGGCGACGAAGCTGCCGTGGCGGGCGATTTCCAGGAAGGTGCGGGTGAGGTCGATGTCCATGCTGTGGGGCGGGGCTGGGGGCGGGTGGCGGCATTCTAAACCAGGGTGGGGGGACTGCTGGGGGAATGACGGTGGTTTTTTCCGGTGGGGAGTGGTGTTAGGTGAAGGTCCGCAACCCTCTCCCCCCGCCCTCTCCCTGAAGGGAGAGGGGGCTTGTCTGTGCCTGCTGGAAGAATTGGTTTACGCCGGCGCATATCGGCTGACACGGAAACACCAGCGCACACCGAACGGTCCCCTCTCCCTTCAGGGAGAGGGTTAGGGAGAGGGCGCTCTCGGTCTTGGCGCCGAAGTCCCTGGAAACCCCGTTCGCGAGCAAGCTCGCTCCTACAGGACGGAAGCTCAGCTCACCCGCCGATACCCACCCAACACCCCGCGCCGCGACAGCACCCACTGCCACAGCTGGATATCCCTCGCCCGGAAGGCCCCCGCACAGGACAGCAGGTAGTAGCGCCACATGCGGTAGAAGCGCTCGCCCAGTTCCTCGGCGAAGCGCGGCCAGCTGGCCTCGAAGTTGCGCGCCCAAGCCATCAGCGTGCGGTCGTAGTCGGCGCCGAAATTGTGCAGGTCTTCCACCACCAGCAGGCCGTCGGCGGCGTCGCCGATCTGGCCGATGGAGGGCAGGTCGCCGTTGGGGAAGATGTATTTGTCGATCCAGCGGTCCGGCACGCTGCGGCGCTGGTTCTTGCCGATGGTGTGCAGCAGGAACAGGCCGTCGTCGTCCAGGCAGCGCGAGGCGACCTCCATGAAGGTGCGGTGGTTCTTGCGCCCGACGTGCTCGAACATGCCGATGCTGACGATGCGTTCGAAGCGCTCGTCGAGGTCGCGGTAGTCCAGCAGGCGGAACTCCAGCGGCAGCCCGGCGTAGCGCTTGCGCGCCCATTCGCACTGCTCGCGGGAGATGGTCACGCCCACGCATTCCACGCCGTAGCGCTCGGCGGCGAAGGCCATGAAGCTGCCCCAGCCGCAGCCGATGTCCAGCACGCGCATGCCCGGGCGCAGGTCGAGCTTGCGGCACACCAGGTCGAGCTTGGCCTCCTGGGCCTGGGCCAGGTCCTCGGCGTCCTTCCAGTAGCCGCAGGTGTAGGTCATGCGCGGGTCGAGCATGGCGGCGTAGAAGTCGTTGCCCAGGTCGTAGTGGCGCTCGCCCACCGCCCAGGCGCGGTTCGCCGTCTGCAGGTTGCACAGGCGCGCCTGCAGGGCGTGGAAGATCAGAGAGGCCGGGCTGACCTGGTCGACCACCCCGCTGCGCAGCAGGCGGGCGAAGAACTCGTCGAGTTGGTCGCAGTCCCAGTCGCCGTCCATGTAGGCCTCGCCAAGGCCGAGGTTGCCCTGGGCCAGGGCGCGTTGCGGCACGCCGGGATGGTTCAGGCGCATGTCCCAGGGCTGGTGGCCGTCCAGGCCCAGGCCGGCCTGCTCGAGTAGCGAGCGGGCGAAACGCTGGGCACGGCTGTCGGCAGCCGCCGGGGTCGGGCGGGAGGTGGAGAGCTCGGAAGGCATGGTGTTTCCCTTGTGTTTTCTAGATATCCGTTGGCGCTCAGGCGTCGTCGCGGTGCAGGCGCAGGACCGCGCGCAGTTCCTCGCGCAGCCAGGCCTGGCGGATGCGCGGCAGGCGCTGGGCGAGGCGCCGCGCCACCCAGCGCTGGCCGCGGGCGACGAAGCGCAGGCGCTCGGCCATCTCCTCGATGGCCATGGCCTTGGCATGGAAGGCGTCCAGTTCGCGTCCGGGCTCGGCGCCCAGGCGCTGCAGGCTGCGGCGCAGGCGGCGGCAGCTTTCCGCCTCGCCCTGGTGCAGCGCGTGCAAGCGCTCCAGAAGTCGTGGATCCTCGGTCTGCCGGGCGCTGTCGAGCATCACCCGGGCGCCGGCGCGCTCGGCGCTCAGCAGTTCCTGCAGCCAGTCGACGAGGTCGGCGTCTTCGTCGCCGCCCTGCAGGCGCGCCAGGCTGGCATCGGCCTCCGCCACCAGCTGCGCCAGGCGCTCGGCGGCCGGGCGGATGTCGTGCAGCTGGGCGCAGGACTGGCCGGCGTAGATCGGCATGTCCTCCAGGCGGCCATAGGCGCCGCGCAACGGCGAGTCGGTGGAGAACAGGTAGATGGGGCCGCCGTCCTGCTCGCCGATCACCGGCGTCTCGCGGCGCTCTTGCAGGTTCGCGTAGTCGCCGCGGGTCACGGCGTTGGGCAGCACGCGCACCGGCGCCGGCATCGGCCAGTTGCGGAAGAAGGCCTCGGTCAGCAGCGTCTGCTCCGCCTCGGCCTCGACCAGGCAGCGCTTGTGGTAGTCGTGGGCGTAGGACTCGTCGGTGGCGAGGAAGGCCGAACCGCAGGCCACGCCCTGGGCGCCCAGGGCCAGCGCAGCGGCGATGGCGGCGCCGCTGGCGATGCCGCCGCAGGCCACCACCGGCACCTCGCCCAGAGCCACCAGCTCCGGCACCAGCGCGAAGGTGGATACCTGGCCGCGCACGTGCCCGCCGGCTTCCACGCCCTGGGCGATCAGCACGTCCACCCCGGCGCGCAGCGCGGCCTCGGCATCGGCGCGGTGGCCCACCTGGTGCAGCACCAGCATGCCGGCGTCCTTGAAGCGGCGGACCACGTCGGCCCGCACGTCCCAGAACAGCGCCACCGCCGGCACCCGCAGCTCCAGGCAGACGGCCACCTGTGCCTCCAGCAAGTCGGCGGGAGTGGCCGCGGGGATCAGGTTGACGGCGAAGGGTTCGTGGCTGAGCTCGCGGTAGGCCGCCACCTCGCGGCGGATCAGCGCCACCGGCTCGCGCACCATGCCCAGGCAGCCGAAGCCGCCGGCGTTGCTCACCGCCGCGACCAGTTCATGGCGTGCCACGCCGCCCATGCCGGCGCAGAGGATGGGGACCCGGCAACCCAGGAGTTCGACCAGGGGGGTGTTCAGCGCGGGATGAGGCATGGCGGTACTCCTGAAGCCGCAAGGCAGAGCGGCGACAGGACAATGGTAGGCCTTGGGCTTAACTGAATTTAAATGAAATTTAATGGCCGATTAGTTCATTAAAATGAATATGTAAGCCGTATTCGAAAAACCGGATCTACCCCCTGCAAGCCACGCTTTCCTTGCCCATGCCCGCCTGCGGCAAAGGGTCGCGCGGGCGACGGTCGCAGCGTTCATATCAAAATAAGTTCATTCAGCCTTCATTATTATTAATTTGTTGCATGCCTTGACGTTCCGCAGACTGTATCGGCTCCCTGCAAAGGTTCTGGCCCCCCACTCCGACCAGGGTCTTGCACCCGCTGCCACGTTCCCCGTGCAGTGGGGGGAGCAGCCAGTCACCGCGCATTTCGACGGAACCCAAGATGGCCAGCGTGCAAGCCCTCGACAAGAACGACACCTATAATTACGAGATCGTCCGCCGTTTCACCCTCACCACCCTGTTCTGGGGCGTGCTGGGCATGAGCATGGGCGTGGTGATCGCCGCCCAGCTGGTGTGGCCGGAACTCAACCTCGGCCTGCCCTGGACCAGCTTCGGGCGCATCCGCCCGATCCACACCAACCTGGTGATCTTCGCCTTCGGCGGCAGCGCGCTGTTCGCCACCTCCTTCTACGTAGTGCAGCGCACCTGCCGGGTGCGCCTGGTCTCCGACAGCCTGGCCAACTTCGTGTTCTGGGGCTGGCAGGCGAGCATCCTGGCGATGCTGGCGAGCTACCCGCTGGGCATCACCACCTCCAAGGAATACGCCGAGATGGAGTGGCCCATCGCGCTCTGGGTCACCGTGGTGTGGGTCGCCTACGCCTACCTGTTCTTCGGCACCATCGCCCGCCGCAAGGTGCAGCACATCTATGTGGGCAACTGGTTCTACGGCGCCTTCATCGTGGTCACCGGCATGGTCCACGTGGTCAACCACCTGGCGCGCCCGGTCAGCCTGCTGAAGTCCTACCCGATCTACTCCGGCGCCACCGACGCCATGATCCAGTGGTGGTACGGCCACAGCGTGGTCGGCTTCATCCTCTCGGTGGGCTTCCTCGGCATGATGTACTACTACGTGCCGCGCCAGGCCGAGCGGCCGGTGTACTCCTACCGCCTGTCCATCGTGCATTTCTGGGCGATCATCACCCTGTACATCTGGGCCGGCCCGCACCACCTGCACTACACCGCGCTGCCGGACTGGGCGCAGTCCCTGGGCATGGTGATGTCGCTGATCCTCCTGGCCCCGAGCTGGGGCGGCATGATCAACGGCATGATGACCCTCTCCGGCGCCTGGCATAAGCTGCGCACCGACCCGATCCTGCGCTTCCTGGTGGTCTCCCTGGCGTTCTATGGGATGTCCACCTTCGAAGGCCCGATGATGGCCATCAAGACGGTGAACTCGCTGTCCCACTACACCGACTGGACCATCGGCCACGTACACGCCGGGGCGCTGGGCTGGGTGGCGATGATCTCCATCGGCGCGCTGTACCACATGATCCCCAAGCTCTACGGCCGCGAGCGGATGTACAGCGTCGGGCTGATCAACGCGCACTTCTGGCTGGCCACCATCGGCACCGTGCTCTACATCGCCTCAATGTGGGTCAACGGCATCACCCAGGGCCTGATGTGGCGTGCGGTCAACGCCGACGGCACCCTCACCTACTCCTTCGTCGAAGCCCTGCAGGCCAGCCACCCGGGCTACATGGTGCGGCTGTTCGGCGGCGCCCTGTTCGCCAGCGGCATGTTCCTGATGGCCGGCAACACCTGGCTGACCGTGCGCGCCGGCCAGCGCATCGACCGCATGCCCATCGCCAGCGCCGCCTGAGGAACCCCGCCATGCAACTGCTGCTCGCCCTGGCCACGCTGCTGGTCGTGGCCGTCGCCCCCTGCCTGCACCTGCGCCGCGCCAGCCGTCACGACCTGCAACAGGCGGCGCTGCTGCCCTTCGCCGACGACCCCGAGGCCGCCGCGCGGATGAGCGCCGCCACCGGCCAGCACTGCGAGCGCCTGTTCGACCCGCGCCGCGAGTGCCGCCTGCGGGCCTGATTTACCCGATCCAGGGACGGATCCCTCCCGCGTGCCTGTCTGGCACTTTTCGGGGCCCACCTCGTTGTTCCGTGAGGTGGGCCCTTTTTTTCGTGGCGCATGATGCGTTGGCGTTTTCCGGCGATGCGGGGTGGCGTTTCCAGCTCACCTCCGAAGGGGATTCGGCCATGGTCAAACGGCGGATAAACGCGAACGGTTATTCGCCCTACGTGGCTGAGACTCCCGTCCTGAAGGGGGCCAGTCCGTGCCGGGAGAGGATTCGATGCCAGTCGGCAACGCTGGAGCCGCCGGCTGACGCCGTAATGCCCGTTCCTGCCCAACGTCCCCTCTCCCGCTTGCGGGAGAAGGTTAGGGTGAGGGGCTCTTGAAATGGCCCCCTACGCCCCGCCCTCACCTCCCCCTAGGGGCCCGTAGGGGTTTCCCCGATTTTCGCGCCACCGCGCCGGCCCTATCGTTCGCAGCCATATCCCCCACTGCGTGAGCGCCGCCGTGTTCGCCTATTCGATCTTCTGGACAGGAATCGCCCTGGGCCTCGCCGGCCTGGGTTTCGCCCAGCCATGGCTGGCCGCGGCCGGGCTGGCCATGGCCGGCGCCGCAGGCATCGTCCTGCGCCCCCGCGCACAACTGCCGGCCGAGCTTCCCGCGCCGGCCGCCGAGGCCCCTGCCGCCGTCGATTGCCAGCCCCTGCTGCACGCCGTGCTGCCGGCCTGGCAGCAGAACCTGGAGCAGGTGCGCAAGCTGCTGGCCGGCAACGTCGGCGAGCTGTTCGCGCGCTTCGCCGCCCTGGCCGAGCGCCTGCAGCAGACACTGGCCCGCTCCGAGAGCGTCACCGGCGGCGAAGGCCTGAGCCACGACCTGCGCCAGGCCCAGCAGCGCCTGCACGAAGTCACCGAGGCCTTCCACGCCGCCAGCGTGCGCAAGAACGAGCTGCTGGCCACCATCGGCAACCTCAGCGGCTACGCCAGCGAGCTGCAGGGCATGTCCAAGCACGTGCAGGACATTGCCAGCCAGACCAACCTGCTGGCCCTCAACGCCGCCATTGAGGCGGCCCGCGCCGGGGAGTACGGGCGCGGCTTCTCGGTGGTGGCCGACGAGGTGCGCAAGCTGTCCAGGCTCTCGGCCGAGACCGGCCAGCGCATGGTCGAGAAGGTCGGCGAGATCAATCAGGCCATCCACGCCACCGTCACCGCGGCGCAGGAGCTGTCCAGCCGCGAGGAAGACAACCTCGACTACCTGGACGGCGTCGCCGCCGACATCCTGCGGAACCTCTCGCGCAACCTCGAAGCGCTCAGCGCCAGCGCCGGCGAGCTGCAGCACGACACCCGCGTCACCCAGGCGGACATCCAGGAAATCATCGTCGGCCTGCAGTTCCAGGACCGCAGCGACCAGATCCTCGACCACCTGCAGGGCGACATCGGCCGCCTGCACCAGGCCGTCGCCAGCAGCGATGCCGCCCTCGCCCAGCCGCAACGCTGGCTCGGCGAGATGAGCCGCCAGTTCACCACCGACGAGGAACGCAGCGCCCGCCCGGCGAGCCGCGGCGCCGCCTCGGACGTCACCTTCTTCTGATCGCCCCGGAGCCCAACATGGCCAAGACCATTCTCATCGTCGACGACTCCACGTCCATGCGCCAACTGGTCAAGATGACCCTCGCCGGCGCCGGCCACCAGGTCATCGAGGCCGTCGACGGCCGCGACGCCCTGGCCAAGCTCGGCGGCCAGAAGGTGCACCTGGTCATCAGCGACCTGAACATGCCCAACCTCGACGGCATCGGCCTGGTCAAGGCGCTGAAGGCGCGCCCCGAGTACCGCTTCACGCCCATCGTCATGCTCACCACCGAAAGCGAACAGGGCAAGAAGGCCGAAGGCCAGGCCGCCGGCGCCCGCGCCTGGATCGTCAAGCCGTTCCAGCCGGCCCAGCTGCTGGCCGCCGTGGACCGGCTGGTGGGCTGAGATGCTGCACCTTTGCGACGAGCCCGGCCGCCCCCTGGCGCTGGCCGGCAGCCTGACCATCTACGAGGTGGGCCAGGCCTGCGCCGCCCTGCGCGAGGCGGTCGCCGGCGCCCGCCTGGAAGTGGCCGGGCAATGGCCGCTGGACCTGTCCCGCCTCGACGAAATCGACACCGCCGGCGTGCAACTGCTGCTGGCGCTGCGCACGCAACTGCAGCGCCACGGCGCCGTACTGGCGCTGCACGCGCCCAGCGAGGCGGTGCGCGAACTGGTCGACCTGTTGCGGCTGCACGCCGCCCTGCCCTATGCCGCCGCAGCGGCCCAGCCCGAGGCCTGATGCCATGCTCGACGGCGAACAATGGAGCGAACTGCTGCGCGGCTTCATCGAAGAGGCCCGCGACCTGGCCCGGCAGGCCGAGGAATGCCTGCTGGAACTGGAGCGCAACCCGGCCGACGGCGAAGCCATCACCCGCCTGTTCCGCGCCATGCACACCCTCAAGGGCTCGGCCGGACTGTTCTCGCTGCTGCCGCTGGTGAACTTCACCCACCACCTGGAAAACCTGCTGATGGCCGTGCGCGACGGTGAGCGCGTACTGACCGCCGAGCTGGTCTCGCTGATGCTGCGCTGCCTGGACGAGATCACCTCGATGGTCGCGCTGATCGACCCGGCCAGCGGCGAGCTGCCGGTAGACGCGGCGCACCAGCGCGAACTGCTCGACGCCCTGGCCGCGCTGACCGGCAACGAGCCGGAACTGATCCCCACGCAAGCCATCGACTGCCCGGCCCGCGGCCGCCTGGACGCCTGCGCCAGCTGCGAGGCGCAAGGCGCCTGGCACATCTCGCTGCGCTTCGACGGCGAGCTGCTGCGCAACGGCTTCGACCCGGCCACTTTCGTGCGCTACCTCGGCCGCCTGGGCGAGGTGCTCTGCCTGCACCTGATCGACGACGCCGTGCCGGCGCTGGAAGAACTCGACGCCGAGCGCTGCTACCTGGGCCTGGAGATTGCCCTGTGCACCTCGGCGGAACGCGCCGCCATCGAGGAAGCCTTCGAATTCATCCGCGATTTCTGCAGCCTGCGCATCCTGCCGCCGGGCAGCCAGGTGGACGACTACCTGGCGCTGATGCGCGAGCTGCCGGAAAGCGACGAGCGCATCGGCGCCATCCTGGTCGCCAGCGGCCTGCTCGACGAACAGGACCTGGCCCGCGGCCTGGCGTTGCAGGCGCAGCACAGCGACGCGCTCAAGCCCGCCCTGGGCAGCGTGCTGGTGGACCAGGGGCTGGTGCCGGCGCAGGCGGTGAACGCCGCCCTGGCGCAACAGCAGAAGGCCCGCGAGCGCGCCCCGGAAAGCAGCCTGATCCGCGTCGCCGCGCACAAGCTCGACGAGCTGATCAACCTGGTGGGCGAACTGGTGATCAGCGCGGCCGCCGCCCAGCTGCACGCCCGCGCCAGCGGCGACAGCGCCAGCAGCGAAAGCGCGCAGACGGTCAACCGCCACGTGGAGCTGATCCGCGAGGCGGCGCTGAAGCTGCGCATGGTCGAGATCGGCGAGACCTTCTCGCGCTTCCACCGCGTGGTGCGCGACGTCAGCCAGCAACTGGACAAGCGCATCCGCCTGGAGATCCACGGCGCCGACACCGAGCTGGACAAGTCGGTGATCGACAAGCTGGCCGACCCGCTCACCCACCTGGTGCGCAACGCCATGGACCACGGCATCGAGCCGGCCGGGCAGCGCATCGAGGCGGGCAAGGCGCCCGAGGGCCTGCTGCGCCTGAACGCCTTCCACGAGTCGGGCACGGTGGTCATCGAAGTCAGCGACGACGGGCGCGGCCTGGACACCCGGCGCATCCGCGCCAAGGCCATCGAGCGGGGCCTGATCGAGGCCGGCGCCACCCTCGGCGAGCAGGAGCTGCAGCGGCTGATCTTCGCCGCCGGCTTCTCCACCGCCGACAGCGTCTCGGACCTGTCCGGCCGCGGCGTGGGCATGGACGTGGTGCGCAGCGCCATCGAAGCGCTGCGCGGCAGCATCGAGATCGACTCGCGCGCAGGCCAGGGCAGCACCTTCCGCATCCGCCTGCCGCTGACCCTGGCGATCATCGACGGCTTCCAGGTGAGCCTGGGCGACGAACAGTTCGTGGTGCCGCTGGGCCTGATCACCGAATGCATGGAGCTGCCGCCCCACGCCGGTGACGGCGCCTGCGGCTACATCGACCTGCGCGGCCGGCCGCTGCCGTGCATCGACCTGGCCGCGCACTTCGGCCTGCCGGGCAGCCGCGGCGGGCGCCGCAACATAGTGGTGGTCAGCCACGGCCGGCAGCAGGCCGGGCTCGTGGTCGACCACCTGCACGGCGAGCTGCAGACGGTGATCAAGCCGCTCGGCCCGCTGTTCCAGCACCTGCAGGGCATCGCCGGCTCGACCATCCTCGGCTCCGGCCAGGTCGCCCTGATCCTCGATATCGCCACGCTTTTCGCCAGCCTCGACGAACAGCCGACGCACCACCCCGTGGACAGCGATCCACAGCAGAGCCACAGGCACCCGCAAGCCGCCGGTGCGCAGGAGACACCCCATGAAATTCATCCGTAACCTCCGGATCGGCATCCGCCTGATCGCCGGCTTCTCCCTGGTGGTGGCCCTGACCACCGCGGTGGGCGCGCTGGGCATCTTCAATCTGGGCAAGGTCAACGACCTCTCCGACCAGATGTACAACCGCGAGATGCTCGCCCTCGACGCCATGCAGGTGGCCAACCTCAACCTGGTGTACATCGGCCGCCACCTGCGCAGCTCGCTGCTGGCCGCCAGCGTCGAGGAACGCGACGCGACCATGGCCCAGGTGCCCCAGGCCATCAAGACCCTGCACGACAACCTGGAGGCGGCCCGCGCCAGCTTCGTCAGCGACGAAGCCAAGGCGCGCCTGGCGCAGCTGGACCAGCAACTGGCGGAGTACGAGAAGACCGCCCTGCACATCCTCGACCTGAACAAGGCCAGCGGCCGTCTCGGCGAAGGCAGCGAGGCCAGCGCCCTGCTGCCGAAGCTGCGCCAGCTGAGCAACGCCGCCGACGACAACATGAGCGCGCTGGTGGAGCAGAAGAAACAGCGCGCCCGCCAGGCCAACGACAGCATCACCGACATCTACCTCGCCTCGCGCCTGCAGATGATCGTGCTGGTGCTGGTCGCCGCCGGCCTGGGCTTCGCCATCGGCATCCTGGTTACGCGCAGCATCGTGCGCCCGCTCAACCGCGCCATGGGCGTGGCCAACAGCCTCGCCGAGGGCGACCTGGGCGTGCGCGTGGAAGTCGACAGCGCGGACGAGACCGGCCGCCTGCTGGGCTCCATGGGCCACCTGGCCGAGCGCCTGCGCAACGTCATGGGCGACGTGCGCGGCGCCGCCGACGCCCTCTCCTCGGCCTCCGAGGAAGTCAGCGCCACCTCCCAGTCCCTCAGCCAGGCGGCCACCGAGCAGGCCGCCAGCGTCGAGGAAACCACCGCCTCGGTGGAACAGATGTCCGCCTCCATCGCGCAGAACACCGAGAGCGCCCAGGTCACCGACGGCATCGCCGGCAAGGCCGCCAGCGACGCGGTGGACGGCGGCCGCGCGGTGCGCGAGATGGTCCAGGCCATGAAGCAGATCGCCGACAAGATCGGCATCATCGACGACATCGCCTACCAGACCAACCTGCTGGCCCTCAACGCCGCCATCGAAGCGGCCCGCGCCGGCGACCACGGCAAGGGCTTCGCGGTGGTGGCCGCCGAGGTGCGCAAGCTGGCCGAGCGCAGCCAGGTGGCCGCGCAGGAGATCGGCGGCGTGGCCGGCAGCAGCGTGCAGCTGGCCGAGCAGGCCGGCCACCTGCTCGACGAGATAGTGCCCAACATCCAGAAGACCTCCGACCTGGTCCAGGAAATCACCGCCGCATCCCAGGAGCAGAGCGCCGCCGCCGGGCAGATCAACATCGCCATGGGTCAGATGAACCAGATCACCCAGCAGAACGCCTCGGCCTCCGAGGAGCTGGCCGCCACCGCCGAAGAAATGAACGCCCAGGCCAGCCAGTTGCTGGAACTGATCGGCTACTTCCGCTTCGACGAGCAGGCCCGCGCCCACGCGCCCTACCGCGGCAGCGTCGCCGGCACCCCGCGCGAACCCCATCGACCGATGCGCAAGGCGGCCGCCGCGCGGGTGGACGAAGGCCAGTTCGTCAGCTTCGACTGAGGAAAGCGAGCATGGACAACCTGCAGAGCACGGCGCCCGGCGCGGTACAGCACCTGTCGTTCCGCGTGCGCCAGGCGCGCTACGCGCTGCCCATCGAACTGGTGCGCGAGATCATCGAATACGGCCAGATCACCGCAGTGCCGATGATGCCCGGCTTCATCCACGGCGTGATCAACCTGCGCGGCAACGTGGTGCCGGTGCTGGACCTGGCCGCCCGCTTCGGCATGCCGCTGAGCGTGCCGGACAAGCGCACCTGCATCGTCATCATCGAACTCGAGCTGGGCGACAGCCAGCAGCGCACCGGTCTGGTGGTGGACGCCGTGGACGCGGTGCTGGACATCGAGGCCGCCAGCATCGAGCCGGCGCCGCCCTTCGGTGCCGGCATCCGCACCGAGTTCATCGCCGGCATGGCCCGCGACGAGGCGGGCTTCACCATCGTCCTCGACGTGCGCCGCGCGCTGTCGCTGGACGACATCCGCCAGCTCGGCCTGGCCGCGCAGGCCGGCTGATGCCCACGCGCAACCTGCCGCGCCTGGGCGACGAGGACTTCCGCCGCCTGCAGCGCCTGATGCAGCAGGCCTCGGGCATCCGCATGGGCGAACAGAAACGCACCCTGATGGCTGGCCGCCTGATGTGCCGCCTGCGGGCGCGCGGGCAGCCCGACTACGGCGCCTACCTGCGCCTGCTGGCGCAGCCGGCCGAGGCCGCCGAGCGGCGCCTGGTGGTGGACCTGCTCACCACCAACGAGACCTTCTTCTTCCGCGAGCCGCAGCACTTCGAGGTGCTCGGCGACTGGGCCGCGCGCCGGCGCCGGCCGCTGCGGCTGTGGAGCGCCGCCGCCTCCTCGGGGCAGGAAGCCTTCAGCATGGCCATGACCCTGGCCGAGCGCGGCGCGGCGGACTGGTCCATCCTGGCCACCGACCTCAGCCTGCGGGTGCTGGACAAGGCCCGGCGCGCCATCTACCCGATGGAACAGGCGGCCCACCTGCCGCGGGGCTGGCTGGAACGCCACTGCCAGCGCGGCATCGGCGAAAGCGCCGGCAACTTCCGCATCGGCGCGCACCTGCGCGAGCGGGTGGCCTTCGCCGAACTGAACCTGGCCCGCGAACTGCCGGCGGACGTCGGTCCTTTCGAGGTCATCTTCCTGCGCAACGTGCTGATCTACTTCGGCGCCGAGGAAAAGCGCGGCATGCTCGCCCGGCTGCTGCAGCGCCTGGTGACGGGCGGGCTGCTGTTCATCGGCCACGCCGAGAGCCTGCACGGCCTGGGCCTGCCGGTGCGCACGCTGTGCCCGTCGGTCTTCGAACGCACGCGATGAGAGGAGCACGGGCGTGATCAAGGTCTTCATCGTCGACGACTCGGCGCTGGTGCGCCAGGTGCTCACCGCCTGCCTGGGCGGGCACCCAGGCATCCAGGTCATCGGCCAGGCGGCCGACCCGCTGTTCGCCCTGGAGAAGATGCGCCAGCAATGGCCGGACGTGCTGGTGCTGGACGTGGAGATGCCGCGCATGGACGGCATCACCTTCCTGCGCCGGATCATGGCCGAGCGGCCGACGCCGGCGATCATCTGCTCCACCCTCACCCAGGCCGGCGCGGCCATCACCCTGGAGGCCCTGGCGGCCGGCGCCGTGGGCGTCTTCGCCAAGGCCAGCGTGGGCCTGCGCGAAAGCCTGCAGCAACTGGCCGGCGAACTCATCCGGCAGATCGAGGCGGCCGCCCGCAGCCATCCACGGGCCACGCCGCCGCGCACGCCGGCCACGGCCGTACCGCCAGCCACCCGCAGCGGCCGGTTCGCCGGCGAGCGCATCGTCGCCCTGGGCACCTCCACCGGCGGCACCCAGGCGCTGGAGCAGGTGCTGCGCCAACTGCCGGAGGACTGCCCGGGCATCGTCATCGTCCAGCACATGCCGGAGAAGTTCACCGCCGCCTTCGCCCAGCGCCTGGACGGCCTGTGCCGCATCGAAGTACGCGAGGCGCGCCACCTGGACCGCCTGCGTCCAGGCCTGGCCCTGGTGGCGCCGGGTGGCTTGCACATGCAGCTCAGGCGCAGCGGCGCGCACTACCTGGTCGAAGTGCTCGACGGCCCGCCGGTCAACCGCCACAAGCCCTCGGTGGACGTGCTGTTCCGTTCGGTGGCGCGGTACGCCGGGCCCGACGCCCTGGGGGTGATCATGACCGGCATGGGCGACGACGGCGCCCGCGGCCTGCTGAGCATGCGCGAGGCCGGCGCGCGCACCCTGGCCCAGGACGAGGCCAGCTGCGTGGTGTTCGGCATGCCGCGCGAAGCGCTGCGGCTGGGCGCCGCCCAGGCCAGCGAGCGGCTGGCCAACCTGCCACGGGCTATCCTTCAGTTCGCGGGTGGTGACGAATGAGCGCGCCGCCCGCGCGCAAGAGCCGAACCTTGGCCGGGGAAAAGGCTCTGTCCTGAAGCGAAGGCCGTCGCGCGCGGCCATGGAACATGGATACAGGAGCTTGTCGCAATGAACCCACAACGGTCGACTGCCCGGGGCCCGGCGAACGCCCGGGGGCAGGTCGCACGGCCATGAGCTGCCGCCTGCTGCTGGCCGACGACCATGCGCTGATCCGCTTCGGCGTGCGCGCCATGGTGGCCAGCCTGGAGGGCTACGAGATCATCGGCGAAGCGGAGAACGGCCGCCAGACGGTGGAACTGGCCCGTGCCCTGCGCCCGGACATCATCCTGCTGGACGTCACCATGGAAGGCTCCAGCGGCCTGGACGCCCTGTGCGAACTGGGCAGCGTGGCGCCGGCCTCGCGGGTGCTGATGCTGTCGATGCACACCGACGCCGAGGTGGTGCTCGCGGCCCTGGAGCGCGGCGCCCAGGGCTACCTGCTCAAGGACGCCGCCCTCAACGAACTGCACATGGCCCTGCGCGCCGTGGGCCGCGGCCAGCGCTACCTGAGTTCGGCCATCGCCGCCCCGGTCATCGCCCAGGCCCTGGCCCGGCAGAAGCCGGCAGCCAACGACCCCGAGCTGACCCAGCGGCAGATCGAGATCCTCCGCCTGATCAGCCGCGGCGCCTCCACCCGCGCCATCGCCACCGGCCTGGGCCTGAGCGTGAAAACGGTCGAAGCCCACCGCGCCCAAATCATGCGCCGCCTGCGCATCCACGACGTGCCCAACCTGGTGCTCTACGCGGTGCGCCAGGGGCTGATCGACCCCAATGACTGACCGGGGCCGCCAGCCCAGCCTATGAAAAGCGTCTAGGCGCAGCCTTGCCGAATCCGGGCAATGCCTGCGGCGCAACCAGCCATAGCCGCTAAAACTTCATAGCCGCAGATTGTGGTGCCTGGGACTTCATCTTTTTCCGCCCCCGAGCTGAATCATACAAGTGAATTTTCCTTTGCCAGTCATCTTGGTTGACGCAACTTTTCACGCTACATAAGTTCCGCACATCAAATACGGATAATTGAACAAGGAAGCTTGCATGGTAATTCCTGCATATCCATGGCTAAAAACGGAACCCAGTATCTACACGGTGCTTATCTTCGAGAAAGAACTCGATACCTCAAGCCCCTGCTTTTCCAATAGCAGGAGCAAACGATGATCCGGTGTACTTTTCACCTTAATGGCGGAAGGCTTTCCAACTTGAGCTGCCCCGGCATAGGTTTCTTCCCAGCATATTCCGGCAATGCCGGTCCACACAGAAACAACCCGGGCTCGGCTGTACTACAAGACATTGGCCCTTTGCCCCCAGGAAAATACCACATCGTAAATAGACCCAAAGGCGGCGCCATGGGTATCTTGAGAGACCAAATAAACTCCTTACTCAGTGGCTCGGATCGTACGCTCTGGCTTGGCCTATTTCGTGATGACGGCACAATCGATGACTACACCTTTATCGAATATGTGAGGCGCGGAAACTTCAGACTACACCCTGCTGGCTATCAAGGTGTCAGCAACGGGTGCATCACACTGCCAAATCATTTTCATTATGCTATCCTGCGCAAGGCTTTATTAAGAGCACCGACAACGCCCCTATCCGGCGGGCTAATTTCTTATGGAACAATACAGGTTTACTGAATGAAGCCCTTGAAATTCCTGTTGCTTTGGCATGCCTTTGCATTTTCGTATGTAGCGATATTTCTACTAACTTATACACTGATACCGGAGAAATGGATATTTTCGAAACTTTCGGAACGCTATGGCTTCATTGACATAATAATCTGGGATAATGCATACATGACAACCGTGCTGCTTTCGGCCCTTCTGGTAAATGCGATTGTCATTTTCGGCTCAATGCAACTGCTGAAGAGAATCCAAATAACCGCAACCGGGAAATAGGCTCATAGGTATCACCGAAAGAAGCCTCACCGTAGGAGCGGACTCCGTCCGCGATTCCATCGGCAGGGCCGACGGACACATGCAAAAACGCACGCGCCCCACCTCCCTGGCGGGCCGCGTGCGTTACCAACGCATATTCCTAACGAATCGTCAGACCTGTTCCTGCACACCTCCTTCCGCGAAGACTTTCACGGGCTTGCCGCTCGGGGAAAGCACGCCGGTCACCACCTGCCAGGCCATCGACAGGGCCCCGACGATGAACACCAGGTCACCGAAGGTGCGCACCCAGCGCAGGGTCTGCAGCAGCGGTTGCTGCATGAACTCCTCGCTGCGTGCGTACCAGAGGCCGACGCTGGCGCTGGCGTGGAACTGGATGATGCCGATGGGCAGCAGGCTGGTGGCGAGCATCAGCACCAGGCCGCCGTTGAGGCACCAGAAGGCGGTCTTCATCAGCCTTTCGTTGAAGTGCAGCTGCGGGCGGATGTAGCGCAGCACCAGCAGGGTGAAGCCCAGGGCGAGGAAGCCGTAGACGCCGAACAGCGCGGCATGGGCGTGGGTCGGGGTGGTGTTCAGGCCCTGGATGTAGTAGAGCGCCACCGGCGGGTTGATCATGAAGCCGAACACCCCGGCGCCGAGCATGTTCCAGAAGGCCACGGCGACGAAACAGGCCAGCGGCCATTTCACCCGCTGCATCCAGGCGGCACGGTTCTTCAGGCGCCAGTTCTCCCAGGCCTCGTAGCCCAGCACCACCAGCGGCACCACTTCCAGGGCGCTGAAGGTGGCGCCCACCGCCATCACCGGCGTGGTGGTGCCGGCGAAGTACAGGTGGTGGAAGGTGCCGGGCACGCCGCCGAGCATGAACAGCGAGGCCGAGGCCAGGCTGGCGGTGGTTGCGGCGCGGCCGGAGACCAGGCCCATGTTGGAGAAGATGAAGGCCAGCGCGGTGGTGGCGAAGACCTCGAAGAAGCCCTCCACCCACAGGTGCACCACCCACCAGCGCCAGTACTCCATCACCGACAGGTTGGTGCGCTCGCCGTAGGCCAGGCCGGCGCCGTAGAACAGGCCGATGGCGATCACCGAGGCCGACAGCAGCGCCAGCAGGTTCTTGTCGCCCGGCTTGGCGAAGGCCGGCAGGATGCCGCGCAGCATCAGCAGCAGCCAGAAGGCGATGCCGAGGAACTTGCCGATCTGCCACAGGCGCCCTAGGTCGACGTATTCGTAGCCCTGGTGGCCCAGCCAGAAGTTCCACTGCGGCGGCATCAGCTGGGCGATGGCCAGGTAGTTGCCGATGAACGAGCCGACCACCACCACGACCAGTGCCCAGAACAGCACGTCGACGCCGAGCTTCTGGTGTTTCGGGTCCTTGCCGCCGTTGATGACGGGCGCCAGGAACAGCCCCGCGGCGAGAAAGCCCGTGGCGATCCAGAACAGCGCGCTCTGGATGTGCCAGGTGCGCAGCAGCGAATAGGGGAACCACTGCGACAACGGGATGCCGTAGAAGTCCTGCCCTTCCACCGTGTAGTGCGCGGTGGCGCCGCCCAGCAGCACCTGGAAGCCGAACAGCCCGACCACCAGCAGCAGGTACTTGCCCAGCGCCCGCTGCGACGGGGTGAGCGCCACCAGGCTGAGCGGGTCCTGCAGCGGCGGCTCCGGTTCCGCCTCCTCATGCCCGCGCAGGAAGGCCCAGGCCCACACCAGGAAGCCCACCCCGGCGATCAGCAGCACCACGCTGACGATGGACCACATGACGTTCTCGGCGGTCGGCTGGTTGCCGATCAGCGGTTCGTGGGGCCAGTTGTTGGTGTAGGTGGCGGCCGAACCCGGGCGCTCGGTGGCGGCGGCCCAGGCGGTCCAGAAGAAGAAGTGCGTCAGCTCCTGGCGCCGCGCCAGGTCAGGCAGGGTGCCCTCCTTCATGGCGAAGCTCTTGCGGCTGTGCTGCAGCGCCGGGTCGTCGCCGAACAGCGCGACGTAATAGTCGGCGGTGTGGCGGATGGCCTCGACGCGGCGTGCGCTCAGGGTCAGCACGCCATCTTCGGCGCGGTTGCCGCGGTACTCGCGCTTCAGGCGGGCCAGCAGCACAGCCTGCTGGTCGCCGTCCAGTTCGCCGAAGGCCTTGCCGTACTGCTCGTGGGCGCCGATATCGAGCCAGGCGCTCAGCTCGCGGTGCAGCCAGTCCGCGGTCCAGTCCGGGGCCTGGTAGGCGCCGTGGCCCCAGATGGAGCCGAGCTGCATCCCGCCCACGCTCTGCCAGGCGGTCTGGCCGTCGAGGATGTCGGTGCCGGTGAACAGGGTTTCGCCGGTCTCGCTGCGCACCTGCGCGGGGATCGGCGGCGCCTGGCGGTAGACCTCGCGGCCGAACCAGCCGAGTATGCAGAAGGTCACGCCGAGCACGGCGATCAGCGCCCACCACAACTTGCGGTATTCACCCATGATGGCGCTCCTCCCCGGCGACCGGGCGAATGGGGCTGGCGGATTTGACGTAGGCGCGGCGGCCTGGGATGTTGCTGAGCGGGACGTGCATGGGATGGCTCCTTGGTCAGGCACTGCTTGCGCTATCGCAAGCTGTGTGCCATCCCATAAACCTCCTAGGATCAATAACTTGCGAAAATCACGAGTCGAAATGACCGCACCCGGAACGGGTTCAAATGACCTCGCAAAGGTAAAAAATACCTCATTGTTGGATAGGCTCCTGGCGGACCTGGCCGACGACCTGCCCACCGCCGAGCGCCTGCAGCGGCTGGTGGTGGCTTTGCGCGACGAGTTCGCCTGCAGCGCCGTGGTGCTGCTGCAGCTCGATGGCGACAGCCTCCAGCCCCAGGCCGCCGTGGGCCTGGACCGCGAAGTGCTCGGCCGGCGTTTCGCCGTGGCCAGCCACCCGCGCCTGGCGCACATCCTCGCGCAGCGCGAGCCGCTGCAGTTCAGCGCCGACAGCGAGCTGCCCGATCCCTACGACGGCCTGCTCCAGGACAGCCCCGACAAGCCCCTGCCGGTACACGACTGCATGGGCATGAGCCTCTACCTGGAAGGCCGCGCCTGGGGCGCGCTGACCCTGGACGCCCTGCGCCCGGGCAGCTTCTCGCCGGCGCTGGTCCGGCGCCTGGAGCACTACGCGCCGCTGATCGAGGCCGCCGTGCGCGTCGGCCGCCTGGAAAGCGAGGTGCGCCGCCTGCGCCTGACCCGCAGCGTTCTGGCCGAGCCGGCCCTGGAACCCGGCGCCGGCATCCTCGGCGAGAGCCCGGTGCTGCACCAGTTGCTGGACGAACTGAAGATAGTCGCCGACTCCGAGTTGCCGGTGCTGCTGCAGGGCGAGACCGGCGTCGGCAAGGAGCTGTTCGCCCGCGCCCTGCACGCCAGCTCGCCGCGTTCGCGCAAGCCGCTGGTCTACGTGAACTGCGCGGCGCTGCCGGAAACCCTCGCCGAAAGCGAGCTGTTCGGCCACGTGCGCGGCGCCTTCTCCGGCGCCGCCCAGGACCGCCAGGGGCGCTTCGAGGCGGCCAACGGCGGCACCCTGTTCCTCGACGAGATCGGCGAGCTGCCGCTGTCGATCCAGGCCAAGCTGCTGCGCGCCCTGCAGGGCGGCGAGATCCAGCGCCTGGGGGCCGACCGGCCCAAGCACGTCGACGTGCGCATCATCGCCGCCACCAACCGCCACCTGGCCGACGAGGTGCGCGGCGGACGCTTCCGCGCCGACCTCTACCACCGGCTGTCGGTGTACCCGGTGCACATCCCGCCGCTGCGCGAACGCGGCCAGGACGTGCTGGTGCTGGCCGGGCACTTCCTCGAACTCAACCGCACCCGCCTGGGCCTGCGCTGCCTGCGCCTGACGCCGGATGCCGAGCAGGCCCTGCTGGACTACGCCTGGCCGGGGAACGTGCGCGAGCTGGAACACCTCATCAGCCGCGCGGCGCTCAAGACCCTGAGCCAGACGGCCTCGCGGCGCGAACTGCTGAGCATCGACGCGGCAGGGCTCGGCCTGGAGCTGCCGGCGGCCGAGGATGCCGTCGAAATACCCGCCCCCTCGACCGAGGACGCCCGTTCCCTGCAGGAGGTGGTCGACGACTACCAGCGCCGCCTGCTGCAACGCGCGCTGCAGCGCCACGGCGGCAAGTGGGCGGCGGCGGCCCGTGCGCTGAAGATGGACCCGAGCAACCTGCGCAAGCTGGCGCGCCGCCTGGACCTGCGCTGAGCGCTGGGCCTGCCCTGCTCTTCGGAGCGGACCTTGTCCGCGATAGCCAGCCATCCCGGCGCGATTCGCGGATGAGATCCGCCACCGCCCCGCCTGCACCATTCCAATGTGGGAGATTCTGTCCGCGATGCGCGCGCCAGGCGCCTGGCTGCCGGCAGCGATGACGAACAGATCACCGCGCCTCAGCGCCACAGGCCCCCGGCGCCGGCACCAGGCGCACGTCCACCCGCCGGTTGGCCGAGCGCCCCTGCTCCGAGTCGTTGCTGGCGATCGGCTGGCTCGAACCGAGCCCCTGGACAACGAAGCACCGCCCTGGAATCTCGCCCATGCGCTGCATCCAATCGCGCACGGCGGCCGCCCTGGCTTGCGACAGCGCCAGGTTCTGCCGTTCGGTTCCCGAGTTGTCGGAGTGGCCGGTCACGACGATCAGCCAGTCAGGCTGAGCCTTGATGTGCATCAGGCCATCGATCAGGACCTTGGTCGACTCGGGCTTCAGCTCTGCGCTGCCCGGCGCGAAGAGCAGCAGGCTGTCCAGGTACACAGGCTCGGGCAGCTTGGCTTGCTCGTCTCTATCCCGCTTGGCTGCGTACCCCCCCCAGAAGGCGCCCAGCGAAAGACCTGCCAGCATGATGAGAAGCAGCACCAGCCATACCAGCCGAGGGCCAAGGCGGCGCGTCTCCTCCGCTGGCGCTACCGGCGGATTGTCGAGCCTTACCAGCAGAACACTGGGCGATGCCTCTTGAGTGACGCTCACCCCCGGCCGCGGCTGCGCAGTAGGAAGGCTGGCTCCTGCTGGCGTACTGGAGGGCACGGCTTCCGGGGGTGCCGCCTCGCGCTCCAGGCGTTTGACCAGGCTGGCCAGTTGTGCCCGCAGGGCCTCCAACGATGGCGAGGGAACCTGCACGTGCCGGGAGAGCAGTTCGGCCAACCCCATCAGGCCGGCATCGATCCGCTTCAGCAGCGCCAGGTCGGTGCCCAGCAGTTCCATCCGCCGCACGAGTGGCTGCAGCTCGGCGAACAGCCAGCTCACTATCTGCACCCGGGCCGTCAAGGCGGCAGGCCACAGCTGCGGCCAATTCTGCGACAGCAACGCGCTGACCAGCAGCAGCCCCTCCGCCATACCCGGCAACCCGTGGATATGGCTGCGCGCCAGCGTCAAGGCTGCGGCCGATTGCAGGTCCGCGCCGTTTTCCTGGAAGAGCTCCAGGCATTGGTACTCGACCCACGCCCAATTCACGTCCGGGCAAGCCGGGTGGCCCAGCTTGCCCAACTCCTCGCCCAGGGCGATATACGGGGCCAGCTTGCTCGGGTCTGCGCCCGGACGCAGTTTCATTTCAGACAGTACCGACATTCGGCATCCCTTCAGCCCTTGGCCAATCAGTCCGTGATCATGGGTACGCGCGGCAGGTGCTGCGCCTGCTTCAGGTGCCGTATCAGTACCTTGCCCTCGGGCGCCAGGGTGGTAGCGAAGGTTGCATGGGTGCCGCTCCTGAGCGTCACCTGCAGCGCGTATTCGAGGTACCCTGGCCGGGTCTGCGGCAACAGCTCGACCTGCACCGCCGCCAGGCGTGGCTCGTACTTGAGCAGCAGGCGCGTCATGCTGCTCATCAGGCCGTGGGCGCTGCCCGGCATACCGTGCAGGATCTGGCTCATGTCCGGCAGCCCGTAGTCGGGCAGGTGGCTGAGAGTGCCGGCCCGGCAGTTGAGGATGCGCTGCAGATTGTCCAGCACCGAGAGCAGCGGCTGATCTTCCTCGCGCACCTGATACAGGTCGAGCTCACCGGTGAAGTTCTGCAATAGCAGCTCATAAAGCGAGGGATTCTGTTCGCTCACCACCAGGAATCCTTCTTCGGCAGCGGCATCAGATTCAACATGTTGTCACCCAGCTCGATCACCCGGGGCGCGTCCGGGTCCAGTTCATCGCGCGCCAGCACCAGGCGCCAGTTACCCTTCTGCATATCCGGCGAGCGAAACAGCGCGACCACCGCGACGAACTGTGCCTCAGGCAGCATCGGGACATTCAGCTGCGCACCCTCGTCCGGCTTCACCACTACCCGGCTTTCGTCGAGCAGGTCCGCGGCCAACAGGTTGCTGCCGTCGCTCAATAGGCTGTGGTAGTCCGCCTGGTCCAGTGCCTTGCGGTCCTTCAGTTGGTAGACACGCACCAGTGTCGAGACCGACATCGCGGACATGTCGCCGGTAGCGGTGTTCAGCGCCGCCCGGGCGTTGAAGTCCAGATGCAGGACCTTGACCTGCTTGTAGAAAATGCCCTGCGCGATGGAGCTGCCCCCATCCATCGCGCGCTGGGTCAGCCCACACCCGCCAAGGACGAGGCCAAGCGCTGCCATCGCCAGCAGCGTCCTAAAAACGGTAAGCGACATGCTGTGCCTCCCTGATGTTCATGTTCTCGATCAATCCCTGATAGCGGCCAAGATTGACGGTTATGCACGGCTGGTCTGCGTCGGGGTCGAGCCCCAATACGCCGGTCAGCCCCAGTAACACCGGAGCGCCCAGCACCGGCTTCGGCAGACACTTCACCGGCAAGGTGAGCTGCATCTTCGCGGTGCAGCGCCACCCCAGGTACACCCGCAACAGCACCAGCAGATCCGTGTGCAACTGCCCTCCCGGCAACCAGCCCTGCGCCTCGGCGAGGTCCTCGGTGACCAGCTCCAGGCGTACCTGGCTATTGGCATCCGCGCCCACGGCCCCCAGGGGAGTGCCTTGCGAGAGGCTGACAGGCCGCTCTTTCGACAGGCTGGCGGGCTGCGCCAGAGGCACCTTGCGCGGCCAGTGCGGCGTCACCCGCGCCTGTGTGTTCGGGGCCAGCAGCTTCACCAGGGCGCTGATGCCCTCGGCGTTGCGGGTGGGCAGGCGCATCACACTGAGCAACGCCAGGAAACGCGACACCGGCGTGGCGATGTGGTTGGCCGTCCCCGGAATGCCCAGCCCGATCAGGCCCAGCAGGCATTGCGAGGTGCCGTCCGTGCCGCCGGCCTCGAAGGTGGCTGGATAGGAGTACTTGCGCCAGATGCGATAGAACTGGGTGAAGATCCGGTGGTTGAAGATGTCGAGGAAGGCCTCCAGCGCTTCGTGCCCCTCCCGGCGCTGGGCGATGTCGTCCAGGTAGGTGGTGGGCAGCGGCGAATCGACGCCGTACAGGCCCAGCAACCGGGTACGCACCGTAGCCGGGCGCTGCGGATGCTCCTCGTCGAACTCGATGGCCTTGAGTTCACTGGCGGGAAACCCCATGCCGGGGTGGGGACGAAAGCGCACGGCGTCGTCACAGGGCCGCGCCGTGCTCCCCAAGGGCGGGTTGTCCGGGGCAGCGGCTTCGACCAGTTGGCAAAAACGGTACAGGTTCGCCTCGGACACCCGCTCCGCCAGCATCTCCAGCAGGCCGCTGGCCTTCAGCCGGGAATACGCTGACTGTGGTTCTCGTTCCATCGCAGGCTCTTACCAGTGGGTTGCAGGACCAGCGTCAGCTGGTTGAACAGGTGGATGTCGGCGTACAGGGCAAAGAAGCGATTGAGCATCTCGCCGAACAGGCTGATGTCGCCCTCGCCGCAGAAACCGTTGGCGTCCAGCGTCACCTCGATGTCCACGCCGCGCAGCAGGAAGCCTTTTTCGAAGCGCTGGACCAGGTGATGGCGTACTTCGACGATGGCCGCTAGCCGGCGCCGGTTCAGCTCGCTGTGGGTCCAGTCGTACAGCGCCAGGGTGCCGCGCAGCACCTCGGCGTTGTCCAGCATGGGCAGGAAGTTGGAGCCCAGGTGGCTGAGCACCCGCCAGTGGAAACGGTCCTGGTTGGGCGGGTAGCACGGCAGGGTCGGCGCGCACAGGTTGCGTACCTGCAGGCCGCTCAGCGGGGACTTCACCAGCACGTTCAGCAGGGTGCTCTGCAGCGCCTTGCGCGGCAGCTGGCCGTTGGTGCCGGTGAGGCGCAGGGACAGGCTTTCGCTCTGGCGCAGGCGGTCGGCATCGAAGCCTTCACCGCCCAATATCAGCCAGGTATCGTGCATGCCATTGGCGCCGCGCTTCATCCGCGTGTGGAAATAGCGCTCCGGGGCCTCGTCGCGCAGCATGCCGCCCTTGTGGCGGAAGCTGGTGAACGGCACGTAGTCGCGATTCGACGAGTGTTTGGACGAGGTCACGCTGTCCACCGAGTAGATCTCGGTGTGGCCATCCTGCAGGCGCATCGGCCGCAAAAGGTAGTCGGTCTGCAGCGGCGACAGCGTCAGCGGGTCGGCCTCCAGCGCGAACAGGTTGATCACCGGCACCGCATGCAGGCGCACATGCTCGGCGCTCACCGCGAACTCATGCGGCCATTGCTCGCTCAGCACCACGTCCAGTTCGAAGCCCGAAAAACCTGGCTGAACCGGCATCTGTTCCAGGCCGCAGAGCGTGACGAACATGAACTTCTCGCGGAAGGTGAAATACTCCAGCAGCAACTGATAGCCACTGAAAGCGCCGTCGCCCTTGGGCCAGAGCCGGTCGTCGTCACCGAACCCCTTCGGCGAGAAATAACCGTCCAGCTTGATCCGGTCGGGCTGGCCCGGCAGCCGGACATAAAGCGCCTGCGCGTTCAGTGTCAGCGCATGATGCAGCGCGCTGGCCAGAGGCCCATCGGCATTGAGGTACAGCGGCAGGCGGCTCAGGTCGATCTGCGACCAGTCCGCCAACGGGCTGCAGGCGAAGCGCAGGTGCAGGACCGAGCGCCCGTCCGGCTCGCTGCTCACCCGCACCGAATCGATGGCCATCGGGTACAGTGTGAGGTCTTGGGTGGTGGTATAGCGGCAGCGCGTAAGCCGTGGCCCCACCGGCTGCGACATGACCTCGAAGCCGGCCGGCAGCGCTTCGCAGTTCTTCATCTGCCGGTGGTCCGGCGTCAACTCGACCACGGACAGCGACGGAATGGTGCGCAGGTAGTGCGGCCATAGCAGGCTCACCAGCCCCTCGGTCAGTTCCGGCAGGTCGTCATCGAGTTTCTCGCGCAGGCGCCCCATGAGGAACGCGAAGCCCTCGAACAGCCGCTCCACGTAGGGGTCGCGGGCTCCGGCCTTGTCCAGGTTGAGCTGCGCCGCCCGGTCCGGAAACGCCTCGGCGAACTCCTTTCCCGCCTCGCGCAGGTAGCGCATTTCGGCATCGAAATAACGCAGCGTCAGATTTTCCATGCTCACGAAAAAGTCCTGAAAGTAGTAAGGGGGCTCAACCGCACAGCACCGCGGCGCGCACGGGGTCGAGCGCCACCAGGGCCGCCAGCAGCCCTTCCATGCGACGGCCCAGCGCGGCCTTGTCCACGTCATTGCGCTGGACCTTCTGGCGCAGCAGCTTGAGCAGGCGCGCCTTGACCTCGAAGCCCAGTTCCGGCTCCCAGGCACTCAGGCCCTGCTGCTGCGCAACGCTGTCGAGTTCACCGAGCAGATGGATGGCCAGGTCGCTCTTGCCGTACTGCTCCGCCACCCGCGCCATCAACAACCTCAGCAGCCAGCGCTGCCGCCCGTTGCTGGCATCCGGGCGCGCAGCCAGCCAAGCCAGCGCCGCCTCGACGCCATCGCTGTCCGCCTGGGCCAGTGCCTCGCCTTCCAGGGCCAGGATGTCGTCCGCCACCGCGGGCGCCGCGACGGCCGTGGACGGCCACTGCATGGGCCGATTGCCGCTCACGTGCTGGATGATCCATTCACGCGTGGATTCATCGGCGAACGGCGTGCCGTCGTTCCAGCGCAACTGCTCGATGCCCGGCAGGCGTTCGAGGAACATGCCCAGGTCGCGTTTGATGATGTCCGCCCAGCCCTCGTAGGGAACACCCAGCTTGCCCAGGCTCTGGCAGAGGAACCATTGCAGGTCCAGCCAGAAGTGGTTCACCCCCTCGGCGTACATGCGCTCCGCCTGGTCCAGCAGTTCGCTCCAGCTCTGCTGCAGGTACAGGCGCTTGAGCTGGGCGCGGTACTCCGTGCGCGGAGGGGCCAGGCGGGTGTTGCCATTGGCCTCTTGCGGCGGCGACTGGTGCACGGTGTCCCAGCGCAGGCTGGTCAGCAGGCGATGGGCCGCCAGCCAGCCCTGGGGCTGGTCGCGCAGGTAGCCGGCCAGGGCCTTGCCGGTGTCCAGCAGGTCGCGCCCGGACTTGATGGCCGACAGTCCCGGCACGGCCGTGTGCGGCGTGGGCTCGGTGTGCGCGGCGCTGTTCTGCGGCACCAGCGCATTCACACCGCCGGATTGCGTCAGGCGGGCGGCCAGGGCCCCATAGAGCGCGCCCAGGCCCGGCCGCTCGGCCTCCGGCCAGGCGGCGACGCTATGCTCCAGCCAGGCCAGCGCCGCGACCGTGCGCTGCGCCTCGGCCTTGACCACCTCGGGGAACAGCGACAGGCCGTCCAGCACCTTGCCGCTGGCCAGCCATTCCAGCGCCATACGCCGGCTCTTCGGGCGGCTCGGCAGCACCTGCCCGGCGAAGCGTTCGAGCAGCGCCGCCAGCAACTCCAGGCCATCGGCAAGGCCCGCCTCACCGTCGCGCTGGGTCCGCGCCCAGAGGTAATAGGTCGCGACCCGCAGATCCTTGCAGCGCTGCTTGAGCAGTTGCTCCGCCAGTTGCGCCACCCGCTCCACGTCCGCCCCGGACAGCTTGTCGATCTCCTCGCGCAGGCATTGGAAGTCATCGTCGTAGCCGGGGTCCTCCCCTGCGGGCGCCGCCTGGCCGATAGGCGCCAGCCAGGGCTCCCAGCGGGCCGTCTGGGCCTTCGCCAGGGCCACGGCGTCCTGCCCTTCCAGGCAGGTTGAAATCAGTCCTTGCAAACTCATCGGTGCGTCCTACATCCCTTCACGTGCATTCAAACCGGCCGGCTCGAACGGGTCGGCGGCCACGGCATAGGGATCGACCTCCCCCGCCCCCACGTCGAAAATATTCTCCGGCAGCGTGAAGCCACGCAGTTGCAACAACGCCAGCGGGCCACGCCCCAGTTCCGTCTGCAGGTGCCAGGTCAGCGGCAGCTTGTCCGGGGCGCCGAGCACCAGCTCGAAACGGGTGCCGCGGTCGTCCAGGGCGGTCACCTGCGCCTGTTCCAGCAGGCGGATCAGCCCCCAGGTGCCGGAGTAGTCCCCGAACAGCCGCGCCCCGCCCTTGATGCTGGTCCAGCTCAACGAGGCACCCGGATGGTCGCTGCCACCCGGCCAGGTGAACTGCTGCCAGCTTTCCACCTGGTTGAAATACTCCAGCGTCACGCCATCAAGGATCAGGGTGGTCTCCACCACGTTGCGCACCGGTTTGGCCTGGAGCTGGAAGGTCATCCCCATGCCGCCATCGGTGTAGAGGATGTCCGCCAGCTCGCTGAGCTGATTGACCGCCTCGAGGAACCGCGGGTTGAAGTGCAGCCCCTGGCTGTGGGCGCTGTCCGGCACCCAGCGGTTGCCCTCCTTGTGCAGCACACCGCCCAGTTGGCTCTTGATGAACTGGTCGATCCGCCCGCTGTCGGCGCGGATCATCTGCCCCAGCATCGGCAGCGAGGCATCGCTGCCGGTGGCGGCGAACGGATAGCGGCCATCGAAGGCGCGGCTCCAGTTGGCCACGATCGCCCGCTGCCACTGGCGGTTCAGGCTCTGCGCCGAAGGCTGCAGTACGCCCTCCCAGGCCTGGCTGAGCGGTTGCACGAAGAGGTTCCGGCCAAAGCCGCTCCATTCCGCGCCCAGGCTGGCGGCGATCAGGCCGCCGTAGTCGAGGGTGTCGGTGAGGTCCACGCTCTTGCCCTGGAACACCGTCTGCGCCAGGACCTGGGTCATCGCCTGCGGGTCGCTGGCATTGGTGACCTGCTGCAACTTCAGGCGTACACGGGTGACGCGCGTCAGGAAGGCCTGCAGGCTCAGGCTGCCATCGCCGCCCGCCGCGCTGGACTTGTCCTTGCCCAGCAGCGCCAGCAGCGGCCCGAAGGTGTCGTCCAGCGGGCCACGCGGCCCGGTGTTCTTCTGGTCGATCACCGGCTGCCTGTCCTTGTCCAGCAGGTGTTGCGCCGACTTCATCAGCGAGTCGGCCAGCGCCTCGCCCCTGACCTCGGTCCTGCCCTGGTAGGCCAGGGTGTTCATCAGCGCGATCAGCGGCGACTGGCGCACGTCGCTGAGCAGGGTGAGCTGGCTGATCGCATCGGACAGGCTGTCCGCCTTGCGCCAGCGGATGCTGTTGAGGAAGGCCAGCCAGGCGTCGCTGAAGTCCTGGAAGTAACGTTCGGTCAACCGGGCCTTGAGCACCTCGGGTTTCAGTTCGCTGTCGATACTGCTCTGCTGATCGCTCAGGACCCAGTCGATTTCCTCCCGGCGGGCCTCGGCGATTTCGTCGATAGCCTCACGAACCTGCCCTTCCCAGGCCTGTCGGGTGAAGACACCCGGCACGCTGTTGGGGGTATCGAACAAGGACGAGGCATCGGTTTCGCCGACCATGTCGAGCAAGGTCATGCCGGCGTAGTTGTTGCTCGCCCGCTCCAGCACCTGCTGGTACAGGTTGGCCACGCCATTGCGTTGGCCCAGTTGCCCCAGCAGCACCTGCCGGGCCTGGGCCACCAGGGCGGGCCTGGCCTCGATGCGCCAGTCGGGGTGCGCCGCCAGATGCTGTGCGTAGAACGCCCACAGGCTGGGCGACAGCCCTTGCCACAGGCCGGGTGCCACGCCAGGGCGGTCGGCTTCCTCGCGGCTCAGCACCTGGGCCAGGAAGGCGGCGTCGACCCGCTCCGGCCGCGCCATCATCAGGTAGGCCTTGAGCTGCGCGTGGGCACCCTCGGCACGCTCAGCCCGCTCGGGGCTGCCCGCCGGCAACGCAGCCAGCTCGGCCAGTTGCCGCTCCAGATGCCGCGCCGCCCCGTCGCGCATCAGCCGATTATTGGCCTGGGCGTAGCGCGGCCACAGCGATGCCAGCAAGGCATCGTTCTGGCTCAGGCCAAAGCGCTGGTACCAGGGCACGCCATGCTCGCGGCGGTAATCCAGCCGCGCCAACTCGCGGGTCAGCTCACCGAGGGCGGTCAGCTGCGCGTCCGCGTCGCCAGACTGGCCGATGGTCGCCAGCGCCGCTTCCAGCGTGGCGATCTGGCTGCGGTTGCTGGTGAAGGACAGCAGCAGTGCCAGGACGCAGAAACCGCCCAGCACCAGCGCGCAACCGTAGGCAATGCGGCCCCAGCTCCAGCCCAAGCGCCGGCCCCGGATTTGTTTTTCATCCAGTACTGGCTTCCAACTGGTCTGCGGCCACCAGGTGTTCGGTGTTCCTGCGGAACCATCAGCCAGTTTGGGGCTGAAAAGCACCCCGCGCAGAGGCAAGGTACGGCTGAGCTGAACCAGGAAGGGCGCGAGGCCTTCACGCCACTGACGGATACCCTGACGATCAAGGTCACGGGACAGACGCAGCAGGAAGTCGTGTTTCGCATCAGATTCCAGCTGCCCCATGCCCTGCTCGCGCAATGGCACCACCAATTGGCGCAGGGAGGCTTCAAGCTGTTCGCCGGTAACCTTGGCCGGCAGCAGGCAACCCACCGGCTGCACGTCGCGCCCGGCCTGTTCCCAGACGCTGCCGCGCACTTGCCATAGGTACAGCGGGGCCTGTCGACGTAACGTCTGGCACAGATCGCGCAATTGCCGCACCCCGGTGCTCAGCGTGGTGACGTCATTGCCCTGAGCCTCGCTCAGTGCCCAGACGATGCCATCCAGCGGCTGCGAGCGGCGCAGCGATTTCGCCAGCCCCGCCACATCGGTCTGCCATTGGCCTTTCAGCGAATCGCCGCAGAGTAGTACGCAGCCCTGACCTTCGAGCCAGCGTTGTTTGCTCAATCCAGGGGCCACGGCTTCGATCTGATCGTGCTCACCGACCACCAGAAGCAGGCGTACCTTGCGCTTCCAGAAGTAACCGTACTGGGCTTTCAGGTACCCAGGTATTTCCACTATAGGGGAGCGCCGCTGGCCCGACGGAGGCAACTTTCCATCAGCCGACGGCCGCACGCCCGTGGCCTGTCCCTGCTCACGATGCTGCTGACGCGTGATGTAGGCCAGGATCTTGGGCAGACCCCGGCCAATGGCAGCAATGACAACGAGCAGCAGGAAAGCGAATAGCTTGTGGTGTGTTTCCACCAGACCAATCCGATCGCCGTAGTGCCATATCAGCGCCCCAACGGCCGCCAGCGCCACGCTGATCAACATCCCACCGCCAAGACGGCGCCAGGGGTTGTTATAGGTCCTCATGCACTCTCCCCTGTGGCGATGGTGCTAATCCAGCGTTGCGATCTTTCCTGGCTAAGCAGCAACAGCGGCTGTTTCCGGAGCCGAACCAGATCGAGCCCAAGGGCTGCGACCAACCAATGGCTGAAAGGCCCTGGCAAACCACTGAGTGACTCTTGAATCCATTGGCTGCCGGCCTGCAGCTTGGCGCCCTGCGCACTACCCATGGAGAGGATGGTTCCGAGCGAGTCCTTCCATTGCACGCTGTCGGCCAATATTCCCGTGGCACTACGCGCCTCCACCTGGGTTTGCAGGAACAGAGGCAGCTCCGTTTCGAGCTGGCCTGTCTCCAGTGGCATGGGGCGCAGCAATCGGCCCTGCACTGTCAGCTCCTGCGCGATAGCCAACGCATCCGGGCAAACCAGCAACGCTGCCAGGCCATCGGAGTAGCCGGATTGACCATTGATCTGCAGAACCAGGATGAGATCGATGTCCGCCCCCGGTGATTGGAGCGAGCGCTCAAGCCAGTCAAAGGACAGCTCATTCACCAAGATGGGCGAAATGGAAATGTGGCTCGGCGCTGCCATCGGCCAGCGCTTGCGCCAAGCGCTAAGCAACAGGTCGAAATTGTCTGGGGCGACGTCGCTCAGCAGCGTCACCCGAAGTGTCTGCTCGACAGGGATTGCCGCCACGGCAGGGCCAACCCCCACCAGCAACTGGTCCAAGCCGGCCTGTATCCGGTCGCTGCTTTTAGCGGGTAGTGACGTGATCCGCTTTGCCACGCCGGAGCACGGCGAAACGCCAGGTGCGCCCTGAGCAATCACAGGAGCGGAAATCAGCTCAGGCAGCACTAAGCAACTGGCTTGCACAGCAATGTTGCGGCGCGCCCACTCGTTCCAGGCACTCTCTGCCTCGATTGCCTCGTCTTCGAGGAACAGGAAATGGCTGACAGCCCCACCAAAGCTATAGGCTCGCACGCCGAACGCCAGTACCCACAGGAGAATCGGCGTAGCCGCCAGCATCCAGATATTGAGACCGCTAAGCTCCGGCACGCGCCCAGAAGCCGCCAGCACGAAAGCCCCAATACCCACGATCACAGCCAGCAACCCCGCACCGAGCCAGCGGATCATTGATACTGGCTCAGGCGCCATGACCACATCAGGCGCGCGCCGATTCCAAGCCATGGTCAACTCACCGCACAATCAGGAGCGCTGGAGATCACCTGGCAACCACAGGCACTACGGCAACCATCGACCACCAGCGCGCGACCATTCTCGGACCAGTCCGCACAGCCTTCGACGATAGCGTTCACGCCGTGCCCTGGAATTGGGCAGCTCACCAGATCTCCTACCAGCGCTGTTAGCTTACCGTGCACTTCATGGGTGGAAGATGCAGTTATGACTTGGCCACCATGTGTGGTCTTGTCTCCTAGTAAGACGAATCCTCGAGGCATATGCATAGTATCCCTAGTCTATAAAATTCCAATAACTCTTAAAGCAAAGACATTTACTTTGTCAGACTTACTTAACTGAATTAAGGTCTTTGATGCAGAGAAATGCAGCTTCACTTCTGGCTCTCCGCCGCCTTACGAATGGTCTCTAACTTGCTAAAGCTCGGCCCTGAGCGTCCATCAGACTGCACACTCCCATCTGGATAGATAATTACCCTGTAATTTCCCTCCTTTTTTACCTTGGGCCCCACAGAGCGAACTACATAGTTGGAATACAGCATCGGCTCGAAGTAAACCTCCCGAGCATTCAACGCTTGGTACTTCCTATACCCTCCTGTAGCTCGCCATAAAACCAACTGCACCCTATGGCCACCCAGAAAGCTTTCTTGAAGCAATGGGTAATATCCGCCCTGGACTGTTAAATCTCCATCAACCTTTATGTCAGCTCCTCCCATAGGAGAGTCATTGTGATCAAAGATCACTACTACCCCACCCCCACCGCCAAATGTCACCCCGCTACCAAATTGTTCTGTGTTTCGTGGGGCGACTCCAAAGGTGACGTTCGCAAGATGCCACCGACAGGCACCACCACCATCCCTGGCTAACCTCGCCTCATAAATGTCACTCAGCCCCTGCTGTTGCGGTTGCACATCGATGCCATGAAAGCCATCGACCTTGTAGGGTTTGCCATAGGCGTCGTAGCGGGTGCGTTGGCAGATCGTTGAGCGATACATCACCTCCATTTTTTCCGCTTCCAGTTCCGGCGGCACCTTGATCCGTACGGTCACTTGTTCGCTATTGGCGGGCGGAGCGAGGCTGTAGTCCTGTGCGCAGCCATTGAGGCCGACGGATAAAATCAGCAACGATGCAGAGAAATACAATTTCACTTATTGTTCTCTATCGCTTTTCGAATAGCCTCGAGACGCCTAAAATCCGGATATGCGCCCCCGTCAGAAACGACACTCCCATCGGGATATGAAAATTTTGTAAAAACCCCGACTCTGTGCACTTTCGGCTCCGTTGAGTAAACAATCAACCTTGGATTAAAGCGCGGCTCAAAGTACAGAGACCTTGCGTTCAGAGCTTGATACTTCAAGAAGGTTTGAGATTGACCCGAAAGATATACCTGTCTTTTATATCCCCCGAGGAAGCTCTCACTGACCCATGGATAAAGCTCTTCCTTTACAACCACATCACCATCAATTCTTATATCTGCCCCTCCCATAGAAGAGTCATTGTGATCAAGAATCACCACTACCCCTCCCCCGCCTCCAAATGTCACCCCGTTACCAAATTGCTCTGGGTTCCGGAGGGCAACCCCAAATGTGATGTTCGACAGATGCCATCGACAGGCACCACCACCATCCCTGGCTAACCTGGCCTCATAAATGTCACTCTGCCCCTGCTGTTGCAGTTGCACATCGATGCCATGAAAGCCATCCACCTTGTAAGGCTTGCCATAGGCGTCGTAGCGGGTGCGTTGGCAGCTGGTAGAGCGGTACATCGCCTGCATGGTTCTCGCTTTCAAATCACTGGGTACTTTCACCCTTATCGTTACCTGCTCGCTATTGTCCGGCGCTGCCAAGCTGTAGTCCTGCACGCAGCCATTAAGACAGGCTAACAAGAGAAGGAGCACCGAAAAGTAGCGGCTCATTACTTCTGCGCCTCAGTCTTTTTTCTGATACTTTCCAGCCTTTGAAAGCTAGGATCCAAAAAAGTAGCTACTCTTTCGTCCTCACCGGGATAAGTTACGACTCCAGGATTGCCATCCTTCTTTATTTTTGGACCCACCGAACGAACAACGTAATCTCCATGTAAAATCGGTTCAAAAAATACATTACGAGCTCGCTCGGCCTTGTACTTCAAATAAATTCCACCACTCCCCAACAGGTTTACCGAAACACTGTGCCCTCCTAAAAACCTCTCACTAACCCAGGGGTAATAGTCTTCCCTTACTACTAGATCGCCATCGACTGTTACATTGGCACCACCACGCGGTGAGTCATTGTTGTCAAAAATTACTATTACTCCCCCCCCTGCTCCATAAGCAGCCCCTCCTCCAAACCGTGTCAGCTCTCGATAAGCAACGCCAAATGTCACATTAGCCAAATGCCACCTACAGGCACCGCCACCGTCCCTAGCCAGCTTGGCTTCATAGATATCACTCTGGCCCTGTTGCTGAGGCTGTACGTCGATACCGTGAAAGCCATCGACCTTGTAGGGTTTGCCATAGGCGTCGTAGCGGGTACGTTGGCAGGTGGTCGAGCGGTACATCACCTCCATCTTTTCTGCTTCCAGTTCCGGCGGCACCTTGATCCGTACCGTCACTTGTTCGCTATTGGCGGGCGGGGCGAGGCTGTAGTCTTGCGCGCATCCACTCAGGCTGCTAAGCAGACCCAGCTGCACCAGGACGAGTTGCCGCGCCAGTCGGAATGTCTGGTGCTTAGCCATAGACTTTCTCCACATAGGCCTTTTCCTCGGCGATACCATCCAACCGTTGCAGCGCGTCTGCACCGCCCTCGCATTGCCGAGCGGTATTAAGGCTGTGGCCGACCAGGTTTTGCAGATCGAGGAAGGTGCGGTTGCGTGTCAGTTCGTCTTCGGGGATCAACTCCGCATTGGCATCCATCTGTGCCTTGAACTGACGACGATTGTCCTGGCGCTCCTGCATGCGCTCAGGATTGATGCATTCGATCAACTGGTTGTAGAGGAACGGCTGGTATTCACCCATGAAGTGGTTGACCAACCCCACTACGCGCCCAGGCTTGGCATTGCGGCCCTGGGGGAAGTAGCGCTGCAGGCTCTGGGCATCCAGGCAAGCCTTGAAGTCCTGCTGCGCTTTGCAAGCCCGCTCGCTATCCGCCTGACTCAAGCTGGGCACGAGGAAGAGCTTGGTCTTGATCGGCAACAGTCGCGTCAGAGTGGTGTGGTAAGGCGCGCCCTGTCCGTCGCGCATCTTGTGGAAGGGGTTATCCGAGGCACGGATTCGGATATGCTGCTCGGCGCGGAAAAAGGCGACGATCTCGCCATGGTGACAGAAGGGGTCCTGCCCCCTGATCAGTGGGTCGGCCAACAGCTGCCCCACTGACCAGACGGTGCCCAGCGTGGTGCCCAGCGGACCGTAGAGCCGGTACAGCTTGTTCTCCAGGTCAGCCTCGGGCGGCACATCGGGGATCAGGTCGGTGTCATTGACATGGCGGAAATGTTTCACGCCCTCTAGGCAGGCTACAGCCTGAAGGGTGAAGGTACGTGGCATGCCGTAGGTATAGAGCAGTGGGTCTTGATCTTTGAAAGCTGATGCATGGATCAAACCCAAGGCGCCACCCAGGCTATGGCCGCAGATGAAAAGACGCCTAGTTTGCGCATTTTCGAGAATCACCTCCTTAAAATCTTTGGCAAACACGCGCCTAGCCACTTCGAAAGCATCCAGGAATCCCAGATGCACGCTGCCCTTTGCTGTCAGATCTTCACAGGGCACCTTGGGCTGGCAGTTGGCGGCTACCTCCGGCTTTACCGGGCGGAAGGTGACGTCCGAGAGCAAGTCAGCCAAGCCGGGCTCGGTGCCGCGCCAGCCCACCAGTACCTGGGTACCGCTGATGGCGTAGAACAACTGAGTGTCGCCCTCTGGAGGCTCGGCCTTGGCCGTATCCAGGGCTTCGGCGAGGGTGTAGCGCTCGCTAAACGGCACGTCGGCAACCACGCAGGGCGGGTTCGTCTGGTCGTCACGCACTCGAGGTGTTCGCGAAAGATCGAGGCATTGCCTTTCAAAGAATTCTTTGACTGAGCCGTACTGCAAATCAGTAAATTTGCTGTACGAAAGTATGCTCATCAGCCCCAGGTTGTAGGCGGTGACAAGGCAGTACTCTTGCTGATGATTCAGGACCAGTGACCAGGCTCGAAACGGGCAGACCTCCAGCACATGACGACGGTTGAGCAAGGGCGTTGCAATGCCGTTGGGTGCATCAGCGCCCAGCGTGAAGCCTTTGAAATCCTTGTCCGGGAAGTGATAGGGCGGCAATGCCTCATCTTTTCTGAGCGGCGGCTCGAAGGTGGGCTGCTTGTCGCATAGTTGCCCGATCCGCAGGTAGTGGTAGCCATGTCCCTCCCCCAGTGCTTGCGCCTCGACCGGTGAATGTCCCGTGCAAGGCGGGCAGTACAGTGGGCTCCTATCGCCCACTCCGGGACGCAACGGCTCGGGGCGCAGTGCACGAAGCCTGCGGGTCTGCAGCACTTCAGCGAGCTGGTCTGCGTCGATCAACAGTGTCAGGGGAATTGGGTGCAGCCCCTCAATCCGAATCACTCCCTGAGCATCGGCCTGGCCACGGTACTCTGGCACAACACCTTCCCGCGTTGCTTTGTTCTGCGCACGATAAGGCAGATGAGGTAGTGGCTCGTTTTGCTCATCTACCAGTTGAAACTCGACCCAGTGCTGATTCTGCTTTTTGCCCTGTAAGGCCATACCTGGATTGAGTGTATCTGTACGGTGATTTTTATCAGTCATCTTAGTTCGTCCCTGGGTGAAAATCAGACAATTAAAATCCCAGCGTAGAAATTTTAAAAATCAATCACCATCGCATGGTGGCTTAACAACCCTGCCGCTTTCCTCAACTACATACGCGAGGTACCTAACATCACCATTACTAGCAACAGGACAGAACACAACCGTATAGAAAAGAACATCTGTTCTTCTCGCGCCCGCCAGAAGCCTATTAAGGCGAAAATTGTACACAACTCCTGCCACAAGTTTTTTTGCAGGTATATTTTCCTTATACCCGGGCAGGATAGCCCCATACTTCAAGCACTCGTTAGGATTCAAGATAACAGGAGTGGCTCCGGGCAGGATCTCAACATCCCAAACGGTTTGCTCCCCTCCATTGTTTATCTTATTCTCGGTCACCCAAACAGAATCAATGGCAACACCTTTCGAGTCTGGAGTTGGCAGACAAAAAGACAGTTGCCCATCATCAATATCGATTGTTGCATTTTTTGCCATCCCCCAAGGGGTCGCATTGGTGATTCCCACGCCAAGAAACAAAAAAGCAATAACGAAACTGAACATTCTCATGACAAGCTAATCCGGAAGATTACTTTTATCGGAGGGTGTTGCGATAAATCCAGACAGAGTAGCAGCAAGGAGATCTCGATCTTTATTTCTATTATTTTTATTCCAAACAGATCTCGGGGCATTCTCTACGCAAATCATGTAATAGTCGGAAATTATTTCACCTTGCTGCTCCATGTTATACTCCGAGAGTTTTCCACCCGCCCTTAAAGTATATTCATATGCCGCCGCTCCGCGACTCGTCACCCAGAGAGCGTGCCACTTTACCCAGTAACCCATTTGATACTGCCAAACATGGGTCATTTCATGAATAAATAACGCCTTATCCGTACCTATTCCAGTAGATGAGAAATCATCACGATAATACCCAGTGCTTTTCGGGAAATACATTTCGCCATTAGGCGTAACAGCAGTATTCTGGAAACCTAAGAACAACCACCAGCCTCCGTGGTGCACTTTCACCTTGCTGTAATCGATGGCGTCCTTAAAGACAACCTGAGCCATTGCAATCTCGCCAGCGGTTAGAGGGCGTGAATCACCTTCCGGCAAGGGAAGGACTTGCGTTGAAGTGCCGACATTTGAACTGTTGGTGAATACCTTGACGGGCTCAAGGTCGACGATCAGCGGCTCGCCGGAAACCTTTGCGGAACAACAATTATCGGCCACCTCGTCAGGTGGAGTGAGTTCCAAGCGGGTTATTTGCACTGACTTTTCCGTGACAATCCGGGCGGTGCGCCCTTTCTTGTCGGTTTGGCCTTCCTGGGTGGTGCCGTCAGCCAGGTATGCCACGTACTTAAGGCCTGCAGGTACGTTGCCATTGGAGCAGGTCAGGCAAAGCTGCTCATCAAAGGGGCCTTCGCTCTCGGGCAAGTTGAACATCAAGTCCCCCGGTACCAAGGTATGGACAGTCATGGTTCGCCCTTCCTTGTCGGTGATCCCTTCGAAGACCTCTCCTTGTGGAGCGACGACTTGGTAATGCGCATATGACATCGGAGCCTGGCTTGGATCGCTCAGGATGTAGTGGGCGCTGTAGCCTGCTGGCAAAGGCGTGGGTGGAATGTCGTGGCTTGTGCTGCCCTGTTTCACCACATTGGCAGCTTTGAGGAAGATATTTCCCGGTGCACCAAGCTCGATGTCGCCGTTCTTGATCCGGATATAGGCTCCTCCACAGTGGAGGAGCAGCTCTTGGGGTGCGGTTATCTCTACACGACTGTCCGTACTTTCGACCTTGAGGTCTGCCTTTGCCAAGACATGCAAAGCGTCACTCTGCGCGTGAAGCTCGACCTTGCCGGCTGCCGCCTTGAGTTGCATGCCGGCGCTTTGAGCAAACAGGCTGACGGCTTGCTGTGCACTGGCGGTGATGTCACGACCAGCACTGATATCGGCGTTGTGACCGGCCATGATGCCAATACTTTCCGTGCTGGAAGCCAGCTGCAACGCCTCCGGAGTCAACACACCGATTCCTGCCGGAGCGTGCAGCAGGATGCCGGGCTTGGCCAGGTCCGTCAGTGCTTTACTCAGCCGGGCCTGACTATCGCTGTCGTTGGGTTTGGCTTGACCGCTACGTGCCGCGTTGGCCATCGAACGCGCCAACGACAATGCGTTTTCCAGCTGGATGATGGCGTCACTCATCTCAAGCGTGTCGCCGCTGGCTTGCGGCTGTACATCGGCGCTGATGAACACGCCTTTGCCCGCGCGGATGGCTCCCCAATCGTCCGTCCTCAGCTCGAAGCCTTCGCCCCGCTGCTGCCGTTGCGCATCCACCAGGTGGCCGAGGTTGAGTTGGCTCTTGCCGCCGTATTCGGTGCTGACCTTGATGTGTTCCTGGCCACGCGTATCGTCCAGGCGAATCTTGTTGTTGCTGGGCGTGCGAATGACGTTGCGCTTGTAGTTCTGGATGGTGACGTGGTCGGGATGCAGCGAGTCGTGGATGGCGTGGGCGATGAAGGGACGATCCGGGTCGCCCTGCTCGAAGGCCACGCCCACTTCGGTGCCAGCCAGCAACGGCATGTGGAAGCCATAGGTGTCGCCCGCATAGGGGCGCGCCAGGCGTAGCCACATGCTCTCTCGTCCCGCCGGCCAGCCGTCGCGGTCGAAGAGGAAGTTGACGCGGTAGCGCCCTTCGCTATCGATGTGGCCGTAGGGGTCGTTCTGCTGCGGGCTGGTGACGCGCGCAGGAACGGTGCCGGCAATGCGCGGCTTGGGGGGAACCGGCGGGCGGAAGCCGACGGTGTCGGTGTCCGGGATGGCCTCGAAGCGGATTTCGTAGCTGCGGTCGCGGGCGGCTTTGCCGTGCAGGCTGACGATCAGGACGCCTTCGGCAAAAACGGCGGGTACGCCGCCTTCGACCTTGAGCACCTGGCCGGGGGCCAACGCCGGGCTGGTGCTGGCACCGGACAGCCGGGTGTGGTCGTTCAGGTAGCGCTCGTGGGCCAGTTGCGCGTAGAACACGCCGCTTTCGGCGTGCCCGTCCTCGAAGCCCCTGGCCTGGGGGTCGCCGAGGGCCTGGTAGGGCTCGTCGGCATAGTGGTAGGCCTCGCCGTAGGTGGTCGTGGCGCCACGGGTGAGATCAGCCTGGGCGTCGAGGTTGGCACCGGCATCGCGCGAGTAGTAGGCGCGCGTGCTGACCCGTTGCTGCACGACCCGGTGACAGGCCTGCAGGTCCCACACGGCATCCTGCCCGGTGCTCTGCAAACCACTGAGCGGGCGCAGCGGCAGGGAAACATCGCGCTGGTAGTGCATGGGCGAGTCATGGAACTCGACCACGTCGATCTTCAGGCGCTCGTCCATGCTGAAGCTGAACCAGATGCCTCGTTCGGCGCAGAGGCGCTTGATGTAGGCGAGGTCGCTTTCGCCGTACTGGAGCAACTGCTCGTGTTGCGCGTAGGTGCGGCCGAGGTCGATCAGGTAGTCCTGCCCTCGGAGGCCATGCCGGCAGAGAATGACTTCGATGATTTCGGGCACGCTCTGGTTCTGGTAGATACGGTACTGGCAGCCGTTGTCGAGCAGGGCCAGGCGCGGCTCGAGGGTCAGCTCGTAACGCCCTTCGTCCCGCGAGGCCGGCAATCGTTTGAACGCCGTGACCACGCCATGCAGGGTACGCAGCGGTAGCGCCACCGGCGGCGTGTAGCCGCGGAGGGCCACCGAGTCGGCTGCCCCATGCAGGCTGAAGGTGGCGTCTTTGCCGAGCACGCTGTCGGCGGGGATGTCCAGCGCGGGGCTGGTGAATTCGATGCTGTAGTGGAAGGTCTGGCTGAGGCCCTCCCTTCCCTCGAAGGCCAGGACGTCCTGCGGTACAGCGAGGCCGTCGACACTGAGGGTGTGCCGGCTATGGTCGAAAAAAGTACGCAGCGTATCGAGCATCTTCAGACCTCCGGGCTTTCGAGAGCCGCAGGCTCTTCGCTGAATTCCAGGGCGACGCCGTCGTCGGCGCTGTAGCCCAGGGTGACGGTGGCAGCCTTGCGCTGTTTGGCCTGGCGCTGCAGCAGTTGCTGGCTGAGTACCGGGAGAATCTGCTGGTTGAGCAGGCTGTCGATGTTGCGGGCGCCGCTGTCGGGCAGCAGGCAGGCGGCGACCAGGGCGTCGCTGAGGCCGTCATCGATCCGGCAGGTGATGCCGTAGTGGCGCTGCAGGCGCTTGGCGACCTGGCCGAGCTTGATGGCGACGATGCGTTCGAGCGCGACGGCATCCAGCGGGCGGTAGATCAGCGTCTGGAAGCGCGCCAACAGCGCGGGCTGGAAGTGGTCGCGCAGCACGGGGCGCAGCAGTTCCTGCAATTCGCCGTCGCTGGCCTCGGAGCGCTCCTCCAACAGGGCTTGCAGTTGGTCGCTGCCCAGGTTGGATGTCATCAGGATGACGGTGTTGCGGAAGTCGATTTCGCGCCCTTCGCCATCGCGCATGAAGCCGCGATCGAAGACCTGGTAGAACAGGTCGAGCACATCCCGGTGGGCCTTCTCCACCTCATCGAGCAGTACGACGCTGTAGGGGCGCTGGCGGACGGCTTCGGTCAAGACGCCACCCTGACCATAGCCGACGTAGCCTGGCGGCGAGCCTTTGAGCTGGCTGACGGTATGGGCTTCCTGGTATTCGGAGAGGTTGATGGTAACCAGGGATTTTTCGCCGCCGAACAGGCAGTCGGCGAGGGCCAGGGCGGTTTCGGTCTTGCCCACCCCGCTGCTACCCACCAACAGGAAGACGCCCAGCGGCGCGTTTTCGGAGGTGAGGCCGGTCTTGGCGGCGCGCAGTCGCTGAGCCATGTCGAGCAGGGCACTGTCCTGGCCGATGACGCGTTGCCCGAGTTGCCGCTCGAGTTCCAGCAGGTTGGCCTGTTCGTCCTTGAGCAGGCTGCCCAGGGGCACGCCGGTCCAGTCGGCGATGACTTCGGCAACGCTGCGCGCATCGACGTCCAGCGACAACAGCGGGTGGTCGCCCTGCAGGGCGGCCAGTCGCTCCTGCAGCGCGGCGCAGGCGTCGGGGTTGCTGCCACGGGCTTCCAGCAGTTCGCGGGTCAGGGCTAACTCTTCCTGGTACTGCTGCTGCAACCGTGCGTGATGCGCCAGCAATTCGTGTTCGCGGACGCTGATGGCGGCCAGACGTTCTGTCGCCACGGCGCCGCTGAGCTGGGCGTCTTCCTCGAGTGCCTGGCGTTCCAGCAGCAACGCCTGCTGCTCCGCCTTGAGTTGCACCAGTGACTGCGGCTCGCAGTCGAGGCTCATGCGGACTCGCGCACTGGCGGTGTCGAGTAGATCGACGGCCTTGTCCGGCAGTTGGCGGCCGGTCAGGTAACGGCGCGACAGGCTGACGGCGGCCTGTACGGCCGCGTCCTGAATATGTACGCCGTGGTGGCTGGCGTAGCGCGCCTTCAGCCCGCGCAGCATGAGGCAGGCATTGGCGTCGTTCGGCTCGTCGACCTTGACCCTCTGGAAGCGCCGTTCCAGGGCTGCGTCGCGCTCGAAGTACTGTTTGTATTCGGACCAGGTGGTGGCCGCGATGGTGCGCAGCTCGCCACGGGCCAGGGCGGGCTTCAGCAGATTGGCGGCGTCGGCGCCGCCGGCCTGGTTGCCGGCGCCGATCAGGGTGTGGGCCTCGTCGATGAACAGCAGGATGGGCGTGGGCGATTGCTGCACGGCGTCGATGACATTCTTCAGGCGCTGCTCGAACTCGCCCTTTACGCCCGCGCCGGCCTGCAGCAGACCGAGGTCCAGCGTACGTACACAGACCTGCTTGAGACTGTCCGGCACGTTGCCGTCAACGATGCGCAGCGCCAGGCCTTCGACCAGGGCGGTTTTGCCGACGCCGGGTTCGCCGACGAGGATGGGGTTGTTCTTGCGCCGGCGACCGAGGATATCGATGACCTGGCGGATTTCGTCGTCGCGCCCGAAGACCGGATCGATGCCGCCCGCCCGGGCCTTGGCGGTGATGTCCTGGGTGAATTTGTCCAGAACGGCGGTATGCCCGTCGTTTCTCACTGCGGGCCCGCTTGCAGGCGCGCGCGGCGCATCGGCCAGGGCGGCTTCCTGCTGAAGCGCCTGGCGCTCCTGGGACTGCTCATCCAGCACTGGCAGCAAGCGTTCGATCTGGCTGTCGCCGACGCTGAGCAATGGCCAGGCAGCGTCGCATTCGAGCAGCGTCGGTGTTTCTCGCAAGGCTCCCAGCAGGTGCGCCGAGCGCAGGGTTTCCACGTCGCCCTGCAGCGAGGCGAACAGCCAGGCATCCTTGATCAGTCGCTGCAACTTGGCCGACAACTGCGGCTTGTCGCGCACGCTGCGCGGCAAGGTATCGAGGTGGTCCAGCAGCCCTTGCCAAAGGCCGTCCAGGTCCCACTCGTAACGCCGTGCGATCAGCGTCAGATCGCCCTCCCCCTGCTCCAGCAGCTTTAGCAGCCAGTGTTCGACGGTGATGTAGGCATGCGCGCGCGTCTGGCACAGCGACGCGGCTGCGCTCAGCGCCTGGGCGCAGTAGGGATTGAGGCGGCGAAGCAGGTGGCTGGACTGGGCCATGGGGCATTCCTTGCTGAGGCATTCGGCTTGCTCCGGCGCTAAGCCGGCGACAAGACGCAGGGTTGTTCAGCGCGAACATCGACCGGCGGGCGTTCCCGCCGGTCGAAGGGACGCGATCAGGCGCTCTGACGCTCGTTCCAGGCGTCGGAATGGATGATGTTGCCGTCCTTGTAGGTCCAGGTGATCTTCTCGTAGCGCAGCTCGACCTCTTCCAGGTGGTTGTGCTTCTCCTTGGCCGGGTCCTTCACGTCGTGCATCTTTGGCGCGACTTTGACGACCTTGACGTTCTCCAGGAGGGTGTTGAAGTACTCGACTTCCTGGCCGGCGTCATCGATGCGGTACCACTTGAACTCGGCGCTCTTGAGGGTCTGGCCGGTGCTCACAGCCTTGTACAGGTAGGGGCTGGAGGCATCGATTTCCTTGGTGAAGTTGAACGGCGTATGAACACGGGTGCCGGTCAGCTTGCCGGTGTTGTTGTCGGTGGGGATGTACAGACAGTGATCCTGCGCCACCACTTCGACGCTACCTTCGCGCTTCTGGACGTCGACCGAACCTTTGATGTCCGCACCGCCGTCGTCTTTGAGCCACAGGTAAACTGGAATCGCCATGAAAAGTTCCTTCTACAGAGACAAATGCGCCGCTGGCTGTTGCCGCGGCTGGGGTTGACCGCCTGAAACCCGGCTCGGGAGCGCACAGGCTCCCGACTCGGGTACCAGGCGGATATCGACCCGGCGGTTGGCTGCGCGCCCCTCCGGTGTGTCGTTGCTATCGATCGGCTGATCGGCGCCGAAACCCTGGACGGCGAAGCAGCTGTCAGGAATGTCGCCCATGCGCTGCATCCAGTCGCGTACGGCACCCGCGCGGGCACGTGACAACGCCAGGTTGCGCCGGGCATCTCCCGTGGCGTCGGTGTGCCCGGCGATGACGATCAGCCAGCCGGGCTGGGCCTTGACATCCACCAGCGCATTGATCAGCACCTTCGTCGAGCCGGACTTGAGCTCGGCACTGCCGCTGGCGAACAGCGACAGGCTGTCCAGGCGGACGGGATCGGGAATCCTTGCCGGCTCCTGTGCCGGAGCAGGCTCCCGGTAGGCGGCGAGCGCGGCCAGGAGCGCCGGGCGCGTCCGCTCGGCGGTGTACAGGCCGAGCCCAAGGGACAGGGGTTCGCCTTCGCGGTAGTAGCGATCCAGCCTTTGCGCATCGTCCCGTAGTACGGCCACGGCTTGTTCCTTCAAGAGGTATTCGGGCTGTTCGCGAGTCGCGGGCTCGGGGATGGCCTGATAACGGCGCAGGTCGTCGCTCACCTGGCGCAACAGCAAGTGGTTCTGCCAGGCGGAGCTGCCGAGCGCGATGGTCGCGGCAAAAACGAACAACCAGAGGGCATGTAGCGCCGCACGGCGGGCGGGCGTGAGGCCCGGCTGCCGGGGCAGCAAGGCCAGCAGAGGGTCAGGAAACGGCAGGGCCACAGGGCCGGCCGCCTGCGTCAGAGCGAACGGCTCCAGTGCCGTGTGTTGACGCAGCCAATTCGCCCACAGGTTGCCCGGAGAAGCGGGTGAGCCGGGCACGAGTGCCATCGCACAGGCGACTGCCGGGCACGGGGGATCCTGCGGTTCCCGGGAGTCCAGATACGGCAATACCGCCTTCGCCAGCCAGCCTCCCAGACTCTCGACCAGAACACTGGTTCGCAGGCGAGCGGCGCGCGCGGGAAAATCGTCAGGGTTCCGCTGCCACTGGGCCATGCTGAGATGGCTTGCACCCTCGCGAACCGTCAGCCCGTGCCGCCCTGCCTCCCAGGTGAACCAGGGGCCGGCGTCATGCAGGCTCGGCAGGTAGCAGCCCAGCAACACTGGCAAGGCCACGCCGCCTCTGCGGACGCGAGCAACCTGCTGGCGGAAGGCCAGGAGATTACCGGTAAGCAGCGCGTCATCCAGTTGCTCGGCGGGATCGATGATGTAGAAGACGCTCAGTTGGCCCGCCCAGTGCGGACGGTTCGCCAGAACGTATTCGATGATCGATGGCAGGCGATCGAGGCTGGGTACCCGCAAGTAGCAACCCTGCTCCGTGACGCGCAGCGCCAGCTGATCCTCCGGTACCTCGCCGAACAGGGAGCGCAACCCATCGCCGCAGACCGTCACCACCGGTTGACGGAACCCCGCCGCCGGCAGCGCACAGTCATCGGCCACGGCGAAGGATTGCCGTTGCCGGGAAGCGTTGCGCCCGGCGAACCACCAGCCCAGCGCAACCACGATGACCACGCCAAGCGCCGACAGCGCGCGCCCGGCCCAGGACAAGGGCAGCACCGCCAGGAGCAGAAACAGCGCCAGTACTCCCGCCCAGAGCCAAAGGCCGCGTACCCATGAGAGTTGCATGGGCATGCCTACACCTGACCAGGCAACAAGGTGGCGACGGTATCCACCAGCATACGGTGCAGTACCAGCCACACCCCTACCAGCAGAATCGAGGCGGCCGCCAGGTGCAGCCACGGCATGCCGAGCCAGTAGCGCCAGTCGCCACCACCGGCGCGAACCAGAAGCGGTGCCTCGTCTGTGGTGGCTAAGGGTTCAACGTGCTCGCTCAGCGCGCTGAGCAACTGTTCTCGTTCCGGAGCCTGTTCGTCGCGATAGCGGCCCAGGAAGCCCAGCATCAGCACGCGCTGGTAACAGGTCAGCACCCGAAGGTCGGGAGCCGGTTCGGCCAGGACCGCGCGCATGTCCTCGTAGAGTTGCTCGCCGGCCTGGTGGCGGCTGAAGAAATGCGCCTGCAAGGGCTTGGAGGCCCAGACGGCATGGGACTGCTCGGTGGCGTTGCGCATCACCGTTTCGTCGAGCAACGCGCATTGCGCATAGCAGACCTGGTCGATCGCGCGCGGGCTCACGCCGGCGTCGGTCAGGCTGTTGCGGGTGTGTTCGATCTGAGCCGCGCAATGCCTCCACAGTTCGGCGCCCTCTTTCGCCGAGGCCTTCTGTTGCAGTTCCACGACCAGCAGGTAGCTGTCCTGCAGCAGTGCGTCGATATCCACCGCCGTGGAGTTTCCGAATGCCCTGGTCATGAGCGCAGCACCGCGAACAGATCTAGTTGGACCTCCCCGAGCGTGCCGGGGACATAGAGGGCGCAGACGCCGGCCGACAACATGGCCTGCGCCTTGGGATGGGCCAGGTCGAGGGCGAAGTACTGGTTGCCCAGGCGCATCGGGATCGCCGCGGGCACATGGCTGAGCGGCAGCAGCGGTACGCCGTCGAGGGCCACGTTGACGAGGTGATCGACATCGTCCGGCGCCCCCACCTTGCACAGGCGCGGGAACTGGCTCTGCACCTGGGCGGCGGGCAGGCTGGAGCGCACGGACAGGTAGAAATCGACGCCCTCGGCATCGCGCAGCCGGCCATCGTGCAGCGCCACTTGCCAACGGTACGCGTTGGGCTGCTCGAGCGTCAGCGCGATGACGCGTGAAGGCAGGCTGGCTTCCAGCAGGGTCGAGATCAGTCGGAACAACGGCGGGAACACGGCTTCCAGCTGATTGTGCCGGTAGTCGGGAATAGCGCCGATATCGTGCTCCAGAGAGAAGGTCAGCAGGCTGCCAGCCAGCTTGACCAGTTCCTGATAGACCTGCTCGGGGTGCCGCCCAGGATGCGCGAGCAGGTCCGCCAGCACAGGCTGGTAGCTGTTCAGCGCGTTGAGCAGCCAGAACAGCGAGACGTCGGCCACCGCGAAGTCAGCCATGCGCTGGTTGCTCTCGCGGCGCATACCCATCAGACGGCTGCGTTTGGCCGCCAGTTGGGTCATCAGATTGTCCAATTGGGCGAGCAGCTGTGGCTGGGCATCGAAGCTGAGCAGCGGAGGGACGAACTGCGGGTCGAGCGTCCAGGCACCCTGCCCGTCCCGTACCACACGCACCACCGGGCAGGTGAGATACTCGGCGTTTTCATCGCTGTCCAGGCGCAACGAAAGCACATGCTCCAGCGCTGCCATGGACTGACTCTCTTCGCCATAGAGGTCCTGCACCTCCCGCCAGTCCTGGCGATAGCGCGAGGGCCGGGAGGACTTGCCCTCCCCCATCAGGCAGTTGCCGCCATTGGCGTGCTCGAGCGGCAACGCCAGCAGCAGAGTGACAACGGAGACCTCTTCCTCAGCCTGCCGAGACAGCTCCAGCGCCGGCGGCAGCCGGTCGGTCGTGTCGGTGTCGATCAGCGTGCCATCCGGCAGCCGCACGCGCAGCCGGGTAGCCTTCAGCTTACCCAGCCGCAGGGCGTCCAGGTCGAACGATGCGACCTGGACGCCCCAGGGGTGAACCCGCGACAAATGCGCCAGGCATTCGTTGGTCCAGGCCTCCCAGCGCGCTTGCTGCTGGAATTGTTGCGGAGACAGCAAGGCCCCCGCCCCCCATAAGGGGCGATCGATCTTCATGGATGACTTCCGTGTGAGTGCTTAGGCTTTCGCCTTGGGCATCTGCGAAACCAGCGACAGGTTCACGTCCATGCCTTCCACCTGGAAGTGCGGCACGGCGTAGAGTTTCACGCGGAAGAAACCTGGGTTGTCGTCAATGTCTTCCACAGTGACTTTGGCATCGCGTAGCGGGTGCGAAGCCTGCAGATCATCGCTGGGGTCGGTCATTTCGGTGACCAGGCCACGAATCCAGTTGTTCAGTTCCAACTCAAGCACTCGACGGTCCTTGGTGGTGCCGATGTTTTCGCGCTGGATCAGCTTCAGGTAGTGGGCGATACGCGACAGCAGGAAGATGTAGGGTAGGCGCGCATTGATGCGGCTGTTGGCCGTAGCATCGGCAGTATCGTAGAGCGCCGGTTTCTGCGTCGAGTTGGCGGAGAAGAAGCACGCGTAGTCGCGGTTCTTGTAATACGACAGCGGAATGAAGCCCAGGTTGGCGAACTCGAATTCGCGGGTTTCCGGAATCATCACTTCCGAGGGAATCTTCACCTGATTGCCAGTGCCCAGGTCGTACAGGTGAATGGGCAGGTCGGCGACCGCGCCGCCCGCCTGCGGACCACGGATCTGCACGCACCAGCCGTTGTTGATGAAGCTCTTCACCATATTCGCAGCGAAAGCGAACGAAGCGTTGGTCCACAGGTATTTGCCGTGGTCCGGCCCCTTGACGCTCTCGATGTAGTTGAAGCTGCGCACCGGTACGGTATCAGGGCCGTATGGCAGACGACCGAGCACGCGCGGCATGGTGAGGCCGATGTAACGTGCGTCGTCGGTGTCGCGGAAGGACTTCCACTTCAGGTATTCAGCGCGGTCGAAGTAGTTGCCGATATCCTTGATCGCTGCGACCTCTTCCATCGACTCCTTGCCGAAGAAGGCCGGGCCCACCGAGCCGATGAAGGGCATGTGCGCCGCCGCGGCCACCTTGGAGATGTTGCGCAGCAGCGCGATGTCCTGCGGGCCGCGATCGAACTCATAGTTGGAAATGGCGGCCGCGATCGGCTCGCCGCCGGGCGTGTCGTACTCTTGGGTGTAGGTGTGGACGTACAGGCCGCTCTGGGCGATTTCCGGTGCGTCCTCGAAGTCCTGCACCAGGTGATCCTTGCTGATGTCCAGCAGTTCGATGCGCACGTTGCGCCGGAAGTCGGTCTGGTCGATCAACGACTTGACGCCGCGCCAGGTGGACTCGACCCGCTGGAAATCCGGATGATGCATGATCGCGTCCAGCTGACGGCTGATCTGTGCGTCCAGATGCGCGATGTGTTCGTCCAGTAGCGTCTTGTCGAGTCGCTCGACCTTCCGCGACGACTGCTTGAGCAATTCGAGGAAAACGCTGACGGCTGCGGTGACGCGCTCATCGGCGGAGACCTCGGAGAGCGCATCGGTATTCTGGTATACCTCAATGTCGGTCAGGGCCGACACCGGGCTGAGGTTGATCTTGTCGAACAGCGTGGCATAGACGCCTTGGCCTTCATGGGTCACGACGCTTGCGCTGCCAGCGTGCGCGACAGTTCCTTCTGCGGACATGAGTCTCTCCTTAAATTTTCGATTAACGGTCCTGGGGAGCGAGCTGAGCCAGTTCGGAACGTAGTTCGTCGCTCAGCGCGTCATCCTTGAGGATGCGTTCCAGCTCCCGGCGGAAGGTGGCGTTGTCCAGCAGATTGGATTTGAGATCGCGCAGCAGATTGCGCATGGCCAGCATGGCGCGCAATTCCGGCATCTGCCGGGCAACGCGCTCGGGCTCGAAGTCTTTCATGTTGCGGAAGGTCAGCTCGACCGAAGCGTCGGAGCCGTCATCGGCCAGCGTATTGGGCACGGCCAGTTTCACGCTGGGGTGAAATTCGGCCAAGACACTGTTGAAGTTGTTCTTGTTGATGTCGATCTTGGCGCGCTCGGACAGCGGGCGCTGCTCGCGGCCGTTGCTGTAGTCGCCCATCACCATCAACTTGAGTGGCAACTCGACCTTTTTCTGCGCACCACCGGTGTGCAGATCGAGCTTGATGTTGACCCGTGCCTTGGGTACTTCATTTTGGAAACTGTTCGAAGCCATGACTACTCCAGATACTTCCCCTGGCGAGGGGTGAGTCAAAACAAACTGGAATTCATGGCACAGCGAAAAAATGCTAACGCCGATAGCCCGATCCGAGGATGTGAATTCCATTTCTTACTTCTGAAAGCGCAACACTGGTAAAGCGCTGACATAACCGTACTCTTCAATAAGAACTACCGATGCCAGAACTTTCAGCCGATCTGATATGCGCCTTTCGCCCTATTAATTCTTCAATTCATCGGGCTCACTGCACACGTAAATCAGCTACCCGCGAGTGTATAGACGCGAACAGGGCTATCAAATAAGACTTGTCTCAAACCAATGTGGGAAATAGCCACGGGAGGAAATCGGTGAGCTACATAAGCCAACATCCCAGACATCCTGTTGATCCGGCCCTAGCTATCGCGGACAAAGTTGCGCCTACGGGATAACGCCGTGCCTCCGGGCACCGTAGGGCGCATAACGCCATAGGCGTTATGCGCCGTTTTCACACCCAGTCCATTCCTTCCCGGCATCCGTGCCCTGGCTCAGCGCACCAGGCCCAGTGCCTTCGCCCCATCCTACGAAGAGCACCTCGGCACAAGACAGTTGCTCCTACGGTTCCAGGAAGCACGGCTTTTCGTAGGATGGCATTGAGCGAAGCGATACCCATCAGCGCAACCGCATGGGTTTCGCAAGCTCAACCCATCCTACGAGGGCCGTGCAGTTGCATAGTTCGGTGCAACGGATCGGACCGATCGCGGACGGAGTCCGCTACGGTTCCAGGAAGCAGGGTCGTAGGAGCGGACTCCGTCCGCGATTATCCGCCCTACGCCTAGTCCAGCCCCGCGTCGTTGGCCTGCTGCTGCAGGCTGGCCTGGCTGATCTGGCTGCCCGGCGGCACGCTGCGCGTCAGCCAGACGTTGCCGCCGATGGTGGAGCCCTTGCCGATGGTGACGCGCCCCAGGATGGTGGCGCCGGCGTAGATCACCACTTCGTCCTCGACGATGGGGTGGCGCGGCTGGCCCTTGTGCAGTTGGCCGGTCTCGTCGGCGGTGAAGCGCTTGGCGCCCAGGGTGACCGCCTGGTAGATGCGTACCTGTTCGCCGATGATCGCCGTTTCGCCGATCACCACGCCGGTGCCGTGGTCGATGAAGAAGCTGCCGCCGATCTGCGCGCCGGGGTGGATGTCGATGCCGGTGGCCGAGTGCGCCAGTTCGGAGATGATCCGCGCCACCAGCGGCAGGCCGGCGCGGTACAGGTGGTGCGCCATGCGGTGGTGGATGATGGCCAGCACCCCCGGATAGCACAGCAGCACCTCGTCGACGCTGCGCGCCGCCGGGTCGCCCTGGTAGGCGGCCAGCACGTCGGAGTCCAGCAGTTGGCGCAGCAGCGGCAGGGCCAGGGCGAAGTCACGGACGATCCCCAGCGCCCGCTCCTCGATGCCGTCCTCCGCTTCGCCGCGCTGGCGCGCGCTGTAGCGCAGCTCCAGGCGCGCCTGGATCAGCAGCGCATTGAGGGCGCTGTCCAGGGTGCGCCCGACGAAGAAGTCCTCGCTCTCGTCGCGCAGGTCGTTGGGCCCCAGACGCATGGGGAAGAGCGCACTGGCCAGGCGCTCGACGATCTCCTCGATGGAACGCCGCGAAGGCAACTCGCGCCCGCCCTGCTCCCGCGGCCGACCGCTGCGGCTGCGCCATTCGCTGCGCGCCGCGCGCAGTTCCTCGACGATGCGCTCCAGTTGCCAGCCCGCCGGGCCGTTCTCGTTCTGTTTGCCGATCTCGTGCATGTATCGATACTTCCAATGCCGTGGTTCTTTTCAAGCGTAGGCCGGCTGGGCAGCCTTCGTCACCATTACCGGCCTATCCTGGGGTTTCCCGGGCCCGTCGACAAATCGCTGGCGGTTCTAAGCTCATGCCTGGCGACCGAGTGTCCCGGCCCGACGAAGGCCCGGTTCGCCAACCGGCGGGCCAGAGCAAACCGCGAACGGACAAGCCGTCGCACGCCATTGGTCAAATAATGGCTATATGCCACCAATTTCTCACCTAACATGAACCTTGGCAGGATAGACGGACGCAGCACCGGAGGACCGGCCGCTGACGGGCCGCTGCCTTGCCAGAACCCGGCGGCCCCGCCGTTTCCGGCCGCCATCTACCACGCGCCACTGGAATACGTCCATGCCATCCGGGGCCATCCCCAAGCTCAACCTGCGCACGCTGATCCTGCTGTTCACCTCGCTGGCCATCCTCGCCACGCTGTTGAACGACCTCTATGCCACCTACCGGATCCAGCGCGAGACGCTGGTGCGCAATTCGCTGGAGACCAACCGCGCCTATGCGGCGAAAGTCGCCCTGACCCTCGGCCAGAGCCTCGACGCCGACCTCGGCCGGCTGCGCTACAGCGCCCAGGTGATGGGCAAGGACTTCGCCTCCCGGGCGACGATGCAGGCCGAGGCCCGGCGCCTGGCGGAGCAGGACCAGAGCTTCAACACCCTGGTGATCGCCGATGCCCAGGGCCGGATTCTCGCCTCGCACCCGCCGGCGCTCAGCGTGGCCGGCCAGAGCCTGCGCTCGCGGGAGCCGCTGGAGCGGCGCCAGGCGATGATCAGCCCGGCCTTCAATTCGCTGGTGGGCAACCTGATCGTCTTCGTCTCCCACCCCATCCGCAGCCCGCAAGGCGAGTACCTGGGGCTGGTCGGCGGGACCATCTACCTGCGCAAGAACAACGCGCTCAACGAGATCGTCAGCAAGCACTTCCAGACCGACGCCTCGCACCTGTACCTGGTGGACGGCAACCGCCACCTGCTGTTCCATCCCGATGCCGACCACATCGGCAAGGCCGTGGGCCGCAACGCGGCGGTGGACGCCGTGCTGCGCGGCGAGAGCGGCGCGACGCAGGTCACCGATGCCGACGGGGTGCAGATGCTGGCGGGCTATGCCCCGGTGCCCAACAGCGGCTGGGGGGGGGTCGTCCAGCAACCGATGAGCGCGCCCCTCGCCGCCCTGCGGGCGCTGATGCTCCAGGTGGTGCAGGGCATAGTGCCGATGATCCTGCTGGGGCTGGTCCTGCTCTGGTGGGCCGCCTCGCGGATCAGCCAGCCCCTGAGCAGGCTCGCCGACTACGCCGAGCAACTGGACGACTCCCGCGGCATCGGCCAGGTGAGCGCCTGGTACTACGAGGCCTGGCGCATCCGCCGCGCGCTGATCCAGGGCGCGCTGCTGACCCAGGAGCGCATCGGCAAACTCAACCACCAGGTGCTCAGCGACCCGCTGACCGGCCTGGCGAACCGGCGGATGCTGGAGGACTGCCTGCGCGACTGGGCGCTGCTGGAGAAGCCTTTCGCGGTGATCAGCATGGACATCGACCATTTCAAGCGGGTCAACGATGCCTTCGGCCACGACGTCGGCGACAAGGTGCTGCAGGCCTTCGCCGACCTGCTGCGGCAGAACTGCCGCGACGGCGACGTGCCCTGCCGGGTGGGTGGCGAGGAGTTCATCCTGCTGCTGCCGCTGACCGGCCTCGCCGACGCCGCGGAAGTTGCGGAACGGATCCGGCGCTCGCTGGCCGAGGCCGTCATGCCCCCGGCCGGACAGGTCACCCTGTCGCTGGGGGTGGCCTGCTGGACGGCGGACCGGTCCGACGTCGTCGCCACGCTCAAGGAGGCGGATGAGCTGCTCTACCAGGCCAAGCAGGCCGGCAGGAACCGGGTGATGGTCCACGGCAAGGGGACCTCGACGACTGCAGCCTGACGAGCGCGCCGGCAAGGCAGGCTCAGTCCAGTGGCGCGAGCCCGGCCACGCCCTCCTCCCGGGTGTCGGGGTGCAATGTGAGTTCGATCCGATGCGCGGCATGAAGCAGCGCATCGGCATTCTCCTCGAGGCGTTTCGCAGCGGTGAGCAGGGCCGCGGCGGTAACGGGCGAGACGGCCTCCGCCGCGGCCTGGCGCAAGACCTGGACGGCAGACGTCTCGTTGATGGCAGAAGCCAGCAACACCTTCCTTAGTCGTTCCATTTCCTCCTCCATTGTCGGCTGGAGCAGTGCAGGAATAGCTCCGATTTGGCCTGGCCAGCGGACGAGCCGACAGTCGGCAGTGTGTGGGTAGGTTTTTGTTTGGTTGGAATTTGGTTTCAGGCTCTGGTCCCAGCCCCGTTATGCCTGCGAACGCACACTACTGTCCGGCACGCCTCATGCTATTAACAGCTGCCCCTGACGCAGGTTGATCTCGCGTATTCGCTCCTGCCGTCGTCGGTAACGTTCGGCCTCCAGGCCAGGACGCTGAAACAGCGTCGCCTG
>NZ_BSQE01000025.1:0-112714 GCF_030268185.1 Pseudomonas sp. NBRC 100443
GAGAGCCCCGATGGGCTACAGGGACGTACCCTCGGGGCGGGCCTCCGTGGCGGGGGAATTCGCGAGGGTAGCCCGGCTCCATCGGGCCCGTATGTCGGGGCAAGCCTTTTTGGTTCCTTTTGTGGCGTTTGACAAAAGGGACTCGCCCGAGGGGGCGAAACAAGACGGTCGGGCAGACTCGGAGCGGCGCAGAAACACCCAAGCCAAGGCAGCTGGGTTCCCGCGTTCGCGGGAATGACGAGGGGGAGTGAGGAGTTTCAGGATGACTCCAGATTTTCCGCCTACTCAGGACAGCCCCCTCTCCCTTCAGGGAGAGGGCTGGGGAGAGGGCGCTCTTCCCCCCAACACCACAGCCCCCGGCAAACCCCATTCGCAAGCAAGCTCGCCCCCACAACACCCCTCACCGCTCCCGCAACGCCTCCCAGCGCGCCTTCAGCACCGGCTTGAGCAGATAATCCAGCACGCTCTTCTCGCCCGTGATGATGTCCACCGTCGCCACCATCCCCGGAATGATCAGCAGCGGCTTGTTGTCCGGCCCCAGGTGGTTCTTGTCGGTGCGCACCTGGATCAGGTAGAACGCGTTGCCCTTGTCGTCGGTGATGGTGTCCGCGCTGATCATCTCCAGCTTGGCCTTCAGGCCGCCGTAGATGGTGTAGTCGTAGGCGCTGAACTTCACCGTGGCCGGCTGGCCGGGGTGGAGGAAGGCCACGTCCTGTGGGCGGATCTTCGCTTCCACCAGCAGGTTGTCCTCCAGCGGGACGATTTCCACCATGTCGCTGCCCGGCTGCACCACGCCGCCGATGGTGTTGACCTTCAGCTGCTTGACGATGCCGCGCACCGGCGACACCACGGTGGTGCGGCTGACCTTGTCGTCGATGGCGCGGCTGGTGGCGGTGAGTTTGTTCAGCTCGGTGCGGGCCTCGTTGAGGTCCTTCAGGGCGTCGGTGCGAAAGCCCTGGCGCGACTCGTCGATCTTCCGCGCGATCTCCTGCATGGCCGCCTCGGCGCGGGGGATGGCCAGGGTGGTGGCGTTCAGCTCGCCGTTGATCTCCACCACGCTGCGGCGCAGGCGCAGCAGTTCCACCGGGGAGATGGCGCCGCTCTTGACCAGCGGCGTGGACATGTTCAGCTCCTGCTGCACCAGGCCGAGGCTGGAACGGTACTGTTGGGCCTTGGCGCGGAATTCCTGCAGTTCCTGGGTCTTCTGCCGCAGCTGTTCCTGGAGGATGCTTACCTCGCTGGCCTGGCGCGCCTGGCGGCTGTGGTAGAGCTGCAACTGGTCGTCGACCACCTGCGGCGCGGTCTGCTTCAGGGCGTCGGAGAAGGCCGGCTCGCGGCCCTCGGCCTCGGCGCTCAGGCGTTCCACCCGGGCCTCCAGGGCGTTGCGGTCGGCCTCGGTCTCGCCCTTGTTGGAGGCGAAGCGGGTGTCGTCCAGGCGCAGCAGGGTCTGGCCCTTGTCCACCACCTGGCCTTCGTGGACGAAGATTTCCGAGACGATGCCGCCCTCCAGGTTCTGGATGGTCTGCACCTTGCTGGAGGGGATGGCCTTGCCTTCGCCCTTGGTGACTTCCTCCAGGTGCGCGTAGTGTGCCCAGGCCAGCGCGCAGACCAGCAGCGCGAGCACCGCCCAGAGGGTGATGCGCGCGGCCAGCGGCGAGTCCTCCAGCACCGTGCCCTGGACCTCGGGCATGAACTCGGTGTCGCTGCGGCCGCCGAGGTAGCCCGGCGTCGGTTGCATGCTGCTCATGGCTTCACCCCGCTGCCGGGCCGACGTGGCCCTTGCGCAATGCTTCGATCACCGCTTCCTTCGGCCCGTCGGCGACGATGCGCCCGGCGTCGAGGACGATCAGCCGGTCGACCAGGGCGAGCATCGAGGTGCGGTGGGTGACCAGCAGCAGCGTCTTGCCCGCGCAGCACGCTTGCAGGCGCCGGCGCAGGGCTTCCTCGCTGCTGTTGTCCATGGCGCTGGTGGGCTCGTCGAGCACCAGGATCGGCGGGTCCAGCAGCAGCGCGCGGGCCATCAGCACGGCCTGGCGCTGGCCGCCGGAGAGCAACTGGCCGCGCTCGCCCACCGGGCGGTCGAAGCCGGCCGGGTGCTGCCGGGCCAGTTCGCTGACGCCGGTCAGCTCGGCCACCTCCAGCATGCGCGCGTCACCGACGTAGCGCGCGCCGAGGGTCAGGTTGTCGCGCAGGCTGCCGGCCAGCAGCGGCAGGTCGTGGGCCACGTAGCCCACCTGTTGGCGCAGGTCGGCCACGTCTATCTGCCGCAGGTCCAGGCCGTCGAGCAGGATCTGCCCCTCGTCCGGCTGGTAGAAACCCAGCAGCAGGCGCGCCAGGGTGCTCTTGCCCGAGCCGCTGCGGCCGATCAGCCCGACCTTCTCGCCGGGGGCCAGGCGCAGGCCGATCTGGCTCAGCGCCGCGGCGTTCTGCTCGGGGTAGCGGAATTCCACCTGGCGCATCTCCAGCGCGCCGTGCAGCTGGGTGCGCTCCAGCGGGCGCTGGCTGGCCTGGCGCTCCTGGGGCAGGGCCATGAGCGCGTCGGTGCTCTTCATGGTCAGGCGCGCCTGCTGGTGGCGGGTGATCAGCCCGGCGATCTGCCCCAGCGGCGCCAGCACCCGGCTGTTGAGCATGTAGCAGGCGACCAGGGCGCCGACGCTGAGCTGGCCGTCGAGGATGGCATAGACGCCGCAGATGATCAGGGCCATGCCGGCGAACTGCTGGACGAACAGGGTGCCGTTGGTGGCCAGGGTGGCGAGGAAGCGGGCGTGGTTGTCCAGGCGGGTGAGGGCGCCGTGGGTGGCTTCCCAGCGGTACTGCCGCTCGCTCTCGGCGCCGCACGCCTTGAGCGTCTCCAGCCCGCCGAGGGTCTCGATCAGCAGGGCCTGGCGCTCGGCGCCGAGGGTCAGGCTCTTCTGCACGGTGTCGCGCAGGCGCACCTGGATCAGGTAGGCGAAGCCGATGGTCAGCGGGAAGGCCAGCAGCGGCACCGCCACCAGAGCGCCGCCGAGCAGGCCGATGACCACGATCATCAGCAGCGAGAAGGGCAGGTCGATGAGGCTGGTGAGGGTCAGCGCGGTGAGGAATTCGCGCAGGCCCTGGAAGTCGTGGATGCTCTGGGCGAAACCGCCGACCGTGGCCGGGCGGAACTTCATGGCCATGCCGGTGATGCGCTCGAACAGCGTGGCCGAGAGCACCACGTCGGTCTTCTTCCCGGCCATGTCCAGCAGGTGCGAGCGCAGCACCCGCAGCAGCAGCTCGAAGAGGGTGCCCAGCAGCAGCCCGCTGGCCAGCACCCAGAGGGTGGAGATGGCCTGGTTGGGCACCACGCGGTCGTAGGTCTGCATGACGAACAGCGGCACCAGCATGCTCAGCAGGTTGATCAGCAGGCTCGCCACCAGGGCGTCGGTATAGAGCCAGCGCGACAGCTTGAGGGTGTCGCGGAACCAGGCCTCGACCCGCGGCACCAGCGGCTGGCGCGCCGCCTCCAGCTCGTGGCGCGGGCGGGCGAACAGGGCCAGGCCGCTGTACTGTGCGGCCAGTTCCTCGGTGCTCACCCACTGCTCGCCGCCCTCGGTCTCGCAGGGCAGGATCAGCGCCTGGCCGTCCGCGCCCCACTGGCGCAGCACCGCGCTGCGCCCGCCGTCGAGCAGCAGCAGCACCGGCAGGTTCAGCGCCGGTATGGCCTTCAGCTCGCGGCGCAGCAGGCGCCCCTGCAGGCCGGCGCGGGCCGCGGCGCGGGGCAGCAGCTCGGCGTTCAGGCGTTGCTGCGGCAACGGCAGGCCGGCGCTCAGGCTGGTGCGGCTGACCGAGCAGCCGTGCAGGCGGCAGAGGATCAGCAGGCCGTCGAGCAGGGGGTCGTCGTGGCTCAGGCGGGGGTCGTCCGCTGCGGGGTTGCCGCGCTCCTGGATGATCATGGTCACGCTACTTCTCCCGGGCTTCTGCGAGCCCCGTGCGGCCGCCGCGCCCCGCAAGCGCCGCCGGCCGGGCGGGCCGGCGGCGGACGCGGGGCGGGCAGGGCCTTATTTCATGTCGGGCAGGCGTGTCTCGGTCTTCACGTCGGACAGCGCCACGCCCTCATGGGGCGGCACGACGTTCTGCGAGCGCAGCAGGGCGCCCATGGCGGCCAGCACGCGGTAGCGCGAGTACTCCTCGGTGTAGCGCACCTGGGTGTAGCGGCGGTTGGCGGTGAAGAGTTCGTTCTCGCTGTCCAGCAGGTCGAGCAGCGTGCGCTGGCCGAGGGTGAACTGCTGCTGGTAGGCCTCGCGGACCTTGCGCGTGTAGTCGGCGTACTCGCGCGCCGGGCCGGTCTGCTTGCTGGCGTTCTCCATGGCGTCCCAGGCCAGCGAGAGGTTCTCGTTGAGCAGGCGCAGGGCGTTGTCGCGGACGTCCTTGGCTTCGTCGATCTGGTGCGAGGTGGCGCCGAGGCGGTTCTTGTCGCGCATGCCGTTGAACAGGTTGTAGCGCATCACCACCTGGGCTTCCCAGTCGTTGTAGTGGCCCACCTCGCCGTCGACGTTGTTGTTCGCCGCCTTCGACAGTTCCAGGTCGAAGCGCGGGTAGAAGGGCGACTTGGCCGCCTCGTACTGCTTCTCGGCGGCATTCACGTCGGCCTGGGCCGATTTGAGCAGCGGGTTGTTGCTCAGCACTTCCTGGCGCGCCTTGTTGATGTCGCTGGGCACCAGGGCCTTGACGGTGGAGGGCGTCTCCAGCTCGTCGGGCTGCTTGCCCACGGCGCTGTAGAAGTTGGCCTCGGCGTCGCGCAGGTCGACTTCCTCGGTGTAGAGGTTGTTCTGCGCCAGGGCCAGGCGCGCGGTGGCCTGGTCGTTGTCGGCGGTGCTGCCGACGCCCTGCTGGCTGCGCATGCGGATCTGGTCGCCGATGCGCTGGTGGGCCTGCAGGTTGTTGCGCGCCAGGCTCACCATCTCGCGGTGCTGAAGCACGTTGAGGTAGACCTCGACGGTGCGCAGCGCGGCGTTCTCCGAGGTGCCCAGCACGCGGAACGCCTTGGAATTGACGTTGGCCTCGTTGCGCGCTACCTCGTTGGGCGTGGCGAAGCCGTCGAACAGCATCTGCTGCAGGCGGATCTCGGCGTCGCCGCGGTTGAGCGTTTCCTTGTTGTGGTTGCCTTCCTGACGGGTAGAGGGGCTATCGACGCCTTCGCGGCCGTAACCCAGCAGTAGATCGACGGTGGGCAGGTAGCCGCCGCGGGCGATCTTCAGTTCCTGGTCTGCGGTCAGCCGGCTGTTCATGCTCTGGCTGATCTCCGGGTGATATTGCAGGGTGCTCTGTATGGCTTGGGTCAGGCTCATCGCATTGGCTTGAGCGCAGGTGGCCGCCAGAAATACACCGCTCCATAGCGTCGCGTTACGACTGCGCATGGCGTTCTCCTGGTGTTCTCGACTTCGATGCTCTTGCAATTCGCCAAAAACTTGGCTTTTTTCTGATATCAAGCGTTTCACGCCTGTAACATCAGAGCTAAGAACAACTTTTCGCGAACCTCAGAAGAATTTTTCACATCCCATATTCAGAAAAAGTCTTATGACACCTGTGAAAAGCGGCACATTGTAAAACTCGCAAACCCTGATTTTTCTTGGCTATGGGGACGAATAGGGCTTGCACATACAGCCATGTACGTTTCAGGCGGCTAGGGCGGGCGTTTCCGCGAAGTACCGAAGCAAGCGTGGTCAAAAAAATGGCGGATTCATCCGCTGGCTTTTTGATGCCAAAGCGCCTTCAGGCTTCTGCTTCCCTCTACGCATCACTGCGCGCCAGTGACGGCATGGCCAACTCGGAGGTCTTGGGTGCCGCCGGAGGCGGCGCCGGGCGGCAAGCGCAGAGTAAGCGCGGAGGATGCAGTCATGGCCAGCTTGGTAGGTATCGTCAGCAAGGCGGTGGGCGAGGTCTTCGCCGTGGCCGCGGATGGTTCGCGTCGCATCCTGCACCAGGGCGACAAGCTGTTCGTCGGCGAACAACTGGTGACCGGGCACGAAGGTGCCGTGGCCGTGGCGATCGCCGGCGGCGGCGAACTCACCCTGGGGCGCGACAGTTCGATGCCGATGAGCAATCAACTGGTCGCCGCCGCCCACCACCAGTACGCGGACAGCGCGCCGGCGCAGGCGCCGGTCGAGCCCAGCCAGCAGGACATCACCGACGTCAAGGCGCTGCAGGCGGCCATCGCCGCCGGGCAGGACCCGAGCCAGGTCGCCGAGGCCACCGCGGCCGGCCCGTCGTTCTCCGCCGGCGGCAACGCCAAGGCCGGCGGCGGGCACTCCTTCGTGCTGCTGACCGAGATCGGCGGCCACATCGATCCGGACATCGGCTTCCCCACCGGGCCCCTGGCCAGCGGCCCGCTGTTCCCGCGGCTGTTCGACGGCATACCCAGCCCCGAGCAGGCCCAGGCGGCGCCGCCGACCCCGCCGGAACCGCCGACCCCGCCCGTCGACGGCGTGCCCAGCGCGGGCAACGCCAGCGCCGTGGTGGATGAAGACGGCCTGCCTGGCGGCATCCAGGGCAACGACGGCCTGCCCGGCGTCGGCGCCAGCGCTTCCGGCAGCCTCGGCTACGACTTCGGCGCCGACGGCCCCGGGACCTTCGCCTGGGGCACCAGCGGCCTGCCGGCGCTGACCTCCGGCGGCGTGGCCCTGAGCTACAGCGTCAGCCCCGACGGCCACGTGCTGACGGCCTCGGCCAATGGCCAGACGGTGTTCACCCTGAGCCTCACCAACCTCGCCAATGGCACCTACGAACTGGTCCTGCAGCAGCCGCTGGACCACCCGCAGCACGGCGTCGAGGACGACATCGCCCTCAGCGTCCCCTACACCCTGACCGACGGCAACGGCACGCCCGTCGGCGGCAATCTGGCCATCCTCATCAACGACGACAGCCCCACCGCCGGCCTGGCCCTGGAGGGCGAGGCGCCGAGCCTGCTCAGCCATGACGAGGGCACCCGCGGCGGTGCTTCGGAGAGCGTCTCGGCTGACTTCGCCAGCGCCTTCAAGGCGACCCTGGCCTATGGCGCCGACGGCGCGGGCAACGTGGCCTGGCACTACAGCCTGAACGTCACCAGCCAGGGCGAGGCCTCGGGCCTGAGCAGCGGCGGCCAGGGCATCCACCTCTACCTGATCGATGGCGTGGTGGTGGGCTCCACCGCCGCCAGCGCCGGCGCGGTCAGCAGCGCCAACACCATCTTCTCGCTGGCGGTGGACGCCGCCAGCGGCAAGGTCACCCTGACCCAGTACGCCGCCATCGACCATGCGTTGCCGGGCGCCACCAGCGGCTTCGACAGCCAGCAGGTCTCCCTCGGTAACGACCTGGTGCAACTGCAGGGCAGCGTCATCATCACCGACCGTGACGGCGATCCGGCCAGCGCCAGCCAGAACCTCGACCTGGGCGGCCGGATCGGCTTCGCCGACGACGGCCCGAGCATCGGCATTGGCGCCAGCGGCGCGCAGCTCGGCAACCTGGTGACCCAGGACGCCGACACCATCGGCACGAACTCCGACAGCGCCACCACCAGCTTCGCCGCGGCCTTCGCCATCACCTCGCAAAGCGCCGGCGCCGATACCCCGGCCGCGGTGAGCTGGAGCTATGCGCTGAAACTGGACGTAGCCGAGGGCACTCAGTCGGGCCTGAACAGCGCCGGGCAGAAGATTTATCTCTACGAGCAGAACGGCCAGATCATCGGTAGCACTTCCAGCACCGAGGCTGGTGTCGATTCCAGCAACACCATCTTCAACCTGAAGGTCGACGGCAGCGGCAATGTCACCCTCACGCAATACGCCGAGATCGATCACGCGCTGCCGGGCGCCACGAGCAACTATGCCGCGCAGCAGGCCTTCCTTGGCACCGGCCTGGTGAGCCTGGACGCTACCGCGACCATCACCGACTACGACGGCGACAAGGCCTCGTCCAGCGCCAGCATCGATCTGGGCGGCAAGGTGGCCTTCGACGACGATGGCCCGTCCATCTGCATCGACCTCAGCGGCAGCAAGCCCATCGTGCTTCTGACCCATGACGCGGACACCATCGGCTCGAACTTCGACACCGCCACCACCAGCTTCGCCGCAGCCTTCGCCATCACATCGCAGAGCGCTGGTGCCGACACTCCGGCCACGGTGAGCTGGAGCTACGCGCTGAAACTGGACGTGGCCGAAGGTACCCAGTCAGGCCTGAACAGCGCCGGGCAGAAGATTTACCTGTACGAGCAGAACGGCCAGATCATCGGTAGCATCTCGAACACCGAAGGCGGGGTGAATGCCAGCAACACCATCTTCAACCTGAAGGTGGATGGCAGCGGCAACGTCACCCTGACGCAGTACGCCGAAATCGACCACGCGCTGCCGGGCGCCACCAGCAACTACGCCACCCAGCAGGCCCCCCTGGCCACCGGCCTGGTCAGCCTGCAGGCCAGCGCCACCATCACCGACTACGACGGCGACAAGGCCAGCTCCACGGCCTCCCTGGACCTGGGCAACAAGGTGGCCTTCGCCGACGACGGCCCGTCCATCAGCGTCGGCCTGGGCAGCCAGTCGGTGCTGGTGCAGACCCAGGACGCCGACACCATAGGCGCCAACTCCGACACCGCCAGCGGCGACTTCACCAGCGCCTTCGTCATCACCTCGCAGAGCGCCGGCGCCGATGCCCCGGCCTCCGCCGTGAGCTGGAGCTACAGCCTCAAGCTGCTGGCCGGGCAGGGCGCCGACAGCGGGCTGAGCAGCGGCAACGCGACCATCCACCTTTACGACGTCGGCGGCAAGATCGTCGGCAGCACCGCCACCAGCCTGCAGGGCGTGACCACGGCCAACACCGTGTTCGACCTGCGCCTGGACGGCAATAGCGGCAAGGTGATCCTCACCCAGTACTCGGCCATCCAGCACGACGGGCCGGGGGCTTCCGGCAACTACGACAGCCAGGTGGCCTGGCTGAAGACCGGGCTGGTCGGCCTGGAAGGCACCGCCAGCATCACCGACTACGACGGCGACAAGGCCAGCAGCAGCCAGACCCTCGACCTGGGCAACAAGATCGGCTTCGCCGACGACGGCCCCACCGCGGTGGACGACCACCCGGCATGCCTGCTGGTGCAGCCGCCGCCGGCGGTCAACCTGACGCTGGTGCTCGACGTCTCCGGCAGCATGCAGGGCAGCAAGCTGGCCCAGGCCAAGGCCGCGCTGATCAACATGCTGCACGAGTACGCCTCCATGGGCCTGCTGATCCAGGTCTCGCTGATCAGCTTCGCCACCTCGGCCAGCGCCGCCAGCCACTACAGCTTCGACGACGCCGGCGACAGCGGCTACACCAGCCTGGTGAACGCCATCAACGGCCTGCAGGCCGGCGGCAACACCAACTACGAGGCCGCGCTGAACCGTGCCCAGACCAGCATCAACGCCGACCTGAACGCGCCGGGGGCCGACCCCGCGGCGATCAACCGGGTGTACTTCATCTCCGATGGGCAGCCCACCACCGGTAGCACCAACGCTGCGCTGAACGCCTGGCAGAGCTTCCTCGCGGCGCACAACGGCAGCACCAACAACGTCGAGGCCTTCGCCGTCGGCGTCGGCACCTCCATCACCGACCAGGACCTGGTGCGGGTGGATAGCCACGGCACCCCGGTCATCGTCACCGACCCCAGCGACCTCAGCGCCACCCTGGTCAACCTCAGCCACCTCGACGCGGTCAGCGGCAACGTATTGGCCAATGACTTGCCGGTAAGCGCCGACGGCACCGTGCGCATCACCCAGGTGAGCATCGGCGGCGAGACCTTCGCGGTGGACGCCAACGGCAACCTCACCAACCTCAACCCCAGCGCCAGCCATGCCACCGGCAGCTACAACGCCAGCAGCGGCCTGCTGACCATCAGCACCGACAACGGCACCCTGACGCTGTACCTGAAGGATGGCGGCGGCCACCACGCCGGCGACTACACCTACGCGGTCAAGGCCAGCGTGAGCTTCCCGGAAAGCGGGCAGATCAGCGAATCGTTCCACTACACCATCGTCGATGGCGACGGCGACACCTCCTCGGCCAACCTCGACATCTGCGTGAAATACGGCGCACCGATCCTGGTGGTGGGCAGCAATGCCAGCGACACCGACGGCTCGACGACGCCCCACGTCGTGCCCAGCCCGCTCGGGCCGGACCACGGCACCATCGCCGGCAGCTTCGGCAACGACGTGCTGATCGGCGACGTGGGCGGCGTTTCCGTCACCACCACGCCCGGCAAGAACTACAACATCGCGCTGATCATCGACACCTCCGGCAGCATGGCCGACCCCTCCGGGACCACCGGGCTCAGCCGCATGGCCCTGGCCAAGGCGGCGCTGATCAACCTGCTGAACCAGATCAAGGGCCACGACGGCACCATCAACCTGGCCCTGGTGTCCTTCGCCGACGGCTCGACGCTGACCCAGGTGCATGGCCTGAACAGCACCAACGTCGCCACCCTGATCAGCGCCATCAACAGCCTCGGCGCCGTGGGCGGGACCAACTACGAGGCGGCGCTGAAATCCACCGTCGACTGGTTCAACGCCACGGTGGGCGGGGGCGCCAACGCCGCCCACGACTACATCAACCTGGCGTTCTTCCTCACCGACGGCAACCCGACCACCTACATCGGCGACAACAGCAACAGCGGCACCGTCACCAACTACCACGACATCAAGGACGCGCTGGACGTCGCCAACAACCTGCTCAACGGCGGCGGCCTGTTCAGCGGCAGCGACCACGTGTCGGTGAACGCCATCGGCATCGGCGACGGCATCAACAGCGGCATCCTGCAGTTCTTCGACAACACCAGCACCACGGGCACCGCCACCCTGCATTTCACCGGCAACACCCCGGACCTCACCGCCAACGTCGGCCAGCCGCAGATCATCAACACCGCCGAACAGCTGCAGACCGCGTTGCAGGAAGGCTTCAGCAACACCTCGCCGCAGGCGGTGGGCCACGACCACCTGGTCGGCGGCGACGGCAACGACATCCTCTTCGGCGACGTGATCAACACCGACGCCCTGAGCTGGACCGGGCACGCCGCCGGCACCCACAACGGCGCCGGCTACCAGGGCCTGGTGGACTACCTGACCGCCGCCAACGGCGGCGCCGCGCCGTCCCAGGGCCAGGTGACCAACTACATCGTCGCCCACGCCTATGAACTCAACGTCGCCGGCGACACCCGCGGCGGCAACGACACCCTTGAAGGCGGCAAGGGCGACGACCTGCTGTTCGGCCAGGGCGGCAACGACACGCTGCTCGGCGGCGACGGCAACGACATCCTGTTCGGCGGCATGGGCGACGACACCCTTACCGGCGGCGCCGGCGCCGACCAGTTCGTCTGGCAGAAGGGCGAGGCCGGGCATGACGTGATCAAGGACTTCAACATCGGCGAGGGCGACTCGCTGAACCTGGCCGACCTGCTGCAGGGCGAGCACGCCACCGCCGATTCGCTGGCGCAGTACCTGACCTTCTCGGTCAACGCCACCACCTCGACCACCACCATCTCGGTGAACCCCACCGGCGCGACAGGGGGCGCGACGACCCAGACCATCGACCTGGCCAACGTCGACCTGGTGGCCAAGTACACCGACCACCACGGCGGCGCCATCGTCTCCAGCGGCGACACCCACGCGGTGCTCAACGGCCTGCTGGCCGACCATGCGGTGAAGGTGGACACCGTCTGAGCGCGCCGCAAGGGCGCCCGCGACCGCCGCCTTCGGGCGGCGGTCGCGTATCCGCTGGGGGATGGCAGCGCATATCCGGGATGAATGATCGTCGCGCCCCGGCATTCGCTCGCCCTATGCTTGGCCGACTGCACCTCCCCAATCGAACAACAAGCAACGAGGTTTCCCATGCGTGAAGTGGTGATCGTCGACAGCGTCCGTACCGGCCTGGCCAAGTCGTTCCGCGGCAAGTTCAACATGACCCGGCCCGACGACATGGTGGCCCACTGCATCGACGCGCTGCTGGCGCGCAACGGCCTGGACCCGCTGCTGGTGGACGACTGCGTGGTCGGCGCCGGCTCCAACGAGGGCGCCCAGGGCCACAACATCGGCCGCAACGCCGCGGTGCTGTCGAAGCTGGGCATCCACGTCGCCGGCATGACCCTCAACCGCTACTGCTCCTCGGGCCTGCAGGCCATCGCCATCGCCGCCAACCAGGTGGCCTCCGGCTGCAGCGACATCCTGGTGGCCGGCGGCGTCGAGTCCATCACCCTGACGGCCAAGTCGCGCAACACCGACCACTTCGTCAACCCGCGCCTGGAAGCGGAATTCCCGGGGATCTACTACCCCATGGGGCAGACCGCCGAGATCGTCGCCCGCCGCTACAACGTCACCCGCGAGGAACAGGACCTCTACGCCCTGCAGAGCCAGCAGCGCACCGCCCGCGCCCAGGCCGAGGGCCTGTTCGACGACGAAATCGTGCCGATGAACGTGCGCTACGCCGTGGAAGACAAGGCCACCGGCGAGAAGAAGGTGGTCGAAGGTGTGGTCGACCGCGACGACTGCAACCGCCCGGACACCACCCTCGAAGGCCTCAACTCGCTGAAGCCGGTGTTCGCCGAAGACGGCTCGGTGACCGCCGGCAACGCCTCGCAGCTTTCCGATGGCGCCTCCATGACCCTGGTGATGAGCCTGGACAAGGCCCTGGAACTGGGCCTCAAGCCCAAGGCCTTCTTCCGCGGCTTCACCGTGGCCGGCTGCGAGCCGGACGAGATGGGCATCGGCCCGGTGTTCTCGGTGCCCAAGCTGCTCAAGGCCCGCGGCCTGCAGATCGACGACATCGACCTGTGGGAGCTCAACGAAGCCTTCGCCTCGCAGTGCCTGTACGCGCGCAACCGCCTGGGCATCGACAACGAGAAGTACAACGTCAACGGCGGCTCCATCTCCATCGGCCACCCCTTCGGCATGACCGGCTCGCGCCAGGTCGGCCACCTGGTGCGCGAACTGCAGCGGCGCAACCTGCGCTACGGCATCGTGACCATGTGCGTGGGCGGCGGCATGGGCGCCACCGGCCTGTTCGAAGCGGTCCGCTGAGCCTGGCGGCCGTCCCCACGCAGGAGGGCCGATAGCGAAGCCCCGGCAGCGATGCCGGGGCTTTTTTCGTTGGAGGGGCTTTTCGTAGGAGCGAGGGGGGGCGCCTAGCTCTTGCTCGCGAATGGTGTTCTGCCGGCCAGGTTCGGCGTGCGTCTTGAAGAGCGCCCTCTCCCTAACCCTCTCCCTGAAGGGAGAGGGGACCGTTCGGTGTGCTTGGATGCTCTGGAGTCAGCCGGCCACGACGGTGGTTTCCAGCTGAAACCATCCTTCCCCACTGGCACGGACAAGCCCCCTCTCCCTTCAGGGAGAGGGCTGGGGAGAGGGAAGGGAGGTCACCTGATGTGCCAGTGCATCAGGGAAACTCCCATTCGCGAGCAAGCTCGCTCCTACAGAAAAGCTCACCCCGGCACCACCAAAGAAAAACCCCGGCACCTGGCCGGGGTTCATGACTCGCCTAAAACCCAGACAACACCTACTGCGCCACCCGCGCATACAACCCGGCGGCCTGCTGCATCCGGCTGATGTACTGCATCACCTCGCGTTCCGCATCGAAGCGGGTGAAGTACGGCCCTTCCAGCGTGCCTTCGCGGGTCGAGAAGAAATACTGGCCATTGACCGCGCTGATCCGGTCGCTCCGATAGTGGGTGCCCGGCTCGCCGTCAGTCACTCGTTTACCGAACATGAAGATACCTCCCACACCTTGCGGGTTAATGATTTCAGTGTAGTCAGGCCGGGCGGCGGCGGGGCGCAGGCGACGAATGGACGGCGGCGGGGGCCTTGGCGGCTATGCTCAATGGCCAGTGGCGCGAGGCCAGGCGGCTGCATGTCTTTTTTGTTATAAGAAAATCAAAATATATTCTTTTTAATGCAATCCGGCCTTGTGCATAGTGAACCCCACACGAACCAGGAGCCCAACCCATGAGTCTGCGTCTTGGCGACATCGCCCCCGACTTCGAACAGGAATCCAGCGAAGGCCGCATCCGTTTCCACGAATGGCTCGGCGACAGCTGGGGCATTCTCTTCTCCCACCCGGCGGACTTCACCCCGGTGTGCACCACCGAGCTGGGCCTGACCGCCAAGCTCAAGGACGACTTCGCCCAGCGCGGCGTCAAGGTGATCGCGCTGTCGGTGGACCCGGTGGAGTCCCACGTGAAGTGGATCGATGACATCAACGAAACCCAGAACACCGTGGTCAACTTCCCGATCATCGCCGACGCCGACCGCAAGGTCTCCGAGCTGTACGACCTGATCCACCCGAACGCCAACGACACCCTGACCGTGCGTTCGCTGTTCGTCATCGACCCGAACAAGAAGGTGCGCCTGACCATCACCTACCCGGCCAGCACCGGGCGCAACTTCAACGAGATCCTGCGGGTGGTGGACTCGCTGCAACTGACCGACAACCACAAGGTCGCCACGCCCGGCAACTGGCAGGACGGCGACGAGGTGGTCATCGTGCCCTCTCTGAAAGACGAGGACGAGATTCGCCAGCGTTTCCCCAAAGGCTACCGCGCGGTCAAGCCGTACCTGCGCCTGACCCCGCAGCCCAACCGCTGATTTTCCCGCGGCTGCCCCGCGCAGCCGCGCCGTTGTTCCAAACCACGAGTAGGGTATTCGGCCGGTTCGTCCGGCCGCCTTTTTTTCCGTTCCCGCCCGGCTTCGCGCCGCGCTTTGTTTTCCCGCTCTGACTTGCCCGCCACACGGGGAGAAGACGTCAGCCACGTTGCCAAGGAGATCGACCATGGGTCCGTCCACCTGGCGCCGCAGCCTGACCGCCGCTCTCCTGGCGTGTCTGCCGTTCGGCGCCTTCACTGCCACCGCTTCCGCACAAACGCCAAAGGAAGTCCGCCTGGACTATGCCTACTACGCGCCCACCAGCCTGGTGCTCAGGCACTTCGGCTGGCTGGAAGACGCGCTCAAGCCCCAGGGCACCGAGGTGCGCTGGGTGTTCAGCCAGGGCAGCAACCGCTCGCTGGAATACCTCAACGCCGGCAGCACCGACTTCGCTTCCACCGCGGGGCTGGCCGCGGTGCTCAGCCGCGCCAACGGCAGCCCGCTGAAGACCGTGTACATCGCCTCGCGCCCGGAATGGACCGCGCTGGTGGTGCCCAAGGACTCGCCGCTGAAATCCCTGGCCGACCTCAAGGGCCACAAGGTGGCCGCCACCAAGGGCACCGACCCCTACCTGTTCCTGCTGCGCAGCCTGCAGAGCGTCGGCCTGGGCAAGGGCGACGTGGAGATCGTCCACCTGCAGCACCCCGACGGCCGCACCGCGCTGGAGCGCGGCCAGGTGGACGCCTGGGCCGGGCTCGACCCGCACATGGCGGCCAGCGAGCTGCAGGCCGGCTCGCGGCTGCTGTACCGCAACGTGAACTTCAACAGCTACGGCGTGCTCAGCGTCACCGAGCGTTTCGCCCGTGAGCAGCCGCAACTGATCAAGCAGGTCATCGGCGCTTACGAGCGGGCCCGCCACTGGGCCATCGAGCATCCGGAGGAGACCGCCAGGCTGCTGGCCGAGGAGGCCAGGCTGCCGCTGGAAGTGGCCAGGCTGCAGCTTTCGCGCACCGACTTCAGCCAGCCGCTGCCCGGCGCCGAGCAGGTCGCCGCGCTCAAGGCCGCCGCGCCCATCCTGGTGGACGAGCAATTGGTGCGCCCCGGCACCGACGTGGCCAAGGTGGTGGACCAGTTGATCGACCCGCAACTGGCCGGCGAAGTCATCGGCAAGCAACCCCTGGCCAGGGCGGAATGAACCATGGGTGTGCCGAGCCAGCCCCTCGACCTGGGCCGTAGCCGCCGCCTGGCCCTGTCGCTGCGGCCGCGCCCGCTGCGTTGGCGGGCCTGGGTGCTGCCGTTGCTGCTGTGCGCCGCGCTGGAGATTTCCGTGCGCGCCGGCTGGCTGGCGGAGAACCAGATGCCGGCACCCAGCAGCGTCGCGCTCACCCTCTGGCAACTGGCCCATGGCGAGCTGTGGCAGCACATCGGCGCCAGCCTGGCGCGGGTGGCCAGCGGCTTCGCCATCGGCTCCTTCGCCGCCCTGCTGATCGGTACCTGGGTCGGCCTCAGCCAGCGCGCCGAGGCCTACCTGGAGCCGAGCTTCCAGGCCCTGCGGGCCATCCCCAGCCTGGCTTGGGTGCCCTTGCTGCTGCTCTGGCTGGGCATCGACGAGACGCCCAAGGTGGTGCTCATCGCCCTCGGCGCCTTCTTCCCGGTGTACCTGGCGTTGGTCGCCGGCGTGCGCGGGGTGGACCGCAAGTGGGTGGAGCTGGGCCGGCTGTACCATCTGTCCACCTTCACCCTGGCGCGGCGCATCCTCCTGCCGGCGGCGCTGCCGAGCCTGTTCACCGGGCTGCGCGGCGCCCTCAGCCTGAGCTGGATGTTCCTCGTCGCCGCCGAACTGATCGCCGCCACCCGCGGCCTGGGCTACCTGCTCAGCGATGGCCGCGAGACCTCGCGGCCGGACATCGTCATCGCCGCCATCCTGGTCCTGGCCGTGCTCGGCAAGCTCAGCGACGGCCTGCTCAAGGCCGTGGAACGCCGCGCCCTGGTCTGGCGCGACAGCTTCGAAGGCCTGGAGGGCAAGGCATGAGCGCGCTGTTGGAACTCAACAACATCCGCAAGAGCTTCGACGGCCTGCGCGTGCTCGACGACGTCAGCCTGGCGCTGGCGCCGGGGGAGGTGGTCAGCCTGCTGGGCCCCAGCGGCTGCGGCAAGAGCACCCTGCTGCGCATCGCCGCCGGCCTGGACGCCGACTTCGCCGGGCAGCTGCAGCGCAACCCGCTGCTGGGCTTCGGCCCGGACGGCGAGAGCGGCCGCGGCGGCGGCATCGGCGTGGTGTTCCAGGAGCCGCGCCTGCTGCCCTGGCTGACGGTGGCGCAGAACGTCGGTTTCGCCGACGGCTGGCTGGCCGACGACCAGCGCATCGCCCGGCTGCTGCGCGACGTCGGCCTGGAAGGCAAGGGCGGCCTGCTGCCCAAGCAGCTCTCCGGCGGCATGGCCCAGCGTGCGGCCATCGCCCGCGGGCTCTACGGCCGCCCGCAGGTGCTGCTGCTGGACGAGCCCTTCAGCGCGGTGGACGCCTTCACCCGCCTGCGCCTGCAGGACCTGATCCAGCAACTGGCCCTGGAATACGACATCAGCATCCTGCTGGTCACCCACGACCTCGACGAGGCCTTCTACCTGGGCGACCGCGTGCTGCTCCTGGGCGGCGCCCCGAGCCGCCTGCGCCGCGAGTTCCCGGTGCCCCTGCAACGCCCGCGCGACCGCCGCGCGGTGGAGCTGGCGTACCTGCGGGGAGAGGCGCTGACGGAGTTGCAGCATTCCCATGTGATCTAGATGCCGCGCTGTTCGTAGGAGCGAGGGGGACGCCTGGTTCTTGTTCGCGAATTGGCGTTTGCTGGTGGCCTAGGTGCTGGGTTCAAGAGCGCCCTCTCCCCAGCCCTCTCCCTGAAGGGAGAGGGGGCTTGTCCGTGCCGAGAAAGGATTTGGTGTCAGCCGGGGCTCGGTGCAAGCCGGCTAACACAGAAACACCAGCGCACTCCGAACGGTCCCCTCTCCCTTCAGGGAGAGGGTTAGGGAGAGGGAGCGGAGTCCCCCCAGAACACCGCTGCCACAAGTAACTCCCGTTCGCGAGCAAGCTCGCTCCTACAGTCTTTATCCAAGTTATAAGCAAATGAATAAATAACATTTATTGGAATATCAAAACCCCTGTTAAGGTCTATGCACGTTGGTTAGCGAGCCGGCTTCAAGTCGGCTCTTTCAGTTATAAGGAAGCGTGCAATGTATGTGGTGACCCTCGCCGGCAGTCCGAGCCAGCGCTCCCGTTCCGCGGTCCTGCTGGACGTTGCCCGCCGGTGGCTGCATGAGCGTGGGGTGGAGGTGCGCGCCTACCAGGTGCGCGACTTCGCCGCCGAGGACCTGCTGCATGCCCGCTTCGACAGCCCCCAGGTGCTGGAGCTGCTGGAGCAGGTGGCGCGGGCCGACGGCCTGGTGATCGCCACCCCGGTGTACAAGGCCTCCATCGCCGGCGCCCTCAAGGTGCTGCTGGACCTGCTGCCCGAGCGCGCCCTGAGCCACAAGGTGGTGCTGCCCCTGGCCACCGGCGGCAGCAGCGCCCACATGCTCGCCGTGGACTACGCGCTCAAGCCGGTGCTGGCGGCGCTGAAGGCCCAGGAGATGCTGCACGGCGTGTTCGCCGAGGATTCGCAGATCGCCTACGCCACGGCCGATGCGCCGGCGCAGCTGGAGCCGGCCCTGGAGCGGCGCCTGCTGGAGTCCCTGGAACAGTTCCACGGCGCCCTGGCGCGGCGGCCCCGGCCGATCGACCCGAACCTGCTCAGCGAGCGGTTGCTCAAGGCGCGCTGGAGTATTTGAGAGAGGCGGCTGCAGGCTGCAAGCGACAAGCTGCAAGAAAAAGCGCGGAGCGCTACCGAGCCTCGAATAGGCAGGTGCGTGACTGCCAGACGACAAGAAACCAGGTCCTCAGCATCCCGCCAACGGGAGCGCAGGTCCGGCGAGCACACAACGACAAAGGAGCATGCAATGCGCAACCTCACTTTGCGTGGTGGACTGGCGGCCCTGCTGATCGCGGCCCTGGCCCACGGCGCCCAAGCCGAAGAACGACCCGGTACCCTGCGTATCGGCTACCAGAAGTACGGCACCCTGGTGCTGCTCAAGGCCCGCGGCACGCTGGAGAAGCGCCTGGCCGAGCAGGGCATCAAGGTACAGTGGACCGAGTTCCCCGGCGGCCCGCAGCTGCTGGAAGGGCTGAACGTCGGCAGCATCGACTTCGGCGTCACCGGCGAGACGCCGCCGGTGTTCGCCCAGGCCGCCGGCGCCGACCTGGTCTACGTGGCCAACGAGCCACCGGCGCCCACCAGCGAGGCCATTCTGCTGCCCAAGGACTCGCCGATCAAATCCGTGGCCGAGCTCAAGGGCAGGAAGGTCGCCCTGAACAAGGGCTCCAACGTGCACTACCTGCTGGTGCGCGCCCTGGAGGAGAACGGCCTGAAGTACAGCGACATCCAGCCGGTGTACCTGCCGCCGGCCGACGCCCGCGCGGCCTTCGAGCGCGGCGCCGTCGACGCCTGGGTGATCTGGGACCCGTACCAGGCCGCCGCCGAGAAGCAGCTGCACGCCCGCACCCTGGTCGACGCCCGCGGCCTGGCCGACAACCACCAGTTCTACCTGGCCACCCGCACCTACGCCAAGGAGCACCCGCAGGTGCTGACCACCCTGGTGGAAGAAGTGCGCTCGGTGGGCGAGTGGTCGCAGAAGAACCCCGAGCAGGTCACCGAACAGGTGGCCCCGCTGCTCGGCCTGCCCGCCGACATCACCCTCACCGCGGTCAAGCGCCAGGGCTACGGCGCGCAGTTCATCACCCCCGAGGTGGTGGCCAAGCAGCAGAAGATCGCCGACGCCTTCACCCAGCTGAAGCTGATTCCCAAGGCGCTGAGCATCAAGGACGTGGTCTGGACGCCGCCGGCGGACAGCAAGGCCAAGGTGGCCCAGGCGCAGTAAGCGTCCATTGGGTTCCCGCGTTCGCGGGAACCCAGCGACTTCACCCGATTCCGACACCCCATCATCGCGCGGCTACGCCACGCCGGCGCGCTCAATCTGGAGTTATAGCGATGAGCCTCAACATCTTCTGGTTCCTTCCCACCCACGGCGACGGCCATTACCTTGGCACCGCCGAGGGCGCCCGCGCGGTCGACCACGGCTACCTGCAGCAGGTGGCCCAGGCCGCCGACCGCCTCGGCTTCGGCGGCGTATTGATCCCCACCGGGCGCTCCTGCGAGGACTCCTGGCTGGTCGCCGCCTCGCTGATCCCGGTGACCCAGCGCCTGAAGTTCCTGGTGGCGCTGCGCCCGGGGATCATTTCGCCGACCGTGGCCGCGCGCCAGGCAGCGACCCTGGACCGTCTGTCCAACGGCCGCGCGCTGTTCAACCTGGTCACCGGCGGCGACCCGGACGAGCTGGCCGGCGACGGCCTGCACCTGAGCCATGAAGAGCGCTACGAGGCCTCCGTTGAATTCACCCGCATCTGGCGCCGCGTGCTGGAAGGCGAGACCGTCGACTACGACGGCAAGCACATCCAGGTACAGGGCGCCAAGCTGCTCTACCCGCCGATCCAGCAGCCGCGCCCGCCGCTGTACTTCGGCGGCTCCTCGGAAGCCGCCCAGGACCTCGCCGCCGAGCAGGTCGAGCTGTACCTGACCTGGGGCGAGCCGCCGGCCGCGGTGGCCGAGAAAATCGCCCAGGTCCGCGAGAAGGCTGCCAAGCAGGGCCGCAGCGTGCGCTTCGGCATCCGCCTGCACGTGATCGTCCGCGAAACCAACGAGGAAGCCTGGAAGGCCGCCGACCGTCTGATCAGCCACCTCGACCAGGACACCATCGACCGCGCCCAGGCCTCGCTCGCCCGCTTCGACTCGGTGGGCCAGCAGCGCATGGCCGCCCTGCACGGCGGCAGCAAGGACAACCTGGAAGTCTCGCCCAACCTCTGGGCCGGCGTCGGCCTGGTGCGCGGCGGCGCCGGCACCGCGCTGGTCGGCGACGGCCCGACCGTGGCCGCGCGGGTCAAGGAATACGCCGAGCTTGGCATCGACACCTTCATCTTCTCCGGCTACCCGCACCTGGAAGAGTCCTACCGCGTCGCCGAACTGCTGTTCCCGCACCTGGACCTGGCCCGTCCGCAGCAGCCCGAAGCCCGCGGCTACGTCAGCCCGTTCGGCGAGATGGTGGCCAACGACATCCTGCCCAGGCAGCAGGCCGCACAGAGCTGAAGTCGACTTTGTAGGAGCGAGCTTGCTCGCGAACCCCGCGAGCAACCCGGAGAAGCACAAGACATGAAGACAAATACTCTCAACCAAGTGGCTCAGCGCCTGGCGCCCTGGGCCTTGCCGGTGGCTCTGGTGCTGGTCTGGCAGGTGGCGGTGGAGGGCGGTTTCCTCTCCAGCCGCATCCTGCCGGCGCCCAGCGCGGTGGTCGAGGCCGGCTACCAGCTGGTGAAGAGCGGCGAGCTCTGGCAACACCTGGCGATCAGCACCTGGCGCGCCGCCATCGGCTTCGTCATCGGCGGCTCCATCGGCCTGGCCCTGGGCCTGGTCACCGGCCTGTCGAAGTGGGGCGAGCGCTTCCTCGACAGCTCTGTGCAGATGATCCGCAACGTGCCGCACCTGGCGCTGATCCCGCTGGTGATCCTGTGGTTCGGCATCGACGAGTCGGCGAAGATCTTCCTGGTCGCCCTCGGCACCCTGTTCCCCATCTACCTGAACACCTACCACGGCATCCGCAACATCGACTCCGGCCTGCTGGAGATGGCGCGCAGCTACGGCCTGTCCGGCTTCGCCCTGTTCCGCCAGGTGATCCTGCCCGGCGCGCTGCCGTCGATCCTGGTGGGCGTGCGCTTCGCCCTGGGCTTCATGTGGCTGACGCTGATCGTCGCCGAGACCATCTCCGCCAGCTCCGGCATCGGCTACCTGGCGATGAACGCCCGGGAGTTCCTGCAGACCGACGTGGTGGTCCTGGCGATCCTGCTCTACGCCGTGCTCGGCAAGCTGGCCGACCTCGCCGCCCGCGGCCTGGAGCGCGTCTGGCTGCGCTGGCACCCGGCCTACCAGGCCAAGGGAGGTGCGGCATGAACGCCCTCAGCACTCCGCAGAACCTCAAGCAGGGCATCCCGCTGGCGCTGAACGGCGTGGTCAAGCGTTTCGGCGAGCGCGAGGTGCTCAAGGGCATCGACCTGCGCATCCCGGCCGGCCAGTTCGTCGCCATCGTCGGCCGCAGCGGCTGCGGCAAGAGCACCCTGCTGCGCCTGCTGGCCGGCCTCGACGCCCCCAGCGAAGGCCAGTTGCTGGCCGGCTCCGCGCCCCTGGAAGAGGCCCGCGAAGGCACCCGCCTGATGTTCCAGGACGCCCGCCTGCTGCCCTGGAAGCGGGTGATCGACAACGTCGGCCTGGGCCTGTCCGGCGACTGGCGCAAGCAGGCCCTGGAAGCCCTGGAAGCGGTGGGCCTGGCCGACCGCGCCCGGGAGTGGCCGGCCAGCCTGTCCGGCGGCCAGAAGCAGCGCGTGGCCCTGGCCCGCGCGCTGATCCACCGGCCGCGCCTGCTGCTGCTGGACGAGCCGCTGGGCGCGCTGGATGCGCTGACCCGCATCGAGATGCAGCGGCTGATCGAGAACCTCTGGCAGCGCCACGGCTTCACCGTGCTGCTGGTCACCCACGACGTCAGCGAGGCGGTGGCCGTCGCCGACCGGGTGATCCTCATCGAGGAAGGCGAGATCGGCCTGGACCTGAACGTCGACCTGGCCCGCCCGCGCTCCCGCGGCTCGGCGCGCCTGGCCGCGCTGGAGGCCGAAGTGCTCGACCGCGTGCTGGCGTTGCCGCCGCTGCCGCCCGAGCCGGAACCCGTATCCCCACTGCCCACGCAACTGCGCTGGGCGCTCTGATCCACCGTTCATCCGTGCACTACCGACATTCCCCATAGGAGAAACGCCATGACCATCAAAGCCATCAACGTCCGCAACCAGTTCAAGGGCACCGTGAAGGAAATCCTCGAAGGCCCGGTGCTCTCGGAAATCGACGTGCAGACCGCCGCCGGCATCGTCACCTCGGTGATCACCACCCGCTCCGTGAAGGAACTGGAACTGGCCGTGGGCAGCGAAGTGATCGCCTTCGTGAAATCCACCGAGGTGTCCATCGCCAAGCTGTGAGGCGGGGAGGGCGGCGTTTGCGCTGCCCTGGGTGCGAAAAAAAGGCGGACGCCCCTGTGGCGCGTCCGCCTTTTTCTTTGCCGGCGCGCTCTACATCAGCGCCTGGCGCCGCGCCGCCATGTGCGCGAGGTAGTCGATCAGCTGGTCCAGCTCGGTGTCGTCGAGGGTTTCCGGGGCGAAGCCGGGCATCTTCGCCTGGGGCCAGCGGCGCAGGCTCTGCGGGTCGCGGATGTAGGCGTGGAGGAAGTCCCTGGCGAAGTACTCGGTGGGGCTGTAGGGCTGGTTCAGGTCCGGGCCGAACTGGGCGTCGCCGGCGCCGTTCAGGCGGTGGCAGGCCAGGCAGTGCTTCTGGAACAGGGCGAAGCCGGCCTGCACGTCGGGGCTGGCGTCCTTGGCCGGGACCAGGGCCGGGAAGCGGATTTCCACCGAATCCAGCACGCGCAGGCTGCTGACCTGGAAGGGCCATTGCTCCGGGCCGATGGCCGAGGCCTGCGGGTCGGTCCAGACCAGGTAGAAGGGCCCGGCCGAGGGCTTGTCCTGGCCCAGCGGCGGCCAGGGCTTCTTTTCGTCTTCGATGGCCAGCCAGGCCCGCGCGCCGTCCTTCTGCAGCAGCGGCGCGGCGGGCAGCTCGGCGGCGAAGCCGTCCAGCGCCACGGCCTGCACGTGGGCGCGGCCGTCCACGCCCTCCAGCAGCGCCGCCAGCGGCACCGCGCGGTAGTGCATGGTGCGCTTGTAGGCCACGTCGTCCTTGATCTCGATGTTGCGCGCCTGGGGGTTGCCCAGCAGCTCGGCGCTGCTCAGCGTGCGCGTGCCGGCGGGCAGCTCCAGGGTCAGTTCGGCGGCGAATACGGTGGGGCAAAGCAGGATCAGCAGCGACAGGATGAAGCGCATGGGCGGGCTCCAGCGATGGGCTGCGCAAACATAGCAGAGGATGCCGACGAACGGCACTGCCACCTGCGCTGCGAGGGCGCGGCCCCTCGGGCGACGCCGGCTTCGCAGCGGCAGGCGGACGGTTGGCTAGCCGACCAGGCGACTGAGGTTGGGGATGATGAGCACCACTGCGGTAACGAAGACGATCAGGCTGGCCTGCCGCCATTTCTTCGGTTGTTGATCCATCATGATGTTCCCGCCTTTCTTGTTGTTGGCCCGCTCCCGCGCGCTCATACGGCCCGGCGCCGGGTGGCTGCGACCTTGGCTTTGCATACCGGCCGCCCCGGCAAGACCCGGCAGCGACGTCCCATAGGTACTGCGAAATTTCAGTCTAAGCCCCGGCTGGCGCGGGCTTAGACGATCTGGCAGCAAATCCTATGGTTCCAGGCATATTCCATCTATATGACAACGCGGTGACGGCTCTGGCTCGCGGCCCGACCGCTCATCCGACCGCCCGTCGGGGCGCCGCCCAGAGCGGTGCGCCAGGCGACCGCCGGTCGGCGCGGCTGAGCGCGGGAGTCAATCCGCCTGAGCGATCCGGTCATTGCCGGCCGCCACCGCGCGGTTAAGGTAGGCCGACACGCTGCCTGCGTGACCTCCACGCCAAGAGAGCACTCCCAAGAGAGAACGCCATGACCGAAGCATTGATTTACGACGCGGTGCGCACGCCCCGCGGCAAGGGCAAGAAGGACGGCGCGCTGTACAGCGTCAAGCCGGTCGACCTGATGGCCGGCCTGCTGCGCGAAGTGCAGCGGCGCAACCAGCTGGACACCGCGCAGGTCGACGACATCGTCCTGGGCTGCGTGACGCCGGTGGGCGACCAGGGCGCCGACATCGCCAAGACCGCCGCCCTGGTCGCCGACTGGGACGAGCAGGTGGCGGGCGTGCAGATCAACCGCTTCTGCGCCTCGGGCCTGGAGGCGGTCAACCTGGGCGCCATGAAAGTGCGCTCGGGCTTCGAGGACCTGGTGCTGGTGGGCGGCGTGGAATCCATGTCGCGCGTGCCCATGGGCTCGGACGGCGGCGCCTGGGCGCTGGACCCGCAAACCAACCTGCACACCAGCTTCGTGCCCCAGGGCATCGGCGCCGACCTGATCGCCACCCTGGAAGGCTTCAGCCGCAGCGATGTCGACTCCTTCGCCCTGCGCTCCCAGCAGAAGGCCGCCAAGGCCCGCGCCGAGGGGCTGTTCGGCAAGTCCCTGGTGCCGGTCACCGACCAGAACGGCATCGTCATCCTCGACCACGACGAATTCATCCGCGCCGACTCCAGCCTGGAAGGCCTCGGCGCGCTCAAGCCGAGCTTCGAGATGATGGGGCAGATGGGCTTCGACGCCACCGCCCTGCGCAAGTACAGCTACGTCGAGCGCATCGAGCACGTGCATACCCCGGGCAACAGCTCGGGCATCGTCGACGGCGCCGCCGCCATGCTCATCGGCTCCGAGGCCAAGGGCCGCGAGCTGGGCCTGAAGGCCCGCGCGCGGATCGTCGCCACCGCGGTCACCAGCACCGACCCGACCATCATGCTCACCGGCCCCGCGCCGGCCACCCGCAAGGCCCTGGCCAAGGCCGGCCTGCGCGTCGACGAGATCGACCTGTTCGAGGTCAACGAAGCCTTCGCCTCGGTGGTGATGAAGTTCATGAAGGACATGGGCGTGCCGGAGAGCAAGGTCAACGTCAACGGCGGCTCCATCGCCATGGGCCACCCCCTGGGCGCCACCGGCTGCATGATCCTCGGCACCCTGCTCGACGAACTGGAGCGGCGCAACCTGCGCTACGGCCTGGCCACCCTCTGCGTGGGCGGCGGCATGGGCATAGCCACCATCATCGAACGCGTTTAAGGATCGATCATGGGCTACTGCGCTCGGCCATGCTGCGTTGGAAATTCTCCGGGAATGCTCATTGGCTGCAGCCAACTCCGCTTGCCGAAGAATTTCCGCCTTGCCTGACCTTCGCTCGTGACGCCCCTGAAGCGATCCCCCACCCTGGGAAGAAGATAAAAATGACCGAAGCCATCCGCTACGAAAAGGGCCAGGACAACATAGTCGTCCTGACCATGGACATGCCCGGCCAGAGCGCCAACATCATGAATGGCGCCTACCGCGAGGCCATGGCCGCCACCGTCGCTCGCCTGGAGGCCGAGAAGGACTCCATCGCCGGCGTCATCCTGACTTCCGCGAAGAAGACCTTCTTCGCCGGCGGCGACCTCAACGAACTGATCAAGGTCACCAAGGCCGACGCCCCGGCCTTCTACGCCGGCATCCTGGTGCTCAAGGGCCAGCTGCGCCGCCTGGAGACCCTCGGCAAGCCGGTGGTGGCCGCCATCAACGGCGCGGCCCTGGGCGGCGGCTGGGAAATCGCCCTGGCCTGCCACCACCGCATCGCCCTGGACGAAAGCCACGTGCAGTTGGGCCTGCCGGAAGTCACCCTGGGCCTGCTGCCCGGCGGCGGCGGGGTGGTGCGCATGGTGCGCCTGCTGGGCCTGGAGAAGGCCTTGCCGTACCTCGCCGAAGGCAAGAAGGTGCGCCCGGAACAGGCGCTCAAGGCCGGGCTGATCCACCAGCTGGCCTCCAGCCGTGAAGACATGCTGGCCAAGGCCCGCGAATGGATCGCCGCCAACCCCAACGCCAAGCAGCCGTGGGACACGGCCGGCTACAAGATCCCCGGCGGCACCCCGTCCAGCCCGAACGTGGCGCAGATGCTGGCCATCGCCCCGAGCGTGCTGCGCGACAAGACCAAGGGCTGCTTCCCGGCGCCGGAGAAGATCATGTGCGCCGCGGTCGAAGGCGCCCAGGTGGACTTCGACACCGCGCAACTGATCGAGGCGCGCTACTTCACCGAGCTGACCACCGGCCAGGTGGCGAAGAACATGATCGGCACCTTCTGGTTCCAGTTGAACGAGATCAACGCCGGCAAGTCGCGCCCGCAGGGCTACCCGCAGCAGCAGACGAAGAAGGTCGGCGTGCTCGGCGCCGGCATGATGGGCGCGGGCATCGCCTACGTCTCGGCCGCCGCCGGCATCGAGGTGGTGCTCAAGGACGTCTCCATCGAAGCGGCGGAGAAGGGCAAGGCCTACTCGGCCGCGCTGCTGGAGAAGAAGGTCGGCAAGGGCCAGATGACCGCCGAGAAGCGTGATGCCTTCCTCGCCCGCATCAAGCCGAGCGCCAGCGAAGCCGACTTCGAGGGCTGCGACCTGATCATCGAGGCGGTGTTCGAGGACCGCGCGCTCAAGGGCAAGGTCACCGCCGCCGCCGAGGCCGCCGCGCTGCCCGACGCGGTGATCGCCTCCAACACCTCGACCCTGCCGATCACCGGCCTGGCCCAGGCCGTGGCACAGCCGCAGAAGTTCATCGGCCTGCACTTCTTCAGCCCGGTGGACAAGATGCCGCTGGTGGAAATCATCCGCGGCGAGAAGACCGACGACGCCACCCTGGCCCGCGCCTTCGACTACGTCCTGCAGATCAGGAAGACGCCGATCGTGGTCAACGACAGCCGCGGCTTCTTCACCTCGCGGGTGTTCGGCACCTTCACCAACGAGGGCCTGGCCATGCTCGGCGAGGGCGTGCCGGCGGCGATGATCGAGAACCAGGCGCGCCAGGCCGGCATGCCGGTGGGCCCGCTGGCGATCAGCGACGAGGTCTCGCTGAGCCTGATGAGCCACATCCGCGAGCAGACCCGCAAGGACCTGGAGACCGAAGGCAAGGCCCTGCCCCAGCACCCGGCCTTCGCCGTGGTCGACCTGATGCTCAACGAGTACAAGCGCCCGGGCAAGGCGGCCGGCGGCGGCTTCTACGACTACCCCGCCAACGGCAGGAAACACCTGTGGCCGGAGCTGAAGCAGCGCTTCGAGAAGCCCGACGGGATGATCCCGGCCGAGGACATGCGCGACCGCATCCTCTTCGTCCAGGCCATCGAGACGGTGCGCTGCGTGGAGGAGGGCGTGCTGCTGTCGACCGCCGACGCCAACATCGGCTCGATCTTCGGCATCGGCTTCGCCGCCTGGAGCGGCGGCGCGCTGCAGTTCATCAACCAGTACGGCCTGCAGGACTTCATCGCCCGCGCGCAGTACCTGGCCGAGCAGTACGGCGAGCGCTTCGAGCCGCCGGCGCTGTTGCTGGACAAGGCGTTGCGCAACGAGACCTTCTGAATGGGCTTGGTGTAGGAACGAGGGGGACGCCTAGTTCTTGCTCGCGAACGGGAGTTACCTGTGGCAGCGGTGTTCTGGGGGAACTCCGCTCCCTCTCCCTAACCCTCTCCCTGAAGGGAGAGGGGACCGTTCGGTGTGTGCGGATGCTCTTGAGTTAGCCGGGCCCGCCGGCGGTTTCAGGTTGAGGCCATTCCTTCTCTTGGCACGGACAAGCCCCCTCTCCCTTCAGGGCGAGGGCTGGGGAGAGGGGACGGAGCAACCGGAGACACCATGGCCGCCGGCGAGCACCATTCGCGAGCAAACTCGCTCCTACGAAAAGCAAAAGCCAAAGCAGGGAATGCGACGCCCCCGAAACCGCCCCCCACCGCCGGTTTTTTCTTCCCCACGACCCCCGTAGGATGGCGTTGAGCGCAGCGAAACCCATCACCCCCGGGACCCACCATGCCCAACACCCCCGCCCTGATCATCATCGACATGCAAAAAGGTATGGCCAGCACCCCGGTCCCACGCAACAACCCCCACGCCGAAGCCCGCATCGCCGAACTCCTGGCCGCCTGGCGCGCGGCCGGGGCGCCGCTGCTGCACGTCCGGCACATCTCGCGCACGCCGGGCTCGCCGTTCTGGCCGGGGCAGCCGGGGGTGGAGTTCCAGGACGCGCTGGCGCCGCTGGAGCACGAGCAGGTGCTGGAGAAGAACGTCCCCGACGCCTTCGCCAACAGCGGCCTGGAGCGCTGGCTGCGGGTGCGCGGCATCGACACCCTGGTGATCGCCGGCGTCAGTACCAACCACTCGGTGGAAAGCACCGCGCGCAGCGCCGGCAACCTGGGCTTTCGCACCTTCGTGGTGGCCGATGCCTGCTTCGCCTTCGAACAGCGCGACTACCACGGCACCCTGCGCAGCGCCGAGGAGGTCCACGCCATGGCCCTGGGCAACCTGCAGGGCGAGTACGCCTGGGTACTGGAGACCGCGCAGGCGCTGGGGATGGCGCGGGACGGCTGAGCAGCCGGTCGCCATCGTTCCCGCCGGCATTGATGCGCGGCGGTTTTTCGGGTATTTCCCCTGAAATTCCGATGCAAGGAATGGCTTTGTCATCTTGTGTCGTGAAAAAACAGTGTGTAGTTTTCACGGGGCGTGCAGTTTGTTAAGAAAGCGCGCGTTCGTGCCCGCTCAACCTCAGGAACCCACCACTACATGACGCTGCAAATCTGCATTCTGGAAACCGACATCCTGCGTCCCGAGCTGATCGACCAGTACACCGGCTACGGCTGGATGTTCCAGCAGCTGTTCGCCAAGCAACCGGTGCCCGCCGAGTTCAAGGTGTACAACGTGGTGGAGGGCCATTACCCGCCCGACAGCGAGCACTACGACGCCTACCTGGTGACCGGCAGCAAGTACGACTCCTTCGGCGACGAACCCTGGATCCGCACGCTCAAGGAGTACCTGCTGAGCCGCTACGAGCGCGGCGACAAGCTGCTGGGCGTGTGTTTCGGCCACCAGCTGCTGGCCCTGCTGCTGGGCGGCAAGACCGAGCGCGCCGACCAGGGCTGGGGCGTGGGCATCCATGACTACCGCATCGAAGAGCAGCCGCAGTGGATGCAGCCGCAACTGGACGACCTGACCCTGCTGGTCAGCCACCAGGACCAGGTCACCCAACTGCCCGAAGGCGCCCGGCGCATCGCCAGCAGCGACTTCTGCCCGAACGCCGCCTACGCCATCGGCGACCAGGTGCTGTGCTTCCAGGGCCACCCGGAGTTCGTCGCCGACTACTCCCAGGCGATCCTCGACCTGCGCCGCGAGATCTTCAGCGAGCCGGTCTACCGGAAGGGCATCGACAGCCTCGACCGCGAGCACCAGGGCGCCACCGTGGCCGAATGGATGATGCGCTTCGTCCAACTGGGCCGGAAAAAGGACGAGCAGAACGCCGCCTGAGCCCGCTGCGCCCACCAACGCCGCTCCCCGGAGCGGCGTTTTCGTTCCCGCGCCGAGGCGAACCGCCTTTCGTAGGAGCAACTGTCTGCGTCGAGGTGCTTTTCGTAGGATGGGTTGAGCTTGCGAAACCCATCGGGCCATGGTGATGGGTATCGCTTCGCTCAACCCATCCTACGGGGCTTCCTGGAACTGTAGCGGATCTCATCCGCGAATCGCGCCGGCACCTCCGGCTATCGCGGACAAGGTCCGCTCCTACGGCTCCAGGGACGCACGGGCGTAGGGCATTCCGCGCAGGATGCCATCCTACACAAGCGCTGTGGCGCGGTCGGTGGGCTAGAGCCAATCCGCCTGCTTGAAGCTGACGTACAGCCCGATGCAGCCGATCACCAGCAGGCCCATCACCAGGAAGTAGCCGTAGTGCCAGTGCAGCTCCGGGATGTACTCGAAGTTCATCCCGTAGATGCCGGCCACCGCCGTGGGCAAGCCGAGGATCGCCGCCCAGGCGGCGAACTTGCGCTGCACCACGCTCTGCCGCGAGGACTCCAGCAGCAGGCCGACCTCGATGGTCTGGCTGGCGATGTCGCGCAGCGAGTTGAGGTCTTCCAGCAGACGGTTGACGTGGATGGCCACGTCGCGGAAGTAGGGGCGCATCTGCTTGTCGATGAAGGGGAAGTCCAGGCGCTGCAGCTCCTGGCAGATCTCCACCATGGGCGCCGCGTAGTGGCGCAGCTTGAGCACCTCGCGGCGCAGGCCGTAGATGCGCTCGATCTCCTCCTGGCTCAGCGAGGTGCGCAGGGCGCGCTGCTCCAGCACCTCGATCTCGCCGCGGATCTCTTCCACCACCGGCTCGTAGTTGCCGACCACGAAGTCGAGCAGGGCGTAGAGCACGAAGTCGGTGCCGTGGGCCAGCAGCAGCGGGCGCGCCTCGCAGCGCTGGCGCACCTGCGAGTACGACTGCGAGAAGCCGTGGCGGGCGCTGATGATGTAGCCGATGCCGGCGAACAGGTGGGTTTCCACGAACATCAGCCGGCTGTCCGCGCGCACCGGCGAGTAGATCACCATGAACAGCGCGTCGCCGAAGGTCTCCAGCTTCGGCCGGCTGTGCTTCTCCAGGGCGTCGGCGATCGCCAGCTCGTGCAGGTTGAACTGCTTCTGCAGGTTCATCAGCTCTTCCGGCGTGGGTTCCTGCAGGCCGGTCCAGACGAAGTGGTCGGGCTGGCAGGCCCAGCGATAGCCCGCCTCCAGCGGGATATCGGCGACCTTCTTGCCCTTGCAGTAGACGGCGGATGCGACGACTCGACCCATGGCGCGTTCTCCCGGCAGGTGGAGGCGGGCGGTGCCGGCGGGCGCCGGCGGCGATCTGCAAAGTATGGGCAAGCTGGCGCAGGCCGCCAGCGCGGGGCTCAGGAGTGCGGGCGCAGGCTCTGCTGCAGCACCGCCAGGGCGTTGGGCAGCACTTCGTTGAAACGCTGGAACAGCGCGCTCTTGTCCATGCCGTCCGGCTGGATGTTGCGGGCGCCCTGGAAGCCGCCGCTCAGGGCCAGCGCCACCAGGACCACGATGCTGTACAGGCCGATGCTGGCGAGGGCGCCGTTGCGCAGGGTGCGGGCGGTGGAGCGGTGCATGGCGAGGGCTGCCGGAAGTGGGAGTGGGGCCAGTTTCCCAGCAGTCTGGTCGATGGGATAACGAAGTTCGTTGCTTTCAACTATCGGTGGAATTGATGGTTTGCCGACCGCCGCGAGGGGGATGCGGCCTTGATGCGGGTCAAGGTTCGCGGTGCGGCCAGGCGTAACGTGGAAATGGACGGGAGCGCAAGGCAAGGCTTCCGAGGTACTCCACCGAGGGCAGCGGGCGTAGCGCCAAGCCGGCCAAGGCCAGCCTGGAGAACGTCGGGCACTGCCTGCGGGAGCTGGCGAAGTACGTCGAGGGGGAGGGCGTCCGCAGCCTGGCGCTGCCATGCCTGGCCACCGGTGTCGGCGGGCTGGACTGGAAGGATGTGCGACCGTTGCTGGACAGGTATCTCGGCCATCTGGACATCCCCGTAGTGGTCTATGCGGTCTATCGCAAGGGAGTCGCCGCCGACGAGAAGCTCGGCTGAGGCGTGGCCGGCGGCCTGGCGCGTCCCGGAGCCGGGGCGCGTGGGGCCGTCGGAATGCCGGCGAGCGCCGGTCAGCCCTAGTGGGCGGGGGTAGCGTCGTGCTGCTGGCTGGCGGTCCGCTCGGCCTGATGCTGCAGCGCGGCCTGGTTCAGGTTGGCCATGCGGTTCTGCATCAGCGGCGATTCTTCGGCGAAGCCGGACTGGGCGCCGAGCAGAGTGGCGCTGGCGAGGAGGGCAGTGGCGATGAGTTGCAGTTTCATGATGAACACCTCGTTGGTTGCTTTTCCTGTGGGTTCATCAATAGGTTAACGCGCAATAATTTTTGAAAAAGACTGAACGGGCTTAATCAGTTTTGCCTTTTTCGTAACTATTCGAGGCGCCCCGTAGGAGCAACTGTCTTGCGCCGAGGTGCTCTTCGTAGGATGGGTTGAGCTTGCGAAACCCATGCGGTTGCGCTGATGGGTATCGCTTCGCTCAACGCCATCCTACGAAAAGCCGTGCTTCCTGGAACCGTAGGGCCCTGCCCGCGAAATCGCGCGCAGGGCGCGCTCCTACAGGGGAATGGCATCGGCGCTCGGGCTTTCCCCTCACCCCAGCCCTCTCCCGGAGGGAGAGGGAGCTAGTCTGTGCCGAGAGAAGGCCTGGTTTCAGCCGGCAACCCCTGCGCTAGCCGGCTAACGCCGAAACACCAACGCACGCCGAACGGTCCCCTCTCCCTCCGGGAGAGGGTTAGGGTGAGGGGGCCGCAGGCCTGCTCGCTCGATTCCGTCCCCCCTATGCGCTTCGTGAGGTACGGCATTTCCCCTGCACCTGTAAGCGGGCCCTGCCCGCGAAATCGCGCGCAGGGCCCGCTCCTACAGGGGAATGGCATCGGCGCTCGGGCTTTCCCCTCACCCCAGCCCTCTCCCGGAGGGAGAGGGAGCCAGTCCGTGCCGAGAGAAGGCCTGGTTTCAGCCGGCAACCCCTGCGCTAGCCGGCTAACGCCGAAACACCAACGCACGCTGAACGGTCTCCTCTCCCTCCGGGAGAGGGTTAGGGTGAGGGGGCCGCAGGCCTGCTCGCTCGATTCCGTGCCCCTATGCGCTTCGTGAGGCACGGCATTTCCCCCGCACCTGTAGGCGGGCCCTGCCCGCGATTTCGCGCGCAGGGCGCGCTCCTACAGGGGAATGGCATCGGCGCTCGGGCTTTCCCCTCACCCCAGCCCTCTCCCGGAGGGAGAGGGAGCCAGTCCGCGCCGAGAGAAGGCCTGGTTTCAGCCGGCAACCCCTGTGCTAGCCGGCTGACGCCGAAACACCCATGTACTCCGAACGGTCCCCTCTCCCTCCGGGAGAGGGTTAGGGTGAGGGGGCCGCAGGCCTGCTCGCTCGATTCCGTCCCCCCTATGCGCTTCGTGAGGCACGGCATTTCCCCCGCACCTGTAAGCGGGCCCTGCCCGCGAAATCGCGCGCAGGGCGCGCTCCTACAGGGGAATGGCATCGGCGCTCGGGCTTTCCCCTCACCCCAGCCCTCTCCCGGAGGGAGAGGGGCCAGTCCGTGCCGAGAGAAGGCCTGGTTTCAGCCGGCAACCCCTGCGCTAGCCGGCTAACGCCGAAACACCAACGCACGCCGAACGGTCCCCTCTCCCTCTGGGAGAGGGTTAGGGTGAGGGGGTCGCAGGCCTGCTCGCTCGATTCCGTGCCTCTATGCGCTTCGTGAGGCACGGCATTTCCCCCGCACCTGTAGGAATAGTGGGGCGGCGTAGGAGCACCTCAGGCCAGGTGCTGCTTGTCCTTCTCGATGGCCTGGTCCAGGGTTTCCAGCAGTTGCCGGCGCACCTTCAGCTTGGTGTTGCGGTGCGCGGTCATGTTCAGCTTCTTCAGCTGCTGGGCGGCGGCGCGGGCGGTGTCCAGCAGTTCCTCGGCGCTCACCACCTTGTCGAGGAAGCCGGCGGCCATGGCTTCTTGCGGGGCGAACATCTCGGCGTTGATCACCGAACGGTTGAAGGCCGACTTGCGCAGGCGGTCGCGGGCCAGCTCGATGCCCACGTGGTGCATGGTCATGCCGATGGCCACTTCGTTCAGGCCGATCTGGAAGGGGCCGTCGACGCCGATGCGGTAGTCCGCCGAGAGCAGCAGGAAGGCGCCCTTGGCCACCGCGTGGCCGGAGCAGGCGACGATGATCGGGTAGGGATGGGCCAGCATGCGCCGGGCCAGGGTCGAACCGGCGGCCACCAGGGCCACGGCGTTCTCCGGGCCGGAGGTCATCACCTTGAGGTCGTAGCCGCCGGAAAGGATGCCCGGCTGGCCGGTGAGGATCACCACCGCGCGGTCCTGCTCGGCACGGTCCAGCGCCTGGTTGAAGGCCTCGATCACGGCGGGGGAGATGGCATTCACCTTGCCGTTGGCGAGGGTCAGGGTGGCGACGCCGTCGTCGAGTTGATAGCTGATCAGTTCACTCATGGCAGGACATCCGGAAAAAGGGCGTGGCGCAGAACATACTGGCGGCCACGGCGACCGTAAAGCGCTGTATCCGACCGGCCGGTCACCGCGGTTTTGCGACGGACTTCACTCTCCGATGGGCGAGCCGGTGAATTTCGCGGGGTGTGCGTGGAGGCGCGCAGGCCGTGCTGTTAAGCTGCCAGCACCGCCGTCCGTATCAATCCGCTTACAGGGAAGTCCTTCCGAATGTCGAAACTGCTCAAGTGGGGCCTGCTCGGCATCGTGGCCGTCGCGCTCATCATCAAGGTGTCGCTGTGGCTGTCCGTGCGCAGCATCGTCGACGACGCCGTGGCGCGCCTGTCGCCGATGGTGGAGATCACCTACGGCGGGATTTCCTCTTCCTTCGACGGCCGCGTCGGCCTGAAGAACGTGGAGATCCGCGTGCCGGCCGCCCGCGACAGCCTGAAGGTGGCCCATGCCCAGCTCAGGTTCAACGGCCTGCGCGAGCTGCTGAGCTTCAAGGAGCGCCTGGCCGAGGGCAAGCTGCCCAAGCAGATGGCCATGGAACTCACCGGCGTCGAGCTGCAGGTGCACGGCCCGTTCATGCAGGCGCTGTACCAGCAGCCGGCGGAGAGCAGCGTGTTCACCGCCATGAGCGAGGTGGCCTGCGGCAACATCCGCAACATCGGCTCCGACGAGTTGCTGCAGATGGGCTACCGCACCCTGGAATCGGACATCGAGTTCTCCTACCTGTTCGAACCCGGCGCGCAGAAGCTGACCTTCAACCTGCGCTCGGACGCCCGCGGCATGCTCGACACCCGCGTCGGCATGTCCCTGAGCAACGTCTCCGAACGCCCCGGCGACATGCGCGTGAACCCGCCGCGGGTGTCCCAGGTGACCGTCGAGCTGGACGACAACCAGTACCAGCGCAAGGTCCAGGAATTCTGCGCCGCGCGCCTGGGCGTCAAGCGCGAGGAGTACCTCAAGCAGGCCCTGGCGCAGTTCGACAAGGCCATGCGCAGCCAGCGCGTGGCGCTGGACCAGCCGCTGCTCGACGCCTACGCCCGCTACCTGGCCGACCCGCAGTCGCTGCGCCTGGAACTCAACCCCAGCGAGGGCATGACCTGGAGCGGGTTGCAGTTCTTCGAGGCCAGGGACGTGGTCGGCATGCTGCGCCCGGTGGTGCTGGTGAACCAGCAGGCGGTGAACCCGATCGGCTTCGCCTGGGTCGACCCGCTGAAGCACAGGGTCACCGCCGATTCGGCCACGCATAAGATTTCGGCCGAAGAAACGGTTGAGTCGGAGAAGAGAACGCAGCAATATGGCTTCGTCAGTATCGACAGCCTTGCCCAGTACACCGGCAAGCGCCTGCAGTTCATCACCTTCGATGGTGCCTATTATCAGGGTGTACTGCACAAGGTGGAGAACGGACGAGTCTATATCACGGTCCTCATGGGGACGGGCTCGGCCGAGATGAACCTCCGCCTGAACAAGATCAATCAGGTGCGCGTCGAGTTGTGAGACGCGCAAGAGGAGAGTGCAAGTGAGTGAGTCGTTGTCCATCCATCATGATGAGTCCAGCCACCAGTTCGTCACGACGGTGGACGGTCATCGTGCCTACCTGGCCTACATGGATCTGGGCAAGCAGACGCTGGACATCTACCGCACCTTCGTGCCCGACAGCCTGCGCGGCCGCGGCATCGCCGCGGCGCTCACCGAGCACGCGCTGCAGTACGCCGAGCGCAAGGGCTACAGCGTGATTCCCTCCTGCTCCTACGTCGAGCGCTACCTGGAGCGCCATCCGCGCCACGCCGACCGCATGGCCTGAGCCGCCAGCACCCATGAAAACGCCGGGCATTGCCCGGCGTTTTTCGTTACGGCCCGACTCAGCCGCGCTGGCGCTTGGGCAGCACGTCCTTGAGCTTGGCGTGCATGCTGCGCACGGCCTTCTCGGTGGTTTCCCAGTCGATGCAGGCGTCGGTGACGGAGACGCCGTACTGCAGCTGGCAGAGGTCCTTCGGGATCGGCTGGTTGCCCCAGCCCAGGTGGCTTTCCACCATCAGGCCGACGATGGAGTTGTTGCCTTCGACGATCTGGTTGGCGACGTTGTCCATCACCAGCGGCTGCAGCGCCGGGTCCTTGTTGGAGTTGGCGTGGCTGCAGTCGACCATCACGTTCAGCGGCACCTTGGCCTTGTTCAGCTCCTGCTCGCACAGGGCCACGCTCACCGAGTCGTAGTTCGGCTTGCCGTTGCCGCCGCGCAGCACCACGTGGCCGTAGCGGTTGCCCTTGGTGGTGACGATGGACACGCCGCCTTCCTGGTTGATGCCGAGGAAACGGTGCGGGCTGGAGACCGACTGCAGGGCGTTGATCGCCACGGTCAGGCTGCCGTCGGTGCCGTTCTTGAAGCCGACCGCGGAGGACAGGCCGGAAGCCATCTCGCGGTGGGTCTGGGATTCGGTGGTGCGCGCGCCGATGGCCGACCAGCTGATCAGGTCCTGCAGGTACTGCGGGGAGATCGGGTCGAGCGCCTCGGTGGCGGTGGGCAGGCCCATCTCGGCCAGGTCGCGCAGCAGCTGGCGGCCGATGTGCAGGCCGTCCTGGATCTTGAAGGAGTCGTCCAGGTAGGGGTCGTTGATCAGGCCTTTCCAGCCCACGGTGGTGCGCGGCTTCTCGAAGTACACGCGCATTACCAGGAACAGGGTGTCGGCGACTTCGACGGCCAGGACCTTGAGGCGCTCGGCGTATTCGTGGGCGGCCTTGACGTCGTGGATGGAGCAGGGGCCGATCACCACGAACAGGCGGTGGTCCTTGCCATCGAGGATGTCGCGGACGACCTGGCGGCCATGGGCGACGGTCTGCCGGGCGGCGTCGGTCAGGGGGATTTCGCGCTTGAGCTGCTCCGGCGTGATCAGGGTCTCGTTGGAGGCAACGTTAAGGTCGTCGATCTGTAAATCAGCCATCGTGGTACTCAGTCAGGTCACGGGTGCCGGCCGCCAGGAACCCCCCATGCGATGGGGCGCAGGCATGAATCTCGCTAAGGGGAAGTCGAACCTTAACGCGTCGGACGCCGGCTCGACAATGGGCAGGCAGCGGGAAAATGCCCGGATGACGGGGTTTGGCGCCGTTTCAGATGGCGCAGAACAGGGGGAAGTCGGCGGCGTTGCAGGCGATCCATTCCAGGGCGGTGTCTTCCACCGGCTGCGCCTGCCCGCTTTCGCGCTCGCGCTGGCGGCGGAAGTGCTCGATCTGGCAGACCTGCTCGACCATGCGCGCGCGGAACAGGGTGTCCTCGTCGAGGAAGGCCACGCCCACCAGGTAGTCGTCGCTGAGCTTGCGGCTCCAGGCCACCACGCCGGGGTAGCGCGCGGCGTCGCCCAGCAGCGGGATGCGCAGCTCGACCGCGGTGCCGCGGCGGAAACCGCGCGGGGCGTTGCAGGCTACCCCGCCGAGGCTGATATTGTACAGGCGCTGGCGCGGCAGGAAGAGCTGCCTGCGGACCACCAGCTCCACCGGTAGATCACAGGGGTGACGCAGGAACTGTCGCATGACGGAAGGCTCCGACTGCAATCTTTTTGGCGTTGGCATTGGGCAAAGTATAGTGCCGTCGCTGGAACTCACCGACCTGGATGCCGATCACCGGTTGCTCGAGTTGCCAGGCGACTCGCTGCTGGTGTTCAGCGCCGAGGGCTGCGCTTCCTGCCGCTGGGCCCGCGCGCAGTTGCCGGGCATGGGGCTGCCGGTGCGGCGCCTGTGCTGGGTCGATGCCGGGCGCAATGGCGGCCTGGTCGAGCGTTATGAAGTCTTCCACCTGCCGGCGCTGTTCCTGGTGCGCGACGGCGCCTTCCATGGCCGCCTCGACGCGCCCCTGCGCGCCGGCCCACTGGCCCAGGCCCTGCGCGCCGCGGCCTTGCGCATTCCCGAGGAGTTGCCCTGAATGACTGTTTCCCCCGTCCGCATCGGCGTGATCGGCACCGGCGCCATCGGCGGTTTCTACGGCCTGATGCTGGCCCGCGCCGGCTTCGACGTGCATTTCCTGCTGCGCAGCGAATACGCCGCGGTGGCCGAGCACGGCCTGCGCCTGAACAGCCAGGTGCACGGCGCGCTGGGCCTGGCGCCGGTGCAGGCCTACCACGACGTCGCCGACCTGCCGCCGTGCGACTGGCTGCTGGTGGGCGCCAAGACCACCAGCAACGCCGAGCTGGCGCCGCTGATCGCCCGCGCCGCGGCGCCGGGCGCCAAGGTCCTGCTGCTGCAGAACGGCCTGGCGGTGGAGGAGGGCCTGCGCCCGCTGCTGCCGGACGCGCTGCACCTGCTCGGCGGGCTCTGCTACATCTGCGTGCACCGCTCAGCCCCTGGGGTGATCGAGCACCAGGCCCTGGGCGCGGTGCACCTGGGCTACCACAGCGGGCCGGCTGCCGCTGCCGCCGGCCAGGCCATCGCCGAGGAGGGCGCCGCGCTGTTCCGCCAGGCCGGGCTGGATTCCGTGGCGATGCCGGCGCTGGAGCACGCGCGCTGGCAGAAGCTGGTATGGAACGTCCCTTACAACGGTCTGTCGGTGCTGCTGGACAGCGGCACCCGGGCGCTGATGGCCAACGCCGACAGCCGCGCGCTGATCGCCGCCATCATGGACGAGGTGATGGCCGGCGCCGCCGCCTGCGGCCATGAGTTGCCGGCCGGCTACCCGGCGGCGATGCTGAGCGCGACCGAACGCATGCCCGACTACCTGCCGAGCATGTACCACGACTTCGCCCAGCGCCGGCCGCTGGAGCTGCAGGCGATCTATGATGCGCCCCTGGCCGCGGCGGCCGCCGCCGGGGTGGCGATGCCACGCATCGAGGCGCTGCAACGGGCGCTACGCTTCATCGACGCGCGCAACCAGGCGCGCTGATCCATCACGGGGGAACGGGCAATGGGCAAGGGGCTGGGCGACAAGCTGGTGGTGGCGATCTCCTCGCGGGCGCTGTTCGACCTGGACGAGAGCCACCGCATCTACGAATCCGAAGGCGTGGAGGCCTACCGGCAGTACCAGATCGCCCACGAGGACGAGGTGCTGCAGCCCGGCGACGCCTTCGCCCTGGTGCAGAAACTGCTGGGGCTCAACGAGATGCTCGGCCGGCAATTGGTGGAAGTGGTGCTGGTCTCGCGCAACAGCGCCGATACCGGCCTGCGGGTGTTCAACTCCATCCAGCAGCATGGCCTGGGCATCTCCCGCGCGGCCTTCGTCGGCGGGCGCAGTCCATACCCGTACCTGGCGGCGTTCGGCTGCCACCTGTTCCTCTCCACCCACGTCGAGGACGTGCGCAGCGCGCTGGAAAACGGCTTCGCCGCGGCGACCATCCTCTCCGCCGGGGCCCGCCGCGAGACCGCAGGCGAACTGCGTTTCGCCTTCGACGGCGACGCCGTGCTGTTCTCCGACGAGGCCGAGCGGGTGTTCCAGCAGGGCGGCCTGGAGGCCTTCCAGACGCGCGAGCAGGCGTCCGCCCGCGAGCCGCTGGGCGGCGGCCCGTTCAAGCCCTTCCTGGCCGCGCTGAACCGCGTGCAGCAGGCCTTCCCCCAGGAGTCCTGCCCGATCCGCACGGCGCTGGTCACCGCGCGCTCGGCGCCGGCCCACGAGCGCGTCATCCGCACCCTGCGCGAATGGGACATCCGCCTGGACGAATCGCTGTTCCTCGGCGGCCTGGACAAGTCGGCGTTTCTCGAGGCCTTCAGCGCCGACGTGTTCTTCGACGACCAGCCCGGGCATTGCGAGCGGGCCCGGGAGGTGGTCGCCACCGGCCACGTGCCCCACGGCGTCAGCAACGAGCCGCAGACGGCCAGCTAGCGCGGCCTCGGCCGCTTGCTGCTACTCTGCTCAGAGGCCCGCCGCCGAGGCAGTAGGAGGCCGCATGATCCGATCGATTCTCTACGCTACCGACCTTGGTCTCTACGCCCCGTACGTCCTCCAGCACGCCATGTCCCTCGCCCGCGCCTACGACGCCGAGATCCACGTGGTGCACGCCGTGGAGCCGATGGGGCTGTTCGCCGACTCCGTGCTGCAGACCTACCTGGATGCCGACACCCTCGCCGAGCTGCGCAGCAGCGGTTTGAGCACCGTCATGGGCAATATCGAGCGGCGGGTGATGGAAGGCTTCCGCGACGAACTCGGCGAACTGCACGAGGAGTCGGACATGATCCGTTCGGTGCGCGTGCTGCAGGGCGACCCGCCACAGGTGATCCTCGACGAGGCGCAGCGCCTGGCCGTGGACCTGATAGTCGCCGGCAGCCACAGCCATGGCGAGGGCATGAACACGCCCCTGGGGCGCACCGCCGCACGGGTGGTGCAGCTGGCGGAAGTGCCGGTCTACCTGGTACCCATGTTGCAGCACCGCAGCTGAAGGCGGCTGCGCGACGAACGGACGCGGCGCTCTGCCGCGCACTTTTCCCGGTGTCCGTGGGTTGCCGGGATGTTGCCATAGGGGACGCAGTAGGCAAGCTCGAAAAAAACGTCTAACTTTATTCCTCAAACCATTAATATGGTTATAAAAGCAGAGCCCGGGTCGCGGGCCGCGACATCCATTTCGAGGAATCTCCATGAAGCTTCAGCAACTGCGCTATATCTGGGAAGTCGCGCACCACGACCTCAACGTTTCCGCCACCGCGCAGAGCCTGTACACGTCGCAGCCGGGCATCAGCAAGCAGATCCGCCTGCTGGAGGACGAACTGGGCGTGGAAGTCTTCGCCCGCAGCGGCAAGCACCTGACCCGCGTCACCCCGGCCGGCGAGCGCATCATCAACACCGCCGGCGAGATCCTGCGCAAGGTCGAGAGCATCAAGCAGATCGCCCAGGAATTCTCCAACGAGAAGAAGGGCACCCTGTCCATCGCCACCACCCACACCCAGGCGCGCTACGCGCTGCCGGGCGTGATCAGCGGCTTCATCAAGCAGTACCCGGACGTCTCCCTGCACATGCACCAGGGCACGCCCATGCAGATCGCCGAGATGGCCGCCGACGGCACCGTCGACTTCGCCATCGCCACCGAGGCCCTGGAACTGTTCGGCGACCTGATCATGATGCCCTGCTACCGCTGGAACCGCTGCGTGATCGTGCCCCAGGGCCACCCGCTGACCAAGGTGCCGAAGCTGACCCTGGAACTGCTCGCCGAACAGCCGATCGTCACCTACGTGTTCGGCTTCACCGGCCGCTCCAAGCTGGACGAGGCCTTCAACCAGCGCGGCCTGGTGCCCAAGGTGGTGTTCACCGCGGCCGATGCCGACGTGATCAAGACCTACGTGCGCCTGGGCCTGGGCGTGGGCATCGTGGCGCACATGGCGGTGGACCCGAAGCTGGACAGCGACCTGGTGATGCTCGACGCCAGCCACCTGTTCGAATCCAGCGTGACCAAGATCGGCTTCCGCCGCGGCACCTTCCTGCGCGGTTTCATGTGCGACTTCATCGAGAAGTTCGCTCCGCACCTGACTCGCGAGTTGCTGGCCAAGGCGGTGCAGTGCCACAACAAGGCTGAGCTGGATGAGCTGTTCGAGGGGATCGAGCTGCCGGTTTACTGAGGCTGGTGTGAAGCGGCTGGGGATTGGCGGGGTTTAGGTGGGGTAGGTGTTGGGTTCAAGAGCGCCCTCTCCCCAACCCTCTCCCGCAAGCGGGAGAGGGGGCTGTCCGTGCCACCGTCGACAACGGATTTAGCCGGAAGCACCGGAGCTGCCGGCTAACGCCATAACATCCAGCTCTGCCCAACGGTCCCCTCTCCCTTCAGGGAGAGGGTTAGGGAGAGGGAACGGAGTCGATCCCAAACATCTATATCGCCGGGAAACTCCCTTCGCGAGCAAGCTCGCTCCTACGAAGAGCAAAAGCACGCCCGCTCTTGCTTTTGGGACTTCCAGAGAAACCTCCGCGCACTCCGAAACGCCCCTTCAGCAGGCCGAGCGAAACCGGCGCTCAGGAGGTCATGCGACATGGATGTCGCGAGAGCCCCGATGGGCTACAGGGACGTACGCTCGGGGGGGGACGCCTAGTTCGGGCCTCCGTGGCGGGGGAATTCGCGAGGGTAGCCCGGCTCCATCGGGCCCGTATGCGGGGCAAGCCTTTTTGGTTCCTTTTTGCGGGGGTGGCCTTCCACCGATTGACAAAAGGGACTCGCCCGAGGGGGCGAAACAAAAAATCTCCGCAGACTCGGTGCGGCGCGCTATACCCAAACAAGACGTCTCTGGGTTATTCCCCTTCGGGCCAGCGCAAGCGCTGTTCGCGATGAAGCCGCGTCCCGCGTTCGCGGGAATGACAAGATAGAAAGCGGCGCTCGAGGCCAGGTTCACGACCGAAACCATGCCGCTCGCCAGGCGCATTCAGTGACGCAACCACCCCCGGCTGATTGCCGGCGCCAGAACGCGCCGGTATAGCGTCTCGGCCTGGGCGGTCAACGTGCCGCCGTGGCGCTGCCAGAGCAGCCAGACCAGGCTGTTGCTCACCGCCGACACGGCCAGCGCGCCGAGCATGTCCAGCGGGGAGTGGATGCCCAGGTAGACCCTCGCGTAGCCCACCGCCAGGCCGACGGCGCCGATCAACGCACCCAGCAGCCAGGCATCGTCGAACAGCAGGCTGAGAGCGCAGCCGGCGAAGAGGGTCAGGTGGTCGCTGGGGAAGGAGGCGTTGGCGGCGTGGGCCAGCCAGGGGTGGCCCAGGCCTATGGCAAAGGGGCGCGGGTGCGGCCAGAGCAGGCCGATCAGCAGGCTGAGCCCCAGCGCCAGCGAGGTCACGCCCAGGGCGCGCAGCAGGCGGCCGCGCAGGCCGTGGTCACCCCGGCACCACAGGTACAGCAATGCCAGCGGCAACAGGTAGAGCGGCACGGTGGCGATGAAGCGCGCGGCGTCGATCAGCCAGGCTGGCGTCTGCGCGGTGGCGTTGATGGCGAGGAACGCCTGGCGGTCGAGCGCCTCCAGCAGGCTGGGGCCGGGAGTAGGGAGCAAGGTGGGCATGGTCGATTCTTGTAAGAGGGCACGCAGGACTATAGGCGTCGGAGCCTGAAGGCGGCATTAAGCTGGGACGGAAGGGCGGTCAGAGTCGGTCGAGGTCGCTGCGCAGGGCCAGCTCGGCCAGTGCCTCGGGCGAGTCCTGCGGCGCCGGGCCGCGGCCTTCGAGAATCTCGTGGAGGAAGCTCATGAACACGGTGAACACCTGCTCGCGGCCGTCGTCGTGGCGCACCACGAAGAAGGGCGCGCTGTCCACGCCATACTGGGCGGCGACCATCCAGCCGGCGCTGCCCGGGTTGCGTTCGTCGGCCACCAGCACGCGGTCGATGCGCGGCAGGTAGCCGCCTTTCTCCAGGCGTTGCTGCACGTCCTTGCACTTGCCGCAGTCCTCGCCGTCGGCCAGGACCTTCTTGACCATGGTGATGCGCATGGGGCTTTCCTCTCGCGGTAGGGGCAGGGCCTACCTTAAGCGCTGCGGCGCCGGCGGAAAACCCGCCGGCGACGAGCTCAACCCTTGCTGATCAGGTTGCCGGCGTGCAGGCCGCATTCCTTCTGGGTGGCTTCCTCCCACCACCAGCGGCCTTCGCGCTCGTGCTGGTTGGGCAGCACCGGGCGGGTGCAGGGCTCGCAGCCGATGCTGATGAAGCCGCGCTCGTGCAGGCTGTTGTAGGGGATCTCCAGCATGCGGATGTAGGCCCAGACTTCCTCGCTGCTCATGCTGGCCAGCGGGTTGAACTTGTACAGCGGCTTTTCCGCCGTGGAGAAGGCGCCGTCCAGTTCGACCACCGCCACCTGGCTGCGGGTGCCCGGGCTCTGGTCCTTGCGCTGGCCGGTGGCCCAGGCGCTGACGGTGGCGAGCTTGCGCTTGAGCGGCTCGATCTTGCGGATGCCGCAGCACTCGCCGTGGCCGTCCTTGTAGAAGCTGAACAGGCCCTTTTCCTTGACGAAGGGTTCCAGCAGGCGCGGATCGGGGGTCATGACCTCGATGGCGATGCCGTAGTGCTCGCGCACCCGCTCGATGAAGCGGTAGGTCTCCGGGTGCAGGCGGCCGGTGTCCAGGCTGAACACCTTGACGTTCTTGTTGATCTTCCAGGCCATGTCCAGCAGCACCACGTCCTCGGCGCCGCTGAAGGAGATCCACAGGTCGTCGCCGAAGTGCTCGAAGGCGAACTTGAGGATGTCCTGGGGGGACTTGCTGGCATAGGTCGCGGCGATTTCGGCGACGTCGAACGGATGGCTCATCAGGCGGTTTTCCACTTGTACTTGCGCGGTGCGCTATAAGGCTGCCGATCTTAACAAAGGCAGGGATATGCCCCTAAATAACCATCAGGAAGGTCGACTGTATGCTTTGGGTATAAGTGCTGCGTTGCGCCGGCCCGGGCGAGCCGCTAGAGTGCCGCCTTCTGTCCAAACCTGCGGGGAATCGTTCGTGGAAATCGCCTGTCTCGACCTGGAAGGGGTACTGGTCCCGGAAATCTGGATCGCCTTCGCTGAAAAAACCGGTATCGAAGCGCTCAAGGCGACTACCCGCGATATCCCCGACTACGACGTGCTGATGCAGCAGCGCCTGCGCATCCTCGACGAGCACGGCCTGAAGCTGGCCGACATCCAGGAAGTGATCGCCACCCTGAAGCCGCTGGAAGGCGCGGTGGAGTTCGTCGACTGGCTGCGCGAGCGCTTCCAGGTGGTGATCCTCTCCGACACCTTCTACGAGTTCTCCCAGCCGCTGATGCGCCAACTGGGCTTCCCGACCCTGCTGTGCCACAAGCTCATCACCGACGAGACCGACCGCGTGGTCGGCTACCAGCTGCGCCAGAAGGACCCCAAGCGCCAGTCGGTGATCGCCCTGAAGAGCCTGTACTACCGCGTGATCGCCGCCGGCGACTCGTACAACGACACCACCATGCTCAGCGAAGCCCACGCCGGCATCCTGTTCCATGCGCCGGAGAACGTCATCCGCGAGTTCCCGCAGTTCCCGGCGGTGCACACCTACGAGGACCTGAAGCAGGAGTTCCTCAAGGCGTCGAACCGCCAGCTCGGTCTGTAATACCGGCGGGCCGGTGATGGCCCGCGGTTCGAGAAAGAACGCCGTTTCCCGTCATGGGAAACGGCGTTTTTTGTTGCTTCCAGGAAAACACGGGCGGAATTGTCGACTGCGCCGAGGCGCTCTTCGTAGGATGGGTTGAGCTTGCGAAACCCATGCGGCCGCGATGATGGGTATCGCTTCGCTCAACGCCATCCTACGGGTGTGGACCGGGGCATTGGTGTTTCCGGCCAACGGCGGATAACCGCGAACGGTTATGCGCCCTACATCCCTGCGCCGAGGCGCTCTTCGTAGGATGGGTTGAGCTTGCGAAACCCATGCGGGCGGGGTGATGGGTATCGCTTCGCTCAACGCCATCCTACGGGTGTATGGGAGCCCGCCGATCACACCCGGAACTGCCCCATCAACCCCTGCTGGTGATTTGCCAGGTCGTTCAACGACTGGCTGATCTGCGCCGACTCCTGGGCCTGGCCGGACAGCGATTCGGTCACGTCGCGGATACCCGCCACGTTGCGGTTGATCTCCTCGGCCACCGCGCTCTGTTCCTCGGCGGCGCTGGCGATCTGCAGGTTCATGTCGTTGATCACCCCCACCGCCTCGCCGATGCGCTGCAACGCCGCTACCGCCTGCTCGACCTGGCTGACGCTGCCCTGGGCCTGCTGGTGGCTGCTGTGCATGGCGGTGACCACTTCGCGGGTGCCGTTCTGCAGGCCTTCGATCACCTGGCGGATTTCCTCCACAGAGTCCTGGGTGCGCTTGGCCAGGTTGCGCACTTCGTCGGCCACCACCGCGAAGCCACGGCCAGCCTCGCCGGCGCGGGCCGCTTCGATGGCCGCGTTCAGCGCCAGCAGGTTGGTCTGCTCGGCGATGGCGCGGATCACCTCCAGCACCGAGCCGATCTGCTCGCTGCTGGCCGCCAGGCCCTCGACCTGGGTCATCGCCTGGCTCATGTCGCGGGCCAGTTCGTCGATGGCGCGGGTGGTCTGGTCGATCACCGCCAGGCCGTCGCGGGTGGCGCCGTCGGCACCGCGGGCGGCGTCGGCGGCCATGGCCGCGCTGTTGGCCACGTCGTGGGCGGTGGCGCTCATTTCCTGAGAGGCGGTGGCCACCTGCTCGATCTCGCGGAACTGCTGCTGCATGCCGGCGCTGGTCTGGGTCGACAGCGCGGCGGACTGGTCGGCGGTGGCGCGGGCGTCCTGCACCGAGGCCTTCACGTCGCGGATGATCGGCTGCAGCTTGTCGAGGAAGCGGTTGAACCAGCCGGCCAACTCACCCAGTTCGTCCTGGCCCTGGTATTTCAGGCGCTGGGTCAGGTCGCCCTCGCCGCTGGCGATGTCGCGCAGCATGCCGGCCACGCCGAGGATCGGGCGCGTCACGCCGCGGGCGGTCAGCCATACCAGCAGCAGGCCGAGCAGGGCGGCGAGCAGGCCCAGGCCGAGTTCGACGACGGTGCCCTGGGTGCGTTGTTGGTCCAGTTCCTGCTGCAGTTTCACCGCCGGGCCCTGCAGCGCCTGCAGCGGCACGTCGATGAGCACGCCCCAGGCGTCGGCCTCGGGGATCGGGCGCAGCGGTTGCAGGGCGCGCAGTTCGCTGTCGTGTTCGAGGACCTTGTGCTGGCCGGCGCCGAGCAGTTGCAGCAGCTGCTCGCCCTGAGCGGGGTAGACCTCCTGCAGCTTCCTGCCGAGCTTGCCGGCGTCGGCGCTGTAGCCGGCGAGCAGGCCGGCGGGGCTGACGATGGCGACGCGGCTCTGGCCTTCGTAGAGTTCCTGGCTGCCTTCATGGGCGATTTCCTGCAGGCGGTCGAGGGCGATGTCCACGCCCAGCACGCCGACCAGCTTGCCGTCCACCCACAGGGGCAGAGCGATGCTGGTCATGAGGATCTTGCGGTTGCCCACTTCGTCGACGTAGGGCTCCAGCACGCAGGTCTTGCCGGCGGCCTTCGGGCAGGTGTACCAGGCGTTGTAGGCCGCGCCGCTGGGGCCGGGGCTGGTGTCGGCGAGCATCTTCTCGTCCATCGGCTCGGCTTCCAGTTTGCCGGGGGTGGCCTGCGCCCAGTATTGCGAGAAACGCCCCTTTTCGTTACTGCCGATCTCCGTGCGGCCTTCGGCCTGCGCGTCATGGCCGTCGAGGGCGTCGGGCTCGAAGGCGAGGTACAGGCCGAGCAGTTCGGGGTTGGCCGCCACCGCGTCGCGCATCTGCCGGTTCAGCTCCTCACGCAGGGCCAGGGTGTCCAGGCCGCGCTGGGCGGCGAGCTGGCGCATGGCCAGGGCCTGGCGGGCGAAGCTCTGTGCGTAGCGGTAGGCGTCGCTGAAGTAGCGTTGGATGCGCATCGCCTGGATTTCCCCGCGGGCGCGCAGGCGGGCTTCGGCGGCATCGTCCAGCATGTGCGTGCTGGATTCCTTCACCAGCGCGGTGCTGTGCTGCATGCGGAAGATCGAGAGGCCGGCGAGCAGCGAGACCACGCCGAGCAGGCACAGGCCGGCGAGCAGGGTGATCTTCCACTGGATGGAGAGGCGACGGAAGGGCATGGGGGTGTCCTCTGCGGGAACCTTGGGGATGTTCGGAAATATCGGCGGCTGTGCGATTTTCTTTACAGACATTGCTACCGTCCGTCGGCTGAGCTTCTGGGGCGCCAGTCTCGCGCCGGGTTGCACTTCGCCACCCATCTGCTGACTAATGTGCAGGCCACTCTCGGCAGATGGGATTGCACATGCTCGATTCGAAACTGGAAAACCGGACGTTCCTGATACTGCTGGCGGTGGTCAGCATCGCCTTCGCCTGGCTGCTGCTGCCGTTCTACGGCGCGGTGTTCTGGGGCACCATCCTGGCCATCATCTTCACCCCGGTGCACCGCCGGCTGCAGGCGCGCCTGGGTGGGCGCAGGAACCTGGCGGCGCTGATCACATTGAGCGCCTGTATCCTCATCGTGATCCTGCCGGTGATCTTCATCGCCGGCTCGCTGGTGCAGGAAGGCGCCAACCTCTACCAGAGCCTGAAGTCCGGCCAACTGAACCCCGCCGGCCTGGTGCAGCAGGCCTTCGCCGCCTTGCCGCCATGGGCCCACCAGTGGCTGGAGCGTTTCGACCTGGGCGACCTGTCGAGCCTGCAGGAGAAGCTTTCCAGCGGCGCCATGCAGGCCAGCCAGTTCGTCGCCACCAAGGCCTTCAGCATCGGCCAGAACACCTTCGACTTCGTCGTCAGCTTCGGCGTGATGCTCTACCTGCTGTTCTTCCTGCTGCGCGATGGCCGCACCCTGGGCCGGCGGATCAAGCAGGCGGTGCCGCTGGACCACGAGCACAAGCAGCACCTGTTCACCAAGTTCACCACCGTGGTGCGCGCCACGGTGAAGGGCAACATCGCCGTGGCCGCCACCCAGGGCGCGCTGGGCGGGCTGATCTTCTGGTTCCTGGGCATCCAGGGCTCGCTGCTGTGGGGCACGCTGATGGCCTTCCTGTCGCTGCTGCCGGCGATAGGCGCGGGCCTGGTATGGGTGCCGGTGGCGGCCTGGTTCCTGCTCACCGGGGCGATCTGGCAGGGCGTGGTGCTGATCCTCTTCTGCGTGCTGGTGATCGGCCTGGTGGACAACATCCTGCGCCCGATCCTGGTGGGCAAGGACACCAAGATGCCCGACTACGTGGTACTGATCTCCACCCTCGGCGGCATGTCGCTGTTCGGCCTCAACGGCTTCGTCATCGGCCCGCTGATCGCCGCGCTGTTCATCGCCAGCTGGGATCTGTTCACCGGCCGCGAGGAAACCGAGGATTTGGCGGAGTAGGGGAGGGCCTGGGGATAGCGTAGGAGCAACTGTTTGCGCCGAGGCGTCTTTCGTAGGATGGGTTGAGCTTGCGAAACCCATGCGGTTGCGCTGATGGGTATCGCTTCGCTCAACACCATCCTACGAAGAACAATCCCGGCGCGTACGAAGAGCGTTTCGCAGGCAAGAAAAAACCCCGCCGAGGCGGGGTTTTTCTTTGCTGCCTGCGCTCAGCCGGCGACGGCTACCGCCAGGCCGGAGTGCTGGAGGATGTCCAGCAGCGGCTGCGGGTAGACGCCGAGGAAGAAGGCCAGCAGGGCGATGGCCACCAGCATGATGCCGCCGGCGCGCTGGGCCCAGTCCAGGGGCGCGTCGTGGCGCTTCATGTTCGGCTCGACCAGGAACAGGGTGACCATGACGCGCAGGTAGTAGTACAGGCCGATGGCGCTGCCCAGTACCAGGGCGCCGACCAGCCACCACAGGTGCGACTCGACGCCGCTGGCGATGACGTAGAACTTGCCGATGAAGCCGGCGGTCAGCGGGATGCCGGCCAGGGACAGCATCATCACGGTCATCACCGCGGTCAGCACCGGACGGCGCCAGAACAGGCCGCGGTACTCGAACAGCGCGTCGGCGTCGCGGCCGCCGTAGGGGGTGGACATCAGGGTGACCACGCCGAAGGCGCCCAGGGTGGTGACCACGTAGGTGGTCAGGTAGACGCCGACGGTCTCCACGGCCAGGCCGTTGCTGGCCACCACGGCGATCAGCAGGTAGCCCAGGTGGGCGATGGAGGAGTAGCCGAGCAGGCGCTTGAGGTTGCTCTGGGTCAGCGCCAGCAGGTTGCCGACCAGGATCGAGATGACCGCGATGACCGCCAGGGCGACGTGCAGCACGCCGCTGTGCAGGGCCGCCGGGGCGATCTGGAACAGGCGCAGCAGCACGGCGAACACGGCGACCTTGGCGGCGGTGGCGAGGAACGCCGCCACCGGGGCCGGGGCGCCTTCGTAGACGTCCGGGGTCCACAGGTGGAAGGGCGCCAGCGACAGCTTGAAGCCCAGGCCCACCAGCATCATGCCCACGCCGATGGTCAGCAGCGGGCTGTGCACGGTGCCTTCGGCCAGGGCGCTGCCCAGGCCGGCGAAGTCCAGGGTGCCGGCTTCGGCGTAGAGCATGGCCATGCCGAACAGCAGGAAGGCCGAGCCCGCCGCGGACAGCACGGTGTACTTGATGCCGGCTTCCAGGCTGCGCTTGTTGAAGAAGGCGTAGGCCACCATGCCGTAGACCGGCACCGAGAGCAGTTCCAGGCCGATGAACAGGCCGGCCAGGTTCTGCGCCGCCACCAGCACCAGGCCGCCGGCGGTGGCCAGCAGCAGGAGCAGGTAGAGCTCCTCGCGGTTGCCCGGGTAGCTCTCCATGTAGGCATGGGCGAGGGTCGAGCAGGCGAGGGCGGCGATCAGGATCAGCGCCGAGTAGAACAGCGCGAAGTTGTCGATCAGCAGCAGCGGGGTGACGGCGATGGGGGTCGCCTTGATCGCCCAGAGGATCGACAGCAGCGCCAGGTTGAGGCCGATCATCGAGAGGGTGGCGATCAGCCGGTGGTTGCGTTTCCAGGCGACCGCCAGCATCACCACCACCAGAGTGGCGCTGGTGATGAGCAGCGGCAGGAGCGCGATGAAGTGTTGGATCGTGAAGGTCATTTCGCGACTACCGTGCGGCAAGGGTGGAAAGGGCGGAATCGAACCACTGCTGGACACCGTGCATGGTGGCGGCGGAGGTATCGAGAACCGGCTGCGGGTAGATGCCGAGGATGATCAGCAGGACCGCCAGGCCCAGGACCATGCTCAGCTCGCGGGCGTTCAGGCCGGCGATCGGCGTGTCCGCCTTCGCCGGGCCGAAGTAGGCGCGGTGGATCATGATCAGCGAGTAGATCGAGGCGAACACCAGGCCGAAGGTGGCGATGACGATGACCACCGGCACGGTCTTGAAGGCGCCCAGCAGGATCAGGAACTCGCCGACGAAGTTGCCGGTGCCCGGCAGGCCCAGGGACGCGGTCGCGAAGAACAGGGCCACGGCCGGCAGGTAGGGGATGCGCGACCACAGGCCGCCCATCTTGCGCATGTCGCGGGTGTGCAGGCGCTCGTAGAGCTGGCCGCAGAGGATGAACAGCGCGGCGGCGGACAGGCCGTGGGCGATCATCTGGATCACCACGCCCTGCAGCGCCTGCGGGCTGCCGGAGTAGATGCCGATCATCACGAAGCCCATGTGCGACACGCTGGAGAAGGCCACCAGGCGCTTGATGTCGGTCTGCGCGAAGGACAGCAGGGCGCCGTAGAAGATGCCGATCAGGCCCAGGGTCATGGCGATGGGCGCGAACTCCGCCGAGGCGTTGGGGAACAGCGGCAGGGCGAAGCGGATCAGGCCGTAGGCGGCGGTCTTCAGCAGGATGCCGGCCAGGTCCACGGAACCGGCGGTGGGCGCCTGGGCGTGGGCGTCCGGCAGCCAGGAGTGCACCGGCACCACCGGCATCTTCACCGCGAAGGCGACGAAGAAGCCGAGCATCAGCAGCCACTCGACGTGCTCGCTCATCTGCGTCTTCAGCAGGTCGGCGTAGTTGAAGGTCAGCACGCCGGTGCTGTTGTAGTGCACGAACACCAGGCCGAGGATCGCCACCAGCATCACCAGGCCGCTGGCCTGGGTGAAGATGAAGAACTTGGTGGCGGCGTAGATGCGCGTCTTCTTGCCGTCGTCCGAGCTATGGCCCCAGAGCGCGATGAGGAAGTACATCGGCACCAGCATCATTTCCCAGAAGAAGAAGAACAGGAACAGGTCGACGGCGAGGAACACGCCGATCACGCCGCCGAGGATCCACAGCAGGTTCAGGTGGAAGAAGCCGATGCGGCGTTGGATCTCGTTCCACGAGCAGAGCACGGACAGCACGCCGAGCAGGCCGGTGAGGGCGACCATCAGCAGCGACAGGCCGTCGATGGCCAGGTGCACGCTGATGCCGAAGCGCTCGATCCATTGCAGCTTGAATTCGGCGGTCCACTGCGGCTCGCCACCCGGCGCGGGCGCCAGGTGGAAGTCGCCGGTGTGCCACAGCCACAGGCTCAATGCCAGGGTCAGGGTCATGGAACCCAGCGCGACCCAGCGGGGCAGGGTCTTGCTGGTGTACTCGGCGATCCAGCAGAGGAAGCCGCCGATGAAGGGGATCAGGATTAGCCAGGGCAGAATCATGACGGGCTCGATCTCTTTCGTGAATGCGTTAGGCCAGTAGCAGCGCGAACAGCAGCACCGCGCCGCCGACCAGGGAAGCGGCGTACCAGCGCAGGCGGCCGTTCTCGGTCAGGCTCAGAAGGGTGTGCCCACCGCGGGCGGACAGCGGCACCAGGACCAGGGTCTGGTCGATGGGGTCGCGGCCGAGCAGGCGGCAGAGCAGCAGATAGGGTTTCACGAACAGCTTGTCGTACAGCCAGTCGAAGCCCCAGGCGTGGTACCACCAGGTGCCGAAGAAGCGGCCCGGCGCGCTCTTGGCCAGGGCGCTGACGAAGCGGCGCTTGCCGAGGAACAGCAGGCCGGCCAGCAGGATGCCGGCCAGGGCGATGGCGCCCGAGGCGATTTCCAGGCTGTGCTGTGCTTCGCCGCCGGCATGGCCGACGCTTTCCGGCAGCACGCCGTGCAGCGGCGGGGTGATCAGCGCGCCGACGAAGGTCGACAGCACGATCAGCACCGACAGCGGCAGCCAGTGGCTGATGCCATGGCCGGCGTGGGCCTCGGTCTTCTGCTCGCCGTGGAAGGCGATGAAGATCAGGCGGAAGGTGTAGATCGAGGTCAGGAAGGCACCCGCCAGGCCGGCGATCAGCAGGTTCTGGTGACCGCTGGCGAAGGCTTCCCAGAGGATCTCGTCCTTGGAGTAGAAGCCGGCGGTAACCAGCGGCAGGGCGGCCAGGGCCGAACCACCGACGATGAAGCTGGCGTAGGCCAGCGGCAGCTTCTTCCACAGGCCGCCCATCTTGAAGATGTTCTGCTCGTGGTGGCAGGCGACGATCACCGCACCGGAGGCGAGGAACAGCAGGGCCTTGAAGAAGGCGTGGGTCATCAGGTGGAAGATCGCCGCGTCCCAGGCGCCGACGCCCAGGGCCAGGAACATGTAGCCGATCTGGCTCATGGTCGAGTAGGCGAGGATGCGCTTGATGTCGGTCTGCACCAGGGCGGCGAAGCCGGCCAGGACCAGGGTGACCGCGCCGACCACGCCGACCAGTTCCAGCACGTTCGGCGCCAGGGTGAAGATGCCGTGGCAGCGGGCGATCAGGTAGACGCCCGCGGTGACCATGGTCGCCGCGTGGATCAGCGCCGAAACCGGGGTCGGGCCGGCCATCGCGTCCGCCAGCCAGGTCTGCAGCGGCAGCTGGGCCGACTTGCCGACCGCGCCGCCGAGCAGCGCCAGGGCCGCCAGGCTCACCCACATATCGCCCTGGGCGAAGTGCTGCGGGGCCAGCACCAGCAGTTCCTGAATGTTCAGGGTGCCCAGCTGCTGGAACAGGATGAACAGGCCGAAGGCCATGAACACGTCGCCCACGCGGGTGACGATGAAGGCCTTGAGCGCCGCGTTGCCGTTCGGTACGTGGCTGTAGTAGAAGCCGATCAGCAGGTAGGAGCACAGGCCCACGCCTTCCCAGCCGAAGTACAGGAACAGCAGGTTGTCGCCCAGCACCAGGAACAGCATGCTGGCGATGAACAGGTTGGTGTAGGCGAAGAAGCGCGAGTAGCCGGCTTCACCGCGCATGTACCAGCTGGCGAACAGGTGGATCAGGAAGCCGACGCCGGTGACCACGCCGAGCATGGTGACCGACAGGCCGTCCAGGTACAGGGCGAAGTTCGGCGCGAAGCCGTCGACGTTCATCCACTGCCACAGGACCAGGGTGTAGGCGCCGCCTTCCGGCGGGGCGCTGTGGAAGCTCCAGATCGCCCAGAAGGCGGACAGCGCGGCCAGGCCGACCGAGCCGACGCCGACCAGCGCGGAGAGATTTTCCGACCACTTGCCGCGGGAGAAAGACAGCAGCAGGAAGCCGACCAGGGGGAACAGGAAGGTGAGGGGCAGCAGGTTCATCCGCGCATCTCGCTGGCAGCGTCGACATCGAGGGTATGGAAGCGGCGATACAGTTGCAGCAGGATCGCCAGACCGATGCTCGCCTCGGCCGCGGCCAGGCTGAGCACCAGGATGAACATCACCTGGCCGTCGGGCTGCGCCCAGCGGCTGCCGGCGACCACGAAGGCCAGCGCGGCGGCGTTCATCATCACTTCCAGGCTCATGAGTACGAACAGGATGTTGCGCCGGACCATCAGGCCGGCCAGCCCGAGGCAGAACAGCACGCCGGAGAGTGCCAGCCCGTGTTCCAGGGGGATTGCATTCATGGTGTTATTCCTTCGCGTCGTGGCGGCCGAGGTGGTAGGCGGCGACCAGTGCCGCCAGCAGCAGCATCGAGGCCAGTTCGACGACCAGCAGGTAGGGGCCGAACAGGGCGATGCCCACGGCCTTGGCGTCCACGGTGGTGTGGCCGATGCCGGCGCCGCTGGGGTTGCGCGACAGCACCAGCAGCAGTTCGACGAGCAGGACGGCGGAAAGCACGCCCGGGCCGATCCAGACCCCGGGCTTGAGCCACTTGCGCTCCTGCTCGGCGATCGCCGGGCCCAGGTTGAGCATCATCACCACGAAGACGAACAGCACCATGATCGCGCCGGCGTAGACGATGATCTCCAGGGCGCCGGCGAACGGGGCGCCGAGGCTGAAGAAGGTCATCGACACGGCGAGCAGCGAAACGATGAGGTAGAGCAGGGCATGCACCGGGTTGCTGTTGGTGATGACCCGCAGGGTTGCCAGCACGGCGACGCCGGCGGCGAAGTAGAAAGCGAATTCCACGCGACGTCTCCTTACGGCAGCAGGCTCTTGACGTTGATCGGTTCGGCCTCGTTCTGCGCGCTGCCCTTGGGCTTGCCGGCGATGGCCATGCCGGCGACGCGGTAGAAGTTGTAGTCCGGGTTCTTGCCGGGGCCGGAGATCAGCAGGTCTTCCTTCTCGTACACCAGATCCTGGCGCTTGAACTCGCCCATCTCGAAATCCGGGGTCAGCTGGATCGCGGTGGTCGGGCAGGCTTCCTCGCACAGGCCGCAGAAGATGCAGCGGGAGAAGTTGATGCGGAAGAACTCGGGGTACCAGCGGCCGTCGTCGGTCTCGGCCTTCTGCAGCGAGATGCAGCCGACCGGGCAGGCCACGGCGCACAGGTTGCAGGCCACGCAGCGTTCCTCGCCGTCGGGGTCGCGGGTGAGGACGATGCGGCCGCGGTAGCGCGGCGGCAGGTAGACCTGCTCTTCCGGGTACTGCAGGGTGTCGCGCTTGCGGAAGGCATGGCCGAAGATCATCACCAGGCTGCGCAGCTGGGTGTAGGTGCCATGCACGATGTGCAGGATTTCTTTGATCATGGTGGTTCTCCTTACTGGGCCGCGGCCAGCACACAGGCGCCGGTCACCAGCAGGTTGATCAGGGTCAGCGGAAGGCAGAACTTCCAGCTGAAGGCCATCACCTGGTCATAGCGCGGACGCGGCAGCGAGGCGCGGATCAGGATGAACAGCATGATGAAGAAGCTGGTCTTCAGGGCGAACCAGATGAACGGGATCTGCGGCAGCAGGCCGAACGGGCCGTGCCAGCCACCGAAGAACAGCGTCACCAGCAGCGCCGAGATCAGCACGATGCCGATGTATTCGCCGACGAAGAACATGCCCCATTTCATCCCGGCGTACTCGATGTGGTAGCCGTCGGCCAGTTCCTGCTCAGCTTCCGGCTGGTCGAACGGGTGACGGTGGGTCACGGCGACGCCGGCGATGATGAAGGTGCAGAAGCCGAAGAACTGCGGAATGATGAACCACAGGTGCTGGGCCTGGTAGTCGACGATGTCGCGCATGTTGAACGAGCCGACCTGGGCCACGATGCCCATCAGCGACAAGGCCAGGAACACCTCGTAGGAGATGGTCTGGGCCGAGGCGCGCAGGCTGCCGAGCAGGGCGAACTTGTTGTTGCTCGACCAGCCGGCGAAGAGCACCGCGTACACGGTCAGGCCGGCCATGGCGAAGAAGAACAGGATGCCGATGTTCAGGTCCGCCACGCCCCAATTGGGGCTGATCGGGATGATCACGAAGGCGATCAGCAGCGCGCCCATGGCGATGACCGGGGCGAGGGTGAAGATCATCTTGTCGGCGAACGGCGGCGTCCAGTCTTCCTTGAAGAACATCTTGATCATGTCCGCGCCGAGCTGGAAGGCGCCGAACGGGCCGACCCGGTTGGGACCGTAGCGGTCCTGCCAGAGGCCCAGCAGGCGCCGCTCGACCCAGCTCAGCAGCGCGCCGCAGACGACCACGGCGAGCAGGATGACGATGGCCTTGATGACCTCGACGATGATGTCGACGATGGCGGGTGTCAGCCAGCTCATGCTCATCAAACTCATTGGGCAGCCTCCTGCAGACCTTCAGCGACACCGCCGAAGACACCGGCGGGGATGCCGGCCAGGCCGGCCGGCAGGGCGACGAGGCCCGCGCCCAGCTCTTCGCTGATGCGCAGCGGCAGGCGCAGCTCGTGGCCCTTGACGCTCAGGCGCAGCAGCTTGCCTTCGGCCAGGCCCAGGCGCTCGGCTTCCTCGCGGCCCAGGGCCACGTAGGTTTCCGGGATACGCTCCTGCACCGGCTTGGCGCGGGCGCTGTTCTCCTCGCTGCCGAACAGGTGGTAGAAGGGCACCACCTTGAACTGGCTGGCCGGGGTGTGGAACGGCGCCGGCACGTCGCGGAACCACAGGGCCTCGCCCTTGGCCTCGATCAGGCGCACGCCCGGGTCGCCGGCGCGCAGGTGGCCGCCGACCTCGTCCTGGAACTTGTTCCAGGCCTGCGGCGAGTTCCAGCCCGGGGACCAGGCGAAGGGAATCTGCTGACGCGGCTCGGTGCTGCCGGAATAGCCTTCCATGGAGAAGGCGAAGGCGCTGTCGATGTCCTGCGGGGCGCGGGGCTCGCTGACGTTGATGTTGGCGCGCATGGCGGTGCGGCCGGAGTAGCGGTGCGGTTCGCGCGCCAGCTTCAGGCCCTTGATGCGGAACGCGGCGTTCGGCGCGGCGTCGCGGATGCCGGCCAGTTGCGGCTTGGCGGCGACCACGGCGTCGATCACGTGGTCCAGCTGCGTCCAGTCGACGCGCTTGCCCTCGAGGGTGCTGTGCAGGGCGTGCAGCCAGCGCCAGCCTTCGCGGACCAGGTTGTCGGCGTTGTAGTAGGTCGGGTCGAAGACCTGGAAGAAGCGCTGGGCGCGGCCTTCCTGGCTGACCAGGGTGCCGTCGCCTTCGGCGAAGCTGGCGGCCGGCAGGACGATGTGCGCCTTGGCGCTGGTCGCGGTGCTCTGGTGGTCGGCGACGATCACCAGCTTGGCGGCGGCCAGGGCGGCGTCGACCTGGGCGGCTTCGGCGCGGCGGTACAGGTCGTTCTCCAGCACCACCACGGCGTCGGCGGCGCCGGAGGTCAGCTGCTCCAGCGCGGCTTCGACGGACTCGCCGCCGAACAGGGTGAGGCCCAGGCTGTTGGCTTCCGGCACCACCAGGCTCAGCGAGCCGTTCTTCTCGCGCTGCTTCAGCGCGCTGGCGATGTTCGCCGCGGCTTCGATCAGGGCGTTGCTGCGCAGTGAAACGCCGGAAACCACCAGCGGGCGCTTGGCGGCCACCAGGGCGTCGGCGATGCGCTGGGCCAGGGCTTGCGCTTCCGGTTCCAGACCGGCCACGGCCGGGGCGCTCGGGTCGATCGCGTGGGCCACGGCGAAGCCCAGGCGGGCCAGGTCCTCGGGGGCGGCGTGCACGCACTCGGCGGCGACGTCGTCCAGGCGCGTCTCGGCCAGGCTGGCGATGAACAGCGGGTTCTTCTCGTGCTGGGCGATGGTCTTCACCGCGGCGTCGAGCCACGGTTGGATCTTCATCGCGGCGGCCATGTCCTCGCCCTTGCCCTTCACCGACTGGCGCAGGGCCAGGGCGATGCGGGCGGCGGTCTGGGTCAGGTCCTCGCCGAGCACGAAGACCGCGTCATGGTCTTCCATGTCGCGGATGGTGGGGGAGGGCAGCGGGCCTTCCTGCATCACCTTGAGCACCAGGCGCAGGCGCTGCAGCTCGTCGGCGGCGATGCCGCTGTAGAAGTTGCCGGCGCCGACCAGCTCGGACAGCGCGTAGTTGCTTTCCAGGCTGGCGCGCGGCGAACCGATGCCGATCACCTTGCGACCCTTGAGCAGGGCGGCGGCCTGGTCGAGGGCGCCGTCCAGGCTCAGCTTCTGCTTGCTGAGCATCAGCATCGGCTGGCGCGGACGGTCCTCGCGGTTGACGTAGCCGTAGCCGAAGCGGCCGCGGTCGCAGAGGAAGTAGTGGTTCACCGAGCCGTTGTAGCGGTTCTCGATGCGGCGGATCTCGCCGTAGCGCTCGCCGGGGCTGATGTTGCAGCCGCTGGAGCAGCCATGGCAGATGCTTGGGGCGAACTGCATGTCCCACTTGCGGTTGTAGCGCTCGGAGTGGGTCTTGTCGGTGAACACGCCGGTCGGGCAGACCTCGGTCAGGTTGCCGGAGAACTCGCTCTCCAGCACGCCGTCCTCGATGCGGCCGAAGTACACGTTGTCGTGCGCGCCGTAGACGCCCAGGTCGGTGCCGCCGGCGTAGTCCTTGTAGTAGCGCACGCAGCGGTAGCAGGCGATGCAGCGGTTCATCTCGTGGGCGATGAACGGGCCGAGCTCCTGGTTCTGGTGGGTGCGCTTGGTGAAGCGGTACCGGCGCTTGTTGTGGCCGGTCATCACCGTCATGTCCTGCAGGTGGCAGTGGCCGCCTTCCTCGCACACCGGGCAGTCGTGCGGGTGGTTGGTCATCAGCCATTCGACGACGCTCTCGCGGAAGGCCTTGGCCTCTTCGTCCTCGATGGAGATCCAGGTGTTGTCGGTGGCGGGGGTCATGCAGGACATGACGAGGCGACCACGCTTGTCGTTCTCGTCGGTGTACTGCTTGACCGCGCACTGCCGGCAGGCGCCGACGCTACCGAGCGCCGGGTGCCAGCAGAAGTAGGGGATGTCGAGTCCGAGGGACAGGCAGGCCTGCAACAGGTTGTCCGCCCCATCGACTTCTAACGTCTTGCCGTCTACGTGGATAGTGGCCATGGTTCAAGTTCTTCGTTGGCCCGTTGTCAGCGGGCTTGGCTAAGGGAAATCACGGCTCCGTCGGGCCGGCGGCATGCCGCGGCGCTACGACGGAACATCGCCGGGCCCGCGGGCCCGGCATCCAAAGCTTTACGCGCCGACGCGTTGCGGTTGCGGCGCGGCCTGAGCCTGGCGGGAGACGCCCGCTTCGAACTCGGGACGGAAATATTTCAAGGCACTGCCCAGCGGTTCGACGGCGCCCGGTGCGTGGGCGCAGAAGGTCTTGCCCGGGCCGAGGAAGTTGACCAGCTGCTCGAGTGTCTCGAGGTCGCCGGGCTGGCCTTCGCCGCGCTCCAGCGCGCGCAGGAGCTTCACGCTCCACGGCAGGCCGTCGCGGCACGGGGTGCACCAGCCGCACGACTCGCGGGCGAAGAACTCTTCCATGTTGCGCAGCAGCGAGACCATGTTGATGCTGTCGTCCACCGCCATGGCCAGGCCGGTGCCCATGCGGGTACCGACCTTGGCGATGCCGCCGGCGTAGAACAGGGCGTCCATGTGCTCGGGGAGCAGGAAGCCGGTGCCGGCGCCGCCGGGCTGCCAGGCCTTGAGCTTGTAGCCCTCGCGCATGCCGCCGGCGTAGTCCTCGAAGACCTCGCGCACCGGGATGCCGAACGGCAGTTCCCAGATGCCGGGGTTCTGCACCTTGCCGGAGAAGCCCATGAGCTTGGTGCCCATGTCTTCGCTGCCCGGGCGTGCCAGGCCCTTGTACCAGTCGACGCCGTTCTCGACGATCGCCGGCACGTTGCACAGGGTCTCGACGTTGTTGACGCAGGTCGGCTTGCCCCACACGCCGACGGCGGCGGGGAAGGGCGGCTTGGAGCGCGGGTTGGCGCGGCGACCTTCCAGCGAGTTGATCAGCGCGGTTTCTTCACCGCAGATGTAGCGGCCGGCGCCGGTGTGGACGAACAGCTCGAAGTCGAAGCCGCTGCCGAGGATGTTCTTGCCCAGCAGGCCGGCGGCCTTGGCTTCGTCGATGGCGCGGTTGAGGTTGCGCGCCGCGTCGACGTATTCGCCGCGCAGGAAGATGTAGCCGCGGTAGGCCTTCAGGGCCCGCGCGGAGATCAGCATGCCTTCCACCAGCAGGTGCGGCAGCTGCTCCATGAGCATGCGGTCCTTCCAGGTGTTGGGCTCCATCTCGTCCGCGTTGCACAGCAGGTAGCGGATGTCGAGGGATTCGTCCTTGGGCATCAGGCCCCACTTCACGCCGGTGGGGAAGCCCGCACCGCCGCGGCCCTTGAGGCCGGAGTCCTTGACGGTCTGGACGATGTCGTCGGCGGCCATTTCGGCCAGCGCCTTGCGCGCGGCGGCGTAGCCGTTCTTCGCCTGGTATTCCTCCAGCCATACCGGGGCGCCGTCGTCGCGCAGGCGCCAGGTCAGCGGGTGGGTTTCCGCGGCGCGCGCGGTGCGGTTGGGCGTGCCGTAGGAGGTGAGGAGCGTCATGCGTAGGCCTCCAGCAGTTTGGCGACCGCCGACGGCTCGAGATTGCCGTGGGTATCGTCGTCGATCATCAGCGCCGGGGCCTTGTCGCAGTTGCCCAGGCAGCACACCGGCAGCAGGGTGAAGCGGCCGTCGGCGGTGGTCTGGCCGAGGCCGATGCCCAGCTGCTTCTGGATCTCGCCGACCACGGACTCGTGGCCGCCGATGTAGCAGACCATGCTGTCGCACACGCGGATGATGTGGCGGCCGACCGGCTGGCGGAAGATCTGGCTATAGAAGGTGGCCACGCCCTCGACGTCGCTGTCGGGGATGCCGAGGATCTCGGCAATTGCGCCGATGGCGCCGTCCGGCACCCAGCCGCGCTCCTTCTGGACGATCTTCAGGGCTTCGATGGACGCCGCGCGGGAGTCCTCGTAGTGGTGCAGTTCGTGCTCGATGGCCGAGCGCTCGGTTTCGCTCAGGGCGAAACGGTCAGTCTGGATGATGGTGCTCATGATCAGCGGTCCACGTCAGCCATAACGAAGTCGATGCTGCCCAGATAGGCGATCAGGTCGGCGATCATGCTGCCGTTGATGACCGACGGAATCTGTTGCAGGTGCGCGAAGCTGGGCGTGCGGATGCGCGTCCGGTAGCTCATGGTGCTGCCATCGCTCGTCAGGTAGTAGCTGTTGATACCCTTGGTCGCCTCGACCATCTGGAAGGCTTCGTTGGCCGGCATGACCGGGCCCCAGGAAACCTGCAGGAAGTGGGTGATCAGCGTCTCGATGTGCTGCAGCGTGCGCTCTTTGGGCGGCGGCGTGGTCAGCGGATGGTCGGCCTTGTACGGGCCTTCGGGCATGTTCTTCAGGCACTGCTCGATGATGCGCAGGCTCTGGCGCATCTCGCCCATCTTCACCATGCAGCGGTCGTAGGCGTCGCCGTTGTGGGCCAGCGGCACTTCGAACTCGAAGTTCTCGTAGCCGGAGTAGGGGCGGGCCTTGCGCAGGTCGAAGTCGCAACCGGTGGCGCGCAGGCCGGCGCCGGTGGTGCCCCACTCCAGGGCCTGCTTGGTGTTGTACTGCGCCACGCCGATGGTCCGGCCGCGCAGGATGCTGTTCTGCAGCGCCGCCTTTTCATACTCGTCCAGGCGCTTGGGCATCCAGTCGAGGAATTCGCGGACCAGCTTGTCCCAGCCGCGCGGCAGGTCGTGGGCGACGCCGCCGATGCGGTACCAGGCCGGGTGCAGGCGGAAGCCGGTGATGGCCTCGACCACCTTGTAGGCGCGCTGGCGGTCGGTGAAGGTGAAGAACACCGGGGTCATGGCGCCCACGTCCTGGATGTAGGTGCCCAGGTACAGCAGGTGGTTCAGGATGCGGAAGAACTCCGACATCATGATGCGGATGACGTCGACGCGCTGCGGCACCTTGATGCCGGCGAGCTTCTCCACCGAGAGCACGTACGGCAGGTTGTTCATCACCCCGCCGAGGTAGTCGATGCGGTCGGTGTAGGGGATGAAGCTGTGCCAGGACTGGCGCTCGGCCATCTTCTCGGCGCCGCGGTGGTGGTAGCCGATCTCCGGCACGCAGTCGAGGATCTCTTCGCCGTCGAGCTGCAGGATGATGCGGAAGGCACCGTGGGCGGAGGGGTGGTTCGGGCCGAGGTTGAGGAACATGAAGTCCTCGTTCTCGCCGTGGCGCTTCATGCCCCAGTCTTCGGGCTTGAAGCGCAGGGCTTCCTGTTCCAGCTCCTGCTTGGCCACGGAGAGCGAGTAGGGATCGAACTCGGTGGCGCGCGCCGGGTAGTCCTTGCGCAGCGGGTGGCCCTGCCAGGTCGGCGGCATCAGCATGCGGGCCAGGTGCGGGTGGCCGTTGAAGTGGATGCCGTACATGTCCCAGACCTCACGCTCGTACCAGTTGGCGTTGGGCCAGATACGGGTGGCGGTGGGCAGGTTGAGGTCGTTCTCGGAGAGGGCCACCTTGATCATCACGTCGCTGTTACGCTCGAGCGACATCAGGTGGTAGAACACGCTGAAGTCGGCGCCCGGCAGGCCGCGACGGTGGGTGCGCAGGCGCTCGTCGACCCCGTGGAGGTCGTAGAGCATCACGTAGGGCTTGGGTACGTTGCGCAGGAAGGTGAGGACGTCGATCAGCTTCTCGCGGCTCACCCAGAGGACCGGCATGCCGGTGCGGGTGGCCTGGACGGTGAAGGTTTCGGCGCCAAAGCGGGAATTCAGTTCGACGACTATGTCTTGGTCGTCCGCCTTATAGGGCGGGATGTACAGAGCGGAGTCTGCGGTCATGGTCTCGGTCGCTATCGGTCAACGGTGGAGTGAAGTAAGGGCCTCTCGTGGAGGTCGGCTTCACACTTCGTCGGGGCTGCGCAGGTTGGTGACCGCAATGCGCTGTTCGCGCTTGAGGTCCTTCTGGGCAGGCATTTCGGCACGGTAGATGCCTTGATCGCCAACCACCCAGGACAACGGGCGACGCTCCTGGCCGATGGATTCCTGCAGCAGCATCAGGCCTTGCAGGAACGCCTCGGGGCGGGGCGGGCAGCCGGGGATGTAGACGTCCACGGGGAGGAACTTGTCGACCCCCTGGACCACCGAGTAGATGTCGTACATGCCGCCGGAATTGGCGCACGAGCCCATGGAGATCACCCACTTGGGTTCCAGCATCTGCTCGTACAGGCGCTGGATGACCGGGGCCATCTTGATGAAGCAGGTGCCAGCGATGACCATGAAGTCCGCCTGGCGCGGCGAGGCACGAATCACTTCGGCGCCGAAGCGGGCGATGTCGTGCGGCGCGGTGAACGCCGTGGTCATCTCCACATAGCAGCAGGACAGGCCGAAGTTATAGGGCCACAGCGAGTTCTTGCGACCCCAGTTGACGGCGCCGTTGAGAACATCCTCGAGCTTGCCCATGAAGATGTTCTTGCTGACCTGCCCCTCTACCAGAGGGTCGTCTACCGTTTCGCGCTGGCCGATCGGGTACTGATCGTTGGCCGCATCGGGGTCGATCCGGGTAAGTTTGTATTGCATCGCCAAAGCCTCATTGTTTTAGCTTCGCCTGCCGCTCGCGACGTGCCGCCGGCGCCCAATCGAGCGCGCCGACCCGCCAGAGGTAGACAAGACCTGCCAACAGAATTGCAATGAAAATGGTGGCCTCGACCAGACCGGCCCAACCGCTTTCACGGACGGACACGGACCAGGCGAAGAGGAAGAGGGCTTCGACGTCGAAGATCACGAAGAGCATCGCGACCAGATAGAATTTTGCCGACAGGCGCAGGCGTGCGCTGCCGGTGGGAACGATGCCGGATTCGAAGGGCTCGTTCTTGCTGCGACCAAATGCCTTGCTGCCCAGCAGCGAGGAAACCCCTAGCATGAAGGCCAGCAGGCCGACCACGCCTAGAAGGAAGGCGGCGAGTCCCCAGTGTTGAGCTGCAAGTTCAGCTGGGTTGGGCATGCCGATACTCCTTCCTACAAAAATTAGCGGTGGTCTTGGATTCCGGGCCTTCGCCCGGCTGCATGAACCTCGGGCTCAAGATAGCGAGCTAAGGGTTCGAGTGATCTTTCCAATTTTATGCCCAAAGCCTCGGGCAAGTAAATTTTTCTAACACAAACAGATGCTTCCAAATCGGGCAAAAGGCTTTTGCATTTTTGTCCGGGCCCCGACTGCAGGCCGCTCCACGCCTGGGCTGGCGCGGTTCAGGCTTTGGTCGAATGGCACTTTTGCAGATAAGAAGAAAGTATTTCTGTCGTTCCTTAAATGATAAATATTATCATTCGCGGTGTCGTTTATCCGTAACTTTACTACATATAGGCGTCGTACTTTTTATTGTCGGCGGTTTTAAGGGTTTATGGGCGTCAATTGGTGTCGGGAATTTCCCAATGGTCTGTTTAGGGGGCTGCTGCGTAGGGGGCAATCGTCGGCATGGGCCGGCCTGCCGGCCGGATCGCGGATGAATCCGCTCCTACAGATGGGTGTCAGCGCCGGAGCGCAGTGCCTCCCGGCGAACTGTAGGAGCGGGCCCTGCCCGCGATTCGCGCGCAGGGCGCGCTCCTACATGGAATGACGTGGGTGGGGCAGCGTAGGAGCGGATCTTATCCGCGAATCGCGCCGATATGTCCGGCTATCGCGGATAAGATCCGCTCCTACAGGGTACAGGGGGCGCCGTAGGATGGTGTTGAGCGAAGCGATACCCATCGCCGTGGCCGCATGGGTTTCGCAGGCTCGACCCATCCTACGAAGAGCATCTCGGCATAGCCGGCAAGCCAGTTGTTCGCTCCGCGCACTCGCAGAAGAGCGCCTTCTCCCGCAAGCGGGAGAGGGGGCCGTTCGGAGTGGGCGGATAATTCGGCATCAGCCGACGAGTTCGTAGGGCACATAACCCTTCGCGGTTATCCGCCGCATCTCGGCGGCGGACATGAAAAAACGCCGCTTCCCTGGGGAAGCGGCGTTTTCCTGAAGCTACACCTTTGCGGCTGGGCCGCTTCCCGGCCCCGAGGGGCCGGGCGAACCGGTTCTTAGTGGAACTGGTTCATGGTGTTGTCTTTGCCCGAGGCCTTCAGCGCGGCTTCGCCGGCGAAGTACTCTTTGTGGTTGTCGCCGATGTCGGAGCCAGCCATGTTCTGGTGCTTGACGCAGGCGATGCCCTGGCGGATTTCCTGACGCTGCACGCCCTTCACGTAGGCCAGCATGCCCTGGTCGGCGAAGTAGCCCTTGGCCAGGTTGTCGGTGGACAGGGCCGCGGTGTGGTAGGTCGGCAGGGTGATCAGGTGGTGGAAGATGCCGGCGTGGGCCGAACCGTCGCGCTGGAAGGTGCGGATTTTCTCGTCGGCGATCTGGGCCAGTTCGGTCTCGTCGTACTCGACGCTCATCAGCTTGGCGCGGTCGTAGGCGGAAACGTCCTTGCCTTCGGCGACGAACGCATCGAACACCTGCTGGCGGAAGTTCAGGGTCCAGTTGAAGGACGGGCTGTTGTTGTACACCAGCTTGGCGTTCGGGATGACTTCGCGGATGCGGTCAACCATGCCCTTGATCTGGCCAACGTGCGGCTTCTCGGTTTCGATCCACAGCAGGTCGGCGCCGTTCTGCAGCGAGGTGATGCAGTCCAGGACGCAGCGGTCTTCGCCGGTGCCCTTGCGGAACTGGAACAGGTTGGAGGGCAGGCGCTTGGGACGCAGCAGCTTGCCGCCGCGGTTGATCACCACGTCGCCGTTCTGCAGTTCGGCCGGGCTGATCTCGTCGCAGTCCAGGAAGGAGTTGTACTGGTCGCCCAGGTCGCCCGGTTGCTTGGTCACGGCGATCTGCTTGGTCAGGCCGGCGCCCAGGGAGTCGGTACGGGCGACGATCACGCCATCGTCAACGCCCAGTTCGAGGAAGGCGTAGCGAACGGCGGCGATCTTGGCGAGGAAGTCTTCGTGCGGGACGGTCACTTTACCGTCCTGGTGGCCGCACTGCTTCTCGTCGGAAACCTGGTTCTCGATCTGGATGCAGCAGGCACCGGCTTCGATCATCTTCTTGGCCAGCAGGTAGGTGGCTTCCGGGTTGCCGAAGCCGGCGTCGATGTCGGCGATGATCGGCACCACGTGGGTTTCGTAGTTGTCGATCTGGTTCTGGATCTCTTCCTGCTTGGCCTTGTCGCCGGCTTCGCGGGCGGCGTCCAGGGCGGTGAACAGCAGGTCCAGTTCGCGGGCGTCAGCCTGGCGCAGGAAGGTGTACAGCTCTTCGATCAGGCTGGAGACCGCGGTCTTCTCGTGCATGGACTGGTCGGGCAGCGGGCCGAACTCGGAGCGCAGCGCGGCGACCATCCAGCCGGACAGGTAGAGGTAGCGCTTGTTGGTGGTCTTCAGGTGCTTCTTGATGGAGATCAGCTTCTGCTGACCGATGAAGCCGTGCCAGCAGCCCAGCGACTGGGTGTAGAGGGAGGAGTCGGCGTCGTATTCGGCCATGTCCTTGCGCATGATGGCCGCGGTGTACTTGGCGATATCCAGGCCAGTCTTGAAGCGGTTCTGGGCGCGCATACGGGCGACGGACTCGGGGTTGATAGCGCTCCAGCTGCTGCCGAACTTCTCTTTCAGGGCGGCAACGGCCTTGATGTCGTTCTGATATGCGGACATGGTCAACAATCCTTCAAAAAATGTGTTGGTTGAGCACCGACTTCCCACGCAGGGCTCGTGGGATCGCTCGCCGCGGATGGCGAAATGACGACTGGAAGGATTGACGCAGAGGGGGAGGGGTGGCGCGGGCGAACAGGTAGATGATCGCAGCGATGGCATCCGGGATCGCTTGCCGGCTCGTGGCTGCCGTTGGGCGAGGGCGAATGGCTGCATTCGACCATCTTGCTGATACGTTGGTTGCTTCCCCGTCCCTCAGGACAACTTCTTGCCAGTCGCAACCTCGTCATTTCGCCTTGTGGGCTGTAACAACACGGACCGGCACAGCGAGTGGGCTGCGGGCTCGATCCGGAGGCCCGGTTCAGGGCCCCTGGTTAGCGGGAGCGAGGCCATCATGCCTTTCGAACAAACGTTCGTCAAACGTTTTGTAGTGTTTTTTTTGGACTACTACACGAAGGTCTAAGGAGGACTCTCCGGTCACCTTCGGAAGGCTTAGTCGAGCACTTCGACCTTCACCCGCAGGCTGCTGTCGCTGCGGCCCTGGGTGCTGTAATTGCGCGTCAGGCCGCCCTGGCTGCTCTGGCTGTTTTCGCTGACGCCGCCCACCTCGATCCACTCGCCGAGGCGGCCGCTCAGGCGGGTGCTGGCGCCGGCGGTGTCCATGGCGCCGGGGGCGCTGTTGTTGAAGCGGTCGTTGCGGGTGTCCAGGTCGATGTGGACGATGTTGCCGCTCAGGGTGGCGGTCACGTACATGCCGCGGTTGGCGTCGCGGTACTCGGTCTGGCTGTAGACCTGGCCGTAGGGGCCGACGCCGACGTTGTACACCGGCTGGCTCTGGCCGACCTGGATCAGCGCCGGCGAGCCCTCGGTGGTCTGGATCTGCTGCACGCCGCCGCTGCGGCTGGCGGTGGAGCTGTCGATGATGCGCACCTGGTCGCGGCCGTGGACCTCGCCGCGGCCGCTGTGGATCTCGACGTTGCCGACGCTGGCCGAGCCGTTCACCGAATAGCCGCTGCGGCTGCGCTGGCTGGAGTCGCTGGTGTCGACGCTGATCAGCAGGCGGTGCGGGCGGGTGTCCAGTTGTTCCAGCACCTGCTGCAGCTCGCGGATCTTCGCCGGCTCGGCGTTGACCACCAACTGGTTGCCGTAGGCGGTCACCCGGCCCTCGTTGCCGAGGACCTGCTGCGCCACCGGGAGGATTTCGTCGGCGGTGCGGTAGCTCAGCGGCAGGATCTCGGTGCGCGGCGCGGCCTGGGCGGCCAGGCTGATGGCGCAGGCGAGGAGCAGGGCGGTTCGGCGATGGCTCACAGCAGGAAGCTCCGCAGGTTCGGGTCGGCGAGGCTGGTGTCCCAGGCCTGGTCGAACTGCGCCTGCAGTTGGCGCACCCGGCTGGGGTCGTTGTAGTGGGCGTGGCCGGCGGGCAGCGCCGGTTCGGTTCGCAACAGCAGGCCGAGCTGGTCGGCGAGCAGGAAGGCCTGTTCAGGGCTGGGGTAATCCGGGTTGAGCAGGCGGATATGCAGGTTGCTCGACAGGCGCCGGCTGAGGTTGAGCAGGCGGTGGCCTTCCCTGACCGGGCGGGTGCTGTCGCGCAGGAGGATGCGCAGGCGGCTCTGCGGATGGCGCAGCAGCAGGCGGGTGCAGGCTTCCTGGATGCTGCTGTGGTTGTACAGCCAGGCTTCCAGGTCGGGGCTGTACAGGCACAGGCTGCGTCTGGCCTGCTGCATCAGCGCCAGGGCATGGGAGCGGGCGGCCTCCGGTTCGCCGAAGCGTTGCAGGCCGCTGGCCTCGCCGAGGCGGAAGGGCGCCGGTTCCCAGGGTTGAGAGGCCGGCAGATCGGGCGCCGGGTTGTGCACGCTGAAACGCCCCGGGGACTGGAAGTCGATGGCCGGGAGTTGGCCTTCGTGGTCCGGGGCGTCTTTCATCGCGGCTTCCTCAGGCGCTTTCGCGCACCATGTCGACGTGGGGCAGGCCGGCTTCGAGGAATTCGCCGCTGGCCACCTTGAAGCCTAGCCGCTCGTAGAAGGGGATGGCATAGACCTGGGCGGTGAGCAACTGGCGCTTGAGCTGGCGGCGCTCGGCTTCCTCGATGGCGGCGCGCATCAGCTGGTCGCCGACCTTCAGCCCGCGCCAGTCCTTGAGTACCGAGACGCGGCCGATGTGGCCGTCGGGCAGCAGGCGCGCCGTGCCGATTGCGTAATCCCCCTCGAAGGCGAGGAAGTGCACGGCTTCCGCGTCCTCGGCATCCCACTCCAGTTCCGGCGGCACCGATTGCTCGGCGATGAAGACCGCCTCGCGGATGCGTCGCAGGTCGGCATTGTCCTTCTGCCAATCGGCCAGGCGAACCCTGATCTTGTTACTCATCGGCAAACTCCAAACTGCCCTGTTTGACCAATTCTGCCAACAGCTTACGCCCATCCTCGTCGCCCAGCCATTGGCCGAGGTTGTCGCTGTGCAGGGCGTCCGCCGAGCACACCAGCTTGAGCAGCGGCTCCATGGCCTTGGGCAGCACCACGCTCTGGCCGCTGGAGAACAGCAGCAGGCCGACGTCCACTTCGCTCCAGGCCAGGCGCGCGCTGGGGTTGCGCACCAGCACGGCGCCGTCTTCCAGGGCCTGCCGCAGGTCCGTGTCGTCGATCTCCTCACCGGCCACCAGTTCCGGGTAGCGCGGCTCGGTCATGAACTGGCCGAACCAGGTGAGCAGCAGGCGCTCGTCGCTCATGTGCTCCTGCAGCAGGTTCTTCAGGCGGTCGAGGGCGTCGCGCTGGATCTTGTGCTGGTCCTCGCCGCTCTGCACGGCGGCCATGCCGGCGTCGCTGTAGCGTTCCTCGTCGGAGAGGAACTGGGCGAGGAAGTCGGTGAAGTGGGTCAGCACCTCGGCGGCGCTGGGGGCGCGGAAGCCCACCGAGTAGGTCATGCATTCGTCCTCGGCGATGCCGTAGTGGGCCACGCGCGGCGGCAGGTAGAGCATGTCGCCGGGTTCCAGCACCCACTCGTCGCTCTGCTGGAAGTCGGCGAGGATGCGCAGGTCGGCGTGCTGCAGCATCGGGCTGTCGGCGTCGCACAGCTGGCCGACCTTCCAGCGGCGGCGGCCGTGGCCCTGCAGCAGGAACACGTCGTAGTTGTCGAAGTGTGGCCCTACACCGCCGCCGGGAGCTGCGTAGCTGATCATCACGTCGTCGATGCGCCAGCTGGGCAGGAACTTGAAGTGCTCCAGCAGTTCGGCGACTTCCGGCACGAACTGGTCGACGGCCTGCACCAGCAGGGTCCAGTCGCGCTCGGGCAGTTCCTTGTAGGTGTCCTCGCTGAAGGGACCGCGGCGCATTTCCCAGGGGGTGTTGCCGTGTTCGAGGACGATGCGCGACTCGACGCTGTCTTCCAGGGACAGGCCGGCCAGCTCGTCGGCCTCCAGCGGGCTTTCGAAACCGGGGATGGCCTGGCGCACCAGCAGGGGTTTCTTCTGCCAGTAGTCGCGGAGGAATTCATCGGCGCTGATGCCGCCCAGGAGCTGAAGAGGAATAGCAGGATTCATATGTAAGTCCTTGAAACAAAAACGCCCGGCACAGCCGGGCGTGCAAATGTTCAGCGCATGTCAGATGCGCTTGGCCTGGGCGGCGGCGTTGCCGATGTAGTTCGCCGGGGTCAGCTTCTTCAGCTCGGCCTTGGCTTCGGCGGGCATGTCGAGGCCGTCGATGAACACCTGCAGGGCCTTGGCGCTGATGCCTTTGCCGCGGGTCAGCTCCTTGAGCTTCTCGTAGGGGTTCTCGATGCCGTAGCGGCGCATCACGGTCTGCACCGGCTCGGCCAGGACTTCCCAGCAGGCATCCAGGTCTTCGGCGATGCGCGCGGCGTTCAGCTCCAGCTTGCCGATGCCCTTGAGGCTGGCCTCGTAGGCGATGACGCTGTGGGCGAAACCGACGCCCAGGTTGCGCAGCACGGTGGAGTCGGTCAGGTCGCGCTGCCAGCGGGAGATCGGCAGCTTGCTGGCCAGGTGCTGGAAGATCGCGTTGGCGATGCCCAGGTTGCCTTCGGAGTTCTCGAAGTCGATCGGGTTGACCTTGTGCGGCATGGTCGAGGAGCCGATCTCGCCGGCCACGGTCTTCTGCTTGAAGTAGCCCAGGGAGATGTAGCCCCAGACGTCGCGGTCGAAGTCGATGAGAATGGTGTTGAAGCGGGCGATGGCGTCGAACAGCTCGGCGATGTAGTCGTGCGGCTCGATCTGGGTGGTGTAGGGGTTCCAGGCCAGGCCCAGGTCATGGACGATGAACTCGCGGGCGTTGGCTTCCCAGTCCACCTGCGGGTAGGCCGACAGGTGGGCGTTGTAGTTGCCCACGGCGCCGTTGATCTTGCCCAGCAGCTCGACCGCGGCGACCTGCTTGATCTGCCGCTCCAGGCGGTAGACCACGTTGGCCAGTTCCTTGCCCAGGGTGGTCGGCGAGGCCGGCTGGCCGTGGGTGCGCGAGAGCATGGGCACGTCGGCGAACTGGACCGCCAGCTCGCGGATCGCCTCGGCGATCTGGCGCATCAGCGGCAGCAGCACCTGGTCGCGACCTTCGCGCAACATCAGGGCGTGGGACAGGTTGTTGATGTCCTCGCTGGTGCAGGCGAAGTGGATGAACTCGCTGACCTTGGCCAGCTCCGGCAGCTTGGCCGCCTGTTCCTTGAGCAGGTACTCCACGGCTTTCACGTCGTGGTTGGTGGTGCGCTCGATTTCCTTGATGCGCTGCGCGTGCTCCAGCTGGAAGTCCTCGGCCAGCTTGTCGAGCAGGGCGTTGGCTTCGCCGGAGAAGGGCGCCACCTCGGGGATGCCGGCGTGCGCCGCGAGGCGCTGCAGCCAGCGGACCTCAACCAGGACGCGGAAACGGATCAGGCCGTACTCGCTGAAGATCGGACGCAGGGCGCTGGTCTTGCTGCCGTAACGGCCGTCGACGGGGGAAACCGCGGTGAGGGAGGAAAGCTGCATGGGGCGTTCTCGTGGCTGTCGGTCAACGAAAAGGGCGCACATCATACACGAACGAACGCGCTTTCGCCCGTACTCGCTGCCGCACGAAGACGCCCGGGCGGGCGCCTCGGCGGATCAGTCGGTGCCGCGCAGGATCGGGCGCAGCTCGCCCAGCAGCTTGCGCCGGCCGAACACCATTTGCCAGCGGTTGCCGCCCAGCTGCCGCCACAGGCGCGCCGAGCGGATGCCGGCCAGCAGCAGGGCGCGGATGCGCGCGGCGTTGGCGTTGATCTGCAGGTAGCGCATGTCGCCATGCACCTGGATGCGCTGGCGGAAGGTGCTCAGGGTGTCCTGGTAGAGGCCGGCGCAGGAGGCGATGACGTTCTCGTGGACCAGGCCGAAGTGCTGCACCTGCTGCTGCACCTGGTCCAGGCGCGAGCCGATCAGGTCGAGCATGTCGTCGCGCTTGGCCAGTTGGCGCTCCAGGCCGATCAGCGACAGCGCGTAGCGCAGCGGTTCGCGCTGCAGGCTGTTGGGGTCGCGCTCCAGGGCGCTGGCCAGGGCGCGCAGGCCCTCGCGCAGGTTGTGGATGTCGCCGCCGAACACCTCCAGGGTGGTCTTCGGCTCGCGCACCAGCAGGCTGCCGAGCATGCAGCCCAGCGGGGCTTCGGGAATCTGCCCGGTGCGGGCCAGGCGGTCCACCAGGGCGGCGGCTTCGAAGACGCCGGCGAGGGCGATCAGTTGGTCGCGCAACTCGCTCATGCACGCTCCTTCGCGTAGGCCGGTTCGGCCGATTCGATCACACCGCCGCCCAGGCACACCTCGCCGTCGTAGAACACCACGGACTGGCCCGGGGTGACGGCGCGCTGCGGCTGCTCGAACACCGCGCGGTAGCCGTCGGCGGTACGTTCCAGCACGCAGTCCTGGTCGGCCTGGCGGTAGCGCACCTTGGCGCGCAGGGCGCGCGGCTCGGGCAGTTCCAGCGGGTTCACCCAGAAGATGCTGGAGGCGTGCAGGGCGCGGGAGAACAGCCAGGGGTGGTCGTTGCCCTGGCCGACGATCAGCACGTTGCGCGCCAGGTCCTTCTCCAGCACGTACCAGGGGCTGTCGTCGGCGTTCTTCATGCCGCCGATGCCCAGGCCCTGGCGCTGGCCGATGGTGTGGTACATGAGCCCGGCGTGGCGGCCGATGACGGTGCCGTCGGTGGTCTCGATGTCGCCCGGCTGGGCAGGCAGGTACTGCTTGAGGAAGTCGCTGAAGCGCCGTTCGCCGATGAAGCAGATGCCGGTGGAGTCCTTCTTCTTCGCCGTGGCCAGGCCGTATTTCTCGGCGATGGCGCGCACTTCAGGCTTCTCCAGCTCGCCCACCGGGAACAGCGTCCTGGCGATCTGCTCGCCGCCCACGGCGTGGAGGAAGTAGCTCTGGTCCTTGTTCGGGTCCAGGCCCTTGAGCAGCTCGGTGCGGCCGTCGATGTCGCGGCGGCGCACGTAGTGGCCGGTGGCGATCAGGTCGGCGCCCAGGGCCAGGGCGTAGTCGAGGAAGGCTTTGAACTTGATCTCGCGGTTGCACAGGATGTCCGGGTTCGGCGTGCGCCCGGCCTTGTATTCGGCGAGGAAGTACTCGAAGACGTTGTCCCAGTACTCGGCGGCGAAGTTGGCGGTGTGCAGCTTGATGCCGATGCGGTCGCAGACGGCCTGGGCGTCGGCCAGGTCGGTCATGGCGGTGCAGTATTCGGTGCCGTCGTCCTCTTCCCAGTTCTTCATGAACAGGCCTTCCACCTCGTAGCCCTGCTCCTTGAGCAGGAGGGCGGAAACCGAGGAGTCCACGCCGCCGGACATGCCGACGATGACGCGGCCCTTGCCGGGCTGGACGGGGGAGGTGGTGCTGGAATCGGACATGGCGGGCTATCGCAGGCGTCGGTGCAAAAGCGGGATTCTATCAGGCCGGGTTCGGCACGGGCAGTTCGGCGTCGCGGATCAGCGCCAGGGGGAAGCGTCCGCCGGCCAGGTAGTCGTCGATGCAGCGCGCTACCAGATGGCTGCGCCAGCTGTCCTTGCGGGCTTCCAGCTCCTCGCGGGTCAGCCAGCGCGGGCCGATGATGCCGTCGTCCAGCGGCAGTTCCGGGCGGTGCCGCAGCGGGCGGGCGGCGAAGCATACGCGCTGGTAGGTCACGCCGTTGCTGGGCGCGGTATAGAGGTAGATGCCGGTGACCGCGGTCAGCTCGACTTCCCAGCCGGTTTCCTCGAGTGTTTCGCGTACGGCTGCCTGCAGCAGGCTTTCGTCGGCCTCAAGGTGGCCGGCGGGCTGGTTCAGCACGGTCTTGCCGTGGGAGGTTTCCTCCACCAGCAGGAAGCGGCCCTGGTCCTCGACGATGGTTGCGACTGTGATATGCGGTTGCCAGCGCATGGGTGGTCCTCCGGGGGAAATGGGCATCATAACCCTGGAGGGTGGGGTGGTGTTGGGGGTGTTTTTTGGAGCGAGCTTGCTCGCGAGCGGTGCTATCCGGCGACTCCGTTGCCAAACCCACCCCTGATCCCCTCTCCCTAACCCTCTCCCTGAAGGGAGAGGGGACCGTTCGGCGCGCTCGGTTGTTTTCGAGTCAGCCGGCAACGCCGAAGTTGCCGACTGAAACCAGGTCCTCTCTCGGCACGGGCAGGCTCCCTCTCCCTTCAGGGAGAGGGCTGGGGAGAGGGTTGCGGGGGCAATCCAACACACCGTGTCCGCCGGGAAGCACTGTTCGCGAGCAAGCTCGCTCCTACGAAAAGCCCGGCGCAGCCCCGGAAAAGCAAAAACCCCGGCGCCAGGCCGGGGTTTTCGTCGGTCACGCTAGCCTTCGATTCAGTTCAGCGAGTCGATGGCGGCGTTGAAGGTGGCGCTGGGGCGCATCACCTGGCTGGTTTTCTCCGGGTTGGAGCGGTAGTAGCCACCGATGTCCACGGCCTTGCCCTGGGCGCCGTTCAGTTCGGCGACGATGGTCGCTTCCTGCTCGGTCAAGGTCTTGGCCAGCGGGGTGAAGTGGGCTTTCAGCTCGGCGTCTTCGTTCTGCGCGGCCAGGGCCTGGGCCCAGTACAGCGCCAGGTAGAAGTGGCTGCCGCGGTTGTCGATCTCGCCGACCTTGCGCGCCGGGGACTTGTTGTTGTCCAGCAGCTTGCCGGTGGCCTCGTCGAGGGTCTTGCCCAGGACCTTGGCCTTGGCGTTGCCGGTCTTGATGCCTTCTTCTTCCAGGGACACGGCCAGGGCCAGGAACTCGCCCAGGGAATCCCAGCGCAGGTAGTTCTCTTCAACCAGCTGCTGCACGTGCTTGGGCGCCGAACCGCCGGCGCCGGTCTCGTACATGCCGCCGCCAGCCATCAGCGGAACGATGGACAGCATCTTGGCCGAGGTGCCCAGTTCCATGATCGGGAACAGGTCGGTCAGGTAGTCGCGCAGGACGTTGCCGGTCACCGAGATGGTGTCCAGGCCGCGGATCATGCGCTCCATGCTGGTGCGGATGGCTTCGTTGTAGCCCTTGATGCTGATGTCCAGGCCGGTCAGGTCGTGGTCCTTCAGGTACAGCTCGACCTTCTTGCGCAGCTCGTTGTCGTGGGCGCGCTCCGGGTCCAGCCAGAAGATGGCCGGGGTGTTGGACTGGCGGGCGCGGGTGACGGCCAGCTTGACCCAGTCGCGGATCGGGGCGTCCTTGGTCTGGCAGGCGCGCCAGATGTCGCCGGCTTCGACTTCGTGCTGCATCAGCACCTTGCCGTCTTCGTCGACCACGCGCATGGTGCCGTCGGCTTCCATCTCGAAGGTCTTGTCGTGGGAGCCGTATTCCTCGGCCTTCTGCGCCATCAGGCCGACGTTCGGCACGCTGCCCATGGTGGTCGGGTCGAAGGCGCCGTTGGTCTTGCAGAAGTTGATCATCTCCTGGTAGATGCGGGCGTAGGTGCTCTCCGGCATCACCGCCTTGGTGTCCTTCTGCTTGCCGTCCTTGCCCCACATCTGACCCGAGTTGCGGATCATCGCCGGCATCGAGGCGTCGACGATCACGTCGCTGGGGATGTGCAGGTTGGTGATGCCCTTGACCGAGTCGACCATCGCCATTTCCGGACGGTGGCTGTACACCTCGTGGATGTCGTGGAGGATCTCTTCCTGCTGCGAGGCCGGCAGCGACTTGATCTTGTCGTAGACGCTGGAGATGCCGTTGTTCGGGTTCACGCCCAGCTCGTCGAACAGTTGGCCCCACTTGTCGAACACGTCCTTGTAGTAGACGGTCACGGCGTGGCCGAAGACGATCGGGTGGGAGATCTTCATCATGGTCGCCTTGACGTGCAGGGACCACATGACGCCGGTTTCCTTGCAGTCCTGCAGGGTCTTCTCGAAGAAGGCGCGCAGTTTGTTGCAGCTCATGAACATGCTGTCGAGGACTTCGCCTTCCTGCATGTTCAGGGTTTTCTTCAGCTCGACCTTGCCGTCCTTGCCGACGAACTCGATGCGAACTTCACCGGCCTTGGGGATGGTGACCGACTGCTCGCTGGAGAAGAAGTCGCCGCCACGCATGTAGTCGGCGTGGGAGCGCGAGGCCATGCTCCACTTGCCCATGCTGTGCGGGTGCTTGCGGGCATAGGCCTTGACCGCGGCGGGGGCGCGGCGGTCGGAGTTGCCTTCGCGCAGGACCGGGTTCACGGCGCTGCCCAGGACCTTGGCGTAGCGGGCGCGGGTGTCTTTCTCTTCGTCGGTCTGCGGGTCTTCCGGGAAGTCCGGGATGGCGTAGCCCAGGGCCTGCAGCTCGGCGATGGCGCCCTTGAGCTGGGGCACCGACGCGCTGATGTTCGGCAGCTTGATGATGTTGGCGTCGGGGGCGGTGGCCAGCTTGGCCAGGTAGGCCAGGTCGTCTTCGATGGCCTTGTCGCCGAGCTTGTCGGTGAAGGCGGCGAGGATGCGTCCTGCAAGAGAGATGTCGCGGGTTTCGACGTCAATGTCGGCGGAGGCGGCGAACGCCTTGACGATCGGGAGGAGCGAGTAGGTGGCGAGGGCGGGTGCTTCGTCGGTGAAGGTGTAGGTGATCTTCGAGCGGTTGGACATCTACTATGACTCTCTTCTTTGCTGGGCGCGCACAGAGTCTCGATACGCCTTGGTGGGCGCTTTCGTCCGACACGGCAAGGTGCCGGCATTCGAGAATTGCCGCGGGGATATAGGGGCGCCAGTAGAGCGTTGTACGACCGCGTCAGGGTGGCGACGTGGCCGTTGCGAGGGGAGGGGGTCTGGTCCCAGACGGCTCGGACCTCGATGACTGTGAAGTCACGGCGCGCAGTATACCACTCTCGCGGCGGGGTGACGCACCCGCGGCTTTTAGACTAAGGCATAAGATTGTGGTTAGGGGCCGGCAACTGGGCTACCCTCAGGAACCCGGGCCTGTTCCCGTCACGCCGCGACGAAGCGGGGCTGGTCCCTGAGGTTCAACCACAGCACGGAGTTCAGCATGGGATACCAGAAGATCCAGGTGCCGGCCGCAGGTGAGCGCATCACCGTCAATGCCGACAATTCCCTGAAGGTACCGAACAACCCGATCATTCCCTACATCGAAGGCGACGGCATCGGCGTGGACATCAGTCCGGTCATGATCGACGTCGTCGATGCGGCAGTGGAAAAGGCCTACAGCGGACAGCGCAAGATCGCCTGGATGGAGGTCTATGCCGGCGAGAAGGCCACCCAGGTCTACGACCAGGACACCTGGCTGCCCGAAGAGACCCTGGAAGCCGTGCGCGACTACGTGGTGTCCATCAAGGGCCCGCTGACCACCCCCGTCGGCGGCGGCATCCGCTCCCTCAACGTGGCCCTGCGCCAGCAGCTCGACCTCTACGTCTGCCTGCGCCCGGTGCGCTGGTTCGAGGGCGTGCCCAGCCCGGTGAAGAAGCCCGGCGACGTGGACATGGTGATCTTCCGCGAGAACTCCGAGGACATCTACGCCGGCGTCGAGTGGAAGGCCGGTTCGCCCGAGGCCGAGAAGGTCATCAAGTTCCTCACCGAGGAGATGGGCGTCAAGAAGATTCGCTTCACCGAGAACTGCGGCATCGGCATCAAGCCGGTCTCCCGCGACGGCACCAGGCGCCTGGTGCGCAAGGCCCTGCAGTACGCCGTGGACAACGACCGCAGCTCGGTCACCCTGGTGCACAAGGGCAACATCATGAAATTCACCGAGGGCGCCTTCAAGGACTGGGGCTACGAGCTGGCCCGCGAGGAGTTCGGCGCCGAGCTGCTGGACGGCGGCCCCTGGATGCAGTTCAAGAACCCGGTGACCGGCAAGAACATCGTGGTCAAGGACGTGATCGCCGACGCCATGCTGCAGCAGATCCTGCTGCGCCCGGCCGAGTACGACGTGATCGCCACCCTGAACCTGAACGGCGACTACCTCTCCGACGCCCTGGCGGCGGAAGTGGGCGGCATCGGCATCGCCCCTGGGGCCAATCTGTCGGATTCTGTGGCCATGTTCGAGGCGACCCACGGCACCGCGCCCAAGTACGCCGGGCAGGACAAGGTCAACCCCGGCTCGCTGATCCTCTCCGCCGAGATGATGCTGCGCCACATGGGCTGGACCGAGGCGGCCGACCTGATCATCAAGGGGATGAACGGCGCCATCGCGGCCAAGACCGTGACCTACGACTTCGAGCGGCTGATGGACGGCGCCAAGCTGGTGTCCTGCTCGGAGTTCGGCGAGGCCATGATCGCCAGGATGTAACGGGCGTGAGACAACGAAAAAAGGCCGGTTCTCACCGGCCTTTCTTCATCGCTTCGCCGGAAATGGCGGGGCAGGGGGAATCAGGCTTCTGCGGTGACGCTCTGCACCTCGCTGCTGGGGCTGGCCTGGGCGGCGCTGGCCGGCGCGCCGGCGCCGATCGGCTGGATGTTCACCGCATGCAGACCCTTCGGACCTTGCAGGATCTCGAAGCTGACCGGCTGGCCGGCCTTGAGCGTCTTGTAGCCATCCATCTGGATTGCCGAGTAATGAGCGAACAGGTCCTCATCTCGGCCGTCGGCCAGGATGAATCCATAGCCCTTGGCGTTGTTGAACCACTTGACCTTACCGCTGAGCATGCTGATATCCCTCTGCAAAGGACTCCATCGCTGGAGTATCATCCACTACGATTCCGCTCCAGCCCCAGAGGTTCCAGGGCCGCAGAACGCCTGATACCCGCTGTGGGGTATCCTTTGTTTGTAACACCGTTTCGGGGTTAGTCAAGGCGCTCTCGTCCGTGCCTGAGATTCCGGTCAAACTCCACTCAGGCCTTTAATTCCCACGTTGCGAACCCATTTATTCCAGCATGCATGCAAGTAGCCAGATTCGACTAACATTCAATCAGGACCGTCCCGATCCCCTCGAGGAAGAGGGGGCCGGGCTTGCGGTCGAGGAATCCAAGCCGGCCCTGAAACCTCCGCCGATGTACAGGGTCATCATGTTCAACGATGACTACACGCCGATGGATTTCGTGGTAGAGGTACTGGAGCTGTACTTCAACATGAACCGGGAGCAGGCGACCAAGGTCATGTTGACGGTACATACTCAAGGTAAGGCGGTCTGCGGCACGTTCACCCGTGACATCGCCGAGACCAAGGCCATGCAGGTCAATCAATATGCGAGGGAGAGCCAGCATCCACTGTTGTGTGAGATTGAGAAAGAAAGCTGATGCGGATGTTTGGAGCGAGGTGAAGCCATGTTGAATCGAGAGCTCGAAGTCACCCTCAATCTCGCCTTCAAGGAAGCGCGGGCAAAACGGCATGAGTTCATGACCGTCGAGCACCTGCTGCTGGCGCTCCTGGACAACGAGGCGGCGGCCACGGTGCTGCGCGCCTGCGGGGCGAACCTGGACAAGCTGCGTCGTGATCTGCAGGAATTCATCGATTCCACCACGCCGCTGATCCCGCAGCACGACGAGGACCGCGAGACCCAGCCGACCCTGGGCTTCCAGCGCGTGCTGCAGCGCGCCGTGTTCCACGTGCAGAGCTCGGGCAAGCGCGAAGTGACCGGCGCCAACGTGCTGGTGGCGATCTTCAGCGAGCAGGAGAGCCAGGCGGTGTTCCTGCTCAAGCAGCAGAGCGTGGCCCGTATAGATGTGGTGAACTACATCGCCCACGGCATCTCCAAGGTGCCGGGCCATGCCGAGCACCCGGAAAGCGACCAGGAGATGCAGGACGAGGAGGGCGGCGAGTCCTCCACCTCCAGCCACCCGCTGGACGCCTACGCCAGCAACCTCAACGACCTGGCGCGCCAGGGCCGCATCGACCCGCTGGTCGGCCGCGAGGCCGAGGTGGAGCGCGTGGCGCAGATCCTCGCCCGGCGGCGCAAGAACAACCCGCTGCTGGTGGGCGAGGCCGGCGTCGGCAAGACCGCCATCGCCGAAGGCCTGGCCAAGCGCATCGTCGACGGCCAGGTGCCGGACCTGCTGGCCGACAGCGTGGTCTACTCCCTGGACCTGGGCGCGCTGCTGGCCGGCACCAAGTACCGCGGCGACTTCGAGAAGCGCTTCAAGGCGCTGCTCAACGAGCTGCGCAAGCGCCCGCACGCGGTGCTGTTCATCGACGAAATCCACACCATCATCGGCGCCGGCGCGGCGTCCGGCGGGGTGATGGACGCATCCAACCTGCTCAAGCCGTTGCTGTCCTCGGGCGAGATCCGCTGCATCGGCTCGACCACCTTCCAGGAATTCCGCGGCATCTTCGAGAAGGATCGCGCCCTGGCGCGGCGCTTCCAGAAGGTGGACGTCACCGAGCCGTCGGTGGAAGACACCGTGGGCATCCTCAAGGGGCTGAAGCCGCGCTTCGAGCAGCACCACCACATCGAGTACAGCGACGAGGCCCTGCGCGCCGCCGCCGAACTGGCCGCGCGCTACATCAACGACCGGCACATGCCGGACAAGGCCATCGACGTCATCGACGAAGCCGGCGCCTACCAGCGCCTGCAGCCGGAAGAGAAGCGCGTGAAGCGCATCGAGGTGGCCCAGGTCGAGGACATAGTGGCGAAGATCGCGCGGATTCCGCCGAAGCACGTCACCAGCTCGGACAAGGAGCTGCTGCGCAACCTCGAGCGCGACCTCAAGCTGACGGTGTTCGGCCAGGATGCGGCCATCGAGTCGCTGTCCACCGCCATCAAGCTGTCCCGCGCGGGCCTGAAGTCGCCGGACAAGCCGGTCGGCTCGTTCCTCTTCGCCGGCCCCACCGGGGTGGGCAAGACCGAGGTCGCCCGCCAGTTGGCCAAGGCGATGGGCGTGGAACTGGTGCGCTTCGACATGTCCGAGTACATGGAGCGGCATACCGTGTCGCGGCTGATCGGCGCCCCTCCGGGCTACGTCGGCTTCGATCAGGGCGGCCTGCTCACCGAGGCCATCACCAAGACGCCGCACTGCGTGCTGCTGCTGGACGAGATCGAGAAGGCCCACCCGGAAGTCTTCAACCTGCTGCTGCAGGTGATGGACCACGGCACCCTGACCGACAACAACGGGCGCAAGGCGGACTTCCGCAACGTCATCGTCATCATGACCACCAACGCCGGCGCGGAAACCGCGGCGCGGGCCTCCATCGGCTTCAGCCAGCAGGACCACGCCAGCGATGCCATGGAAGTGATCAAGAAGAGCTTCACGCCGGAGTTCCGCAACCGCCTGGACACCATCATCCAGTTCGGCCGGCTCAGCCACGAGACGATCAAGAGCGTGGTCGACAAGTTCCTCACCGAGCTGCAGGCGCAGCTGGAGGACAAGCGCGTCCAACTGGAGGTCAGCGACGTGGCGCGCAACTGGCTGGCGGAGAAGGGCTACGACCCGCAGATGGGCGCGCGCCCGATGGCGCGGCTGATTCAGGACAAGATCAAGCGGCCCCTGGCCGAGCAGATCCTGTTCGGCGAACTGGCCGAGCACGGCGGCGTGGCGCACATCGACCTGAAGGACGGCGAACTGGTCTTCGAGTACGAGGTGGTCACCGCGGAGCCGGCCTGACGGTCGGCCTCGCGGCCCAAATGCAAACGCCCGGCAATGCCGGGCGTTTTGCTATTCGTCCGGGCCGAGGCCCGGATTCACCTTGCGCTCAACGGGCGCGGTAGGTGATGCGACCCTTGCTCAGGTCGTAGGGCGTCAGTTCGACGCGAACCTTGTCGCCGGTGAGGATGCGGATGTAATTCTTGCGCATCTTACCGGAGATGTGCGCGGTAACGACGTGCCCGTTCTCCAACTCCACGCGGAACATGGTGTTGGGCAGGGTGTCGACGACAGTGCCTTCCATTTCGAAGCTGTCTTCTTTCGACATGCAGTAGAGCCCTCGGTGTCTATGAATGGCCTGGGTGGCCTGAAAAAAGGCGAGTATTGTGCCTGAAATCCGCGTCATACGCCAGAAGTGGCGTGCCGGCTTCAGCTGAGGGCTACCCAGCGCTGGTTGACGAAGAGTTCGATCGGCCGGTACTGGGTCTTGTAGTTCATCTTCCGGCAGTTCTTGATCCAGTAGCCCAGGTACACCGCGTGCAGGCCCAGGCGTTCGGTCTCGGCGATCTGCCAGAGGATGGCGTAGCGCCCCAGGCTGCGGCGTTCCTCGTCGGGGTCGTAGAAGGTGTAGACCGCCGACAGGCCGTTGGGCAGCACGTCGGTGACCGCCACGGCGAGCAGGCGGCCCTGCAGGCGGAACTCGTAGAAGCAGCTGAACGGCAGGTCGCGCACCAGGAAGGTGCTGAACTGGTCGCGGCTGGGCGGGTACATGTCGCCGTCGGCGTGGCGCTGCTCGATGTAGCGCATGTACAGCGCGTAGTACTCCTCGGTGAAGGCCGGGCGGCGCTTGAGCACCTTGAGATCGGCGTTGCGCTTGATGATGCGCTTCTGCTGGCGGTTGGGCTGGAAGCCCGCGGCGGGGATGCGCGCCGGGATGCAGGCGGTGCAGTGCTGGCAGTGCGGGCGATAGAGATGCTCGCCGCTGCGACGGAAACCGACTTCCGACAGCGAAGCGTACAGCTGCGCGTCCATGGGCTGGCTGGGATCGAGGAACAGGGTGGTGGCCTGCTCCTCGGGCAGATAGCTGCATGGATGCGGCTGCGTCGCGTAGAACTTCAGTCGGGCCAGTTCGGTCATGGTCAACCCCCGCGATAACCCTCTGGCAAGTTTATGCCAGTCCGCGCGAGTCCGCTTGCGAACGCCAGTCGCAGAGCGGCGTTTCGTCGAGATGACGGCGCAGGTGGCTGGCGAAATCGGCACGGCTGATGGCGCGGGCGCCGAAGCTGTGCAGGTGCTGGGTGGGCATCTGGCAGTCGATCAATACGAACCCGGCGGCGCGCAGATGTTGCACCAGGGTGACGAATGCCACCTTGGAGGCGTTGTCGGCGCGGCTGAACATGGACTCGCCGAAGAACAGCCGGCCCATGGCCAGGCCGTAGAGGCCGCCGACCAGTTCGTCGCCGTCCCAGCTTTCCACCGAGTGGGCGATGCCCATGCGGTGCAGCTGGCGGTAGGCGTCCTGCATCGGCTGGGTGATCCAGGTGCCGTCTGCGTAGTCGCGCGGCGCGGCGCAGGCGGCGATGACCCGGTCGAAGGCGGTATCGAAGGTTACCCGGTAGCGGCCCTGGCGCAGGCACTTGGCCAGGCTGCGGGAAACGTGCAGTTCTTCGGGGAAGAGCACGGTGCGCGGGTCCGGCGACCACCAGAGGATCGGCTGGTCGTCCTGGTACCAGGGGAAGCAGCCGTGGCGGTAGGCGGCCACCAGGCGGCGCGGGTCGAGGTCGCCACCGGCCGCGAGCAGGCCGTTGGGCTCGTGCAGGGCCTGTTCGAGGGGCGGGAAGTCGAAATTGCCGCGGGAAAGCCAGCTGAGCATGGCGGGGTAGGGGAGGGCGGGGCCCTCCCCGGGCCTGTCAGTGGCTGTCGTCGAGGTATTTCTCGGCGTCCAGCGCGGCCATGCAGCCGGCGCCGGCCGAGGTGATGGCCTGGCGGTAGACGTGGTCGGCCACGTCGCCGGCGGCGAACACGCCGGGGATGCTGGTGGCGGTGGCATTGCCTTCGCCGCCGCCCTTGACCACCAGGTAGCCGTCACGCATTTCCAGCTGGCCGGTGAACAGGTCGGTGTTGGGCTTGTGGCCGATGGCGATGAACACGCCAGCCAGGTCCAGCTGGCGGGTCTCGCCGCTGTTCACGTCCTTCAGGCGCACGCCGATCACGCCCATGTCGTCGCCCAGGACCTCGTCCAGGGTGGTGTTCCAGTGCAGGCGCACGTTGCCGTTTTTGGCCTTCTCGAACAGCTTGTCCTGGAGGATCTTCTCCGAGCGCAGCTTGTCGCGGCGGTGGATCAGGTGCACTTCCTTGGCGATGTTGGCCAGGTACAGCGCTTCCTCGACCGCGGTGTTGCCGCCGCCGACCACGCAGACCACCTGGTTGCGGTAGAAGAAACCGTCGCAGGTGGCGCAGGCGGAGACGCCCTTGCCCATGAAGGCCTCTTCCGAGCTCATGCCCAGGTACTGCGCGGAGGCACCGGTGGCGATGATCAGTGCGTCGCAGCTGTAGGTGCCGCTGTCGCCCTTGAGGATGAACGGCTTGCCCTGCAACTCGGCGGTGTGGATGTGGTCGTAGACGATCTCGGTATCGAAACGCTTGGCGTGCTGCTCCATGCGCTCCATCAGGGCCGGACCGGTCAGGCCTTCGACGTCGCCCGGCCAGTTGTCGACCTCGGTGGTGGTGGTGAGCTGGCCGCCGGGCTGGATGCCGGTGATGACAACAGGCTTGAGGTTGGCCCGCGCGGCGTACACGGCAGCGGTGTAACCCGCCGGGCCGGAGCCCAGGACGATCAGGCGCGAATGCTTGACTTCACTCATAAAAAGACTCCATAAGCCTTTGTCACGTAAGAGAATGCATGCTCCAATTGAGCAGCCGTGAAACCTTGGTGGGCTATGCTACACCGAACCTGGAAAAGGCGGCAAAAGGCGCCGCGGCGGGCCCTGTGGCATCGAGCGGCCAAAGCCGTACAATAGGCCCGTTTTGTCGCCAGATGACTCTCGGACGCGCCCAGTGCGCAGGAATAGACGCGTTTTGAAGGACTCGACCACCGCTAGCCACGCCGCAGCCTGGCGTCAGCAATTGCACATTCGCCTGAAGGAAGGGGCCCTGATCGCGCTCGGCGCGCTCTGCCTTTACCTGTGGATGGCGCTGCTCACCTACGATTCGTCCGATCCGGGCTGGAGCCATTCCAGCCACGTCGAGCAGGTGCAGAATGCCGCTGGTCGCCTGGGGGCCCTGAGCGCCGACATCCTCTTCGTCGCGCTGGGGTACTTCGCCTACCTGTTCCCGCTGCTGCTGGGGGTCAAGACCTGGCAGATCTTCCGCAAGCGCCACATGGCCTGGGAGTTCAGCGGCTGGCTGTTCTCCTGGCGGCTGATCGGCCTGGTGTTCCTGATCCTCTCCGGCTCGGCGCTGGCCTACATCCATTTCCACATCGGCGGCGGCCACCTGCCGGCCTCCGCCGGCGGCGCCGTGGGCGAAAGCCTCGGCCAACTGGCGCTGAACGCCCTCAACGTGCAGGGCAGCACCCTGCTGTTCATCGCCCTGTTCCTGTTCGGCCTGACGGTGTTCGCCGACCTGTCCTGGTTCCAGGTGATGGACGTCACCGGGAAGATCACCCTCGATCTCTTCGAACTGATCCAGAACGCCTTCAACCGCTGGTTGAGCGCGCGCAGCGAGCGCAAGCAACTGGTTGCGCAACTGCGCGAGGTGGACGAGCGCGTCGCCGAGGTGGCCGCGCCCGTGGTGCCGGACCGCCGCGAGCAGGCCAAGGTCAAGGAGCGCCTGATCGAGCGCGAGGAAGCCCTGGTCAAGAGCGTGCAGGAGCGCGAGAAGCGCACGGCGCCGAAGATCGACGCGCCGCCGCCGCCCAAGCCGGTCGAGCCCAGCAAGCGCGTGCTCAAGGAAAAACAGGCGCCGCTGTTCGTCGACACCGCTGTCGAGGGCACCCTGCCGCCGCTGTCGATCCTCGACCCGGCCGGCGAGAAGAAGCGCAGCTACTCCCCCGAATCCCTGGAGGCCATGTCGCGCCTGCTGGAGATCAAGCTCAAGGAGTTCGGCGTCGAGGTGGTGGTCGAGTCGGTCCATCCGGGCCCGGTGATCACCCGCTTCGAGATCCAGCCGGCGGCCGGCGTCAAGGTCAGCCGCATCTCCAACCTGGCCAAGGACCTGGCGCGCTCGCTGGCGGTGATCAGCGTGCGGGTGGTCGAGGTGATCCCCGGCAAGACCACCGTGGGCATCGAGATCCCCAACGAAGACCGGCAGATGGTGCGCTTCTCCGAAGTGCTGATGTCGCCGGAATACGACGAGCACAAGTCCACCGTGCCGCTGGCCCTGGGCCATGACATCGGCGGCAACCCGGTCATCACCGACCTGGCGCGCATGCCGCACCTGCTGGTGGCCGGTACCACCGGCTCGGGTAAGTCGGTGGGGGTGAACGCCATGCTCCTGTCGATCCTGTTCAAGTCCACGCCCCAGGACGCGCGGCTGATCATGATCGACCCGAAGATGCTCGAACTGTCGATCTACGAAGGCATCCCGCACCTGCTCTGCCCGGTGGTCACCGACATGAAGGAGGCGGCCAACGCCCTGCGCTGGAGCGTCGCCGAGATGGAGCGGCGCTACAAGCTGATGGCCGCCATGGGCGTGCGCAACCTGGCCGGCTTCAACCGCAAGGTGAAGGACGCCGAGGAAGCCGGCACGCCGCTGACCGACCCGCTGTACCGCCGCGAGAGCATGGAAGACGAGGCGCCGTTGCTGCAGACGCTGCCGACCATCGTCGTGGTGGTCGACGAATTCGCCGACATGATGATGATCGTCGGCAAGAAGGTCGAGGAACTGATCGCCCGGATCGCGCAGAAGGCGCGGGCCGCGGGCATCCACCTGATCCTCGCCACCCAGCGCCCGTCGGTGGACGTGATCACCGGCCTGATCAAGGCCAACATCCCCACGCGTATCGCCTTCCAGGTGTCGAGCAAGATCGACTCGCGGACCATCCTCGACCAGGGCGGCGCCGAACAGCTGCTCGGCCACGGCGACATGCTCTACCTGCCGCCGGGCACCGGCCTGCCGATCCGCGTGCATGGCGCCTTCGTTTCCGACGAGGAAGTGCACCGCGTGGTCGAGGCCTGGAAGCTGCGCGGCGCTCCCGACTACATCGAGGACATCCTCGCCGGCGCCGATGAAGGCGGTGGCGGCGGCTTCGACGGTGGCGGCGGCGGTGGTGGCGAAGGCGGCGAGGGCAGCGAGGACGACCCGCTGTACGACGAGGCCGTGCGCTTCGTCACCGAGAGCCGCCGCGCCTCCATCTCCGCGGTGCAGCGCAAGCTGAAGATCGGCTACAACCGCGCCGCGCGCATGATCGAGGCGATGGAAATGGCCGGTGTGGTCACCCCGATGAATACCAACGGCTCGCGCGAAGTGGTCGCGCCGGCTCCCATCCGCGACTGATCGAGGATTTCCATGCGACTGATCCGCATGCTCGTGCTTGCTGCGCTGGCCGTCGCCGGCGTCCAGGCCCACGCCGACGACGCCGCCACCCAGCGCCTGAGCGCCATGCTGAGCAAGGCCCAGACCCTGAGCGCGCGCTTCTCCCAGCTGACCCTGGACGGCAGCGGCACCCGCCTGCAGGAGACCGCCGGCAACCTGGCGCTCAAGCGCCCGGGCCTGTTCCGCTGGCACACCGACGCGCCCCAGGAGCAACTGCTGATCTCCAACGGCGAGAAGATCTGGCTGTACGACCCGGACCTGCAGCAGGTGACCATCCAGAAGCTCGACCAGCGCCTGACCCAGACCCCGGCGCTGCTGCTCTCCGGCGACATCTCGAAGATCCACGAGAGCTTCGACATCACCAGCAAGGACGGCGGCAACGTGGTCGACTTCATCCTCAAGCCGAAGGACAAGGACACCCTGTTCGACAGCCTGCGGATTTCCTTCCGCAACGGGGTGGTCAACGACATGCAACTGATCGACAGCGTCGGCCAGCGCACCAACATCCTGTTCTTCGACGTGAAGATGAACCAGCCGGTGGACGCCAAGCAGTTCGTGTTCGAGGCGCCCAAGGGCGTCGACGTCATCCAGGAGTGAAGGGCCGCCGCCTGGTGCGGCGCCCATGAGGTAGCAGCGTGGACCTGTTCCGTTCCGAACCCGTAGCCCAGCCCCTGGCCGCGCGCCTGCGCGCCACCAGCCTGGACGAATACGTCGGCCAGGAGCACCTGCTCGCCCGCGGCAAGCCGCTGCGCGAGGCCCTGGAGCAGGGCGCGCTGCACTCGATGATCTTCTGGGGCCCGCCGGGCGTGGGCAAGACCACCCTGGCCAAGCTGCTGGCGCAGGTTTCCGACGCCCACTTCGAGACCATCTCCGCGGTGCTCTCGGGGGTGAAGGAAATCCGCCAGTCGGTGGAGATGGCCAAGCAGCAGGCCGCGCAGTACGGCCGCCGCACCATCCTCTTCGTCGACGAGGTGCACCGCTTCAACAAGAGCCAGCAGGACGCCTTCCTGCCCTACGTCGAAGACGGCACCCTGATCTTCATCGGCGCCACCACCGAGAACCCCTCCTTCGAGCTGAACAACGCGCTGCTCTCGCGGGCCCGCGTCTACGTGCTGAAAAGCCTGGACGAAGCCGCCCTGCGCAAGCTGGTGCAGCGCGCCCTGAGCGAGGACAAGGGCCTGGGCAAGCGCCACCTGAGCCTGCCGGAGGAGAGCTTCGCCATTCTCATGGCCGCCGCCGACGGTGACGGCCGGCGCCTGCTCAACCTGCTGGAGAACGCCTCCGACCTGGCCGAGGACGGCGGCGAGATCAGCGCCGAACTGCTGCAGAACCTGCTGGGCGACAGCCGCCGGCGCTTCGACAAGGGCGGCGAGGCCTTCTACGACCAGATCAGCGCGCTGCACAAGTCGGTGCGCGGCTCCAGCCCCGATGGCGCGCTCTACTGGTACGCGCGCATGCTCGACGGCGGCTGCGACCCGCTGTACATCGCCCGCCGCGTGGTGCGCATGGCCAGCGAGGACATCGGCAACGCCGACCCCCGCGCGCTGACCCTGTGCCTGCACGCCTGGGACGTGCAGGAGCGCCTGGGCAGCCCCGAAGGCGAGCTGGCCATCGCCCAGGCCATCGTCTACCTGGCCTGCGCGCCGAAAAGCAACGCCGTCTACAACGCCTACAACACGGCGCGCCGCGACGTGGCCGAGAACGGCTCGCTGGAAGTGCCGCTGCACCTGCGCAACGCACCGACCAAACTGATGAAGAACCTCGGTTACGGCGAGGAGTATCGTTATGCCCATGACGAGCCCGACGCCTACGCCGCCGGGGAAGACTACTTCCCCGAACAGCTCGAACCGCGCCAGTATTACCAGCCCGTGCCCCGCGGCCTGGAACTGAAGATCGGCGAGAAGCTCAAGCACCTGGCGGCCCTGGACCGGGCCAGCCCGAGAAAACGCAGAAAATCCTGAGCGGCGCCCGCACGCCGCCGACACTAGACACGAGAACAGACCATGCTCGATTCCAAACTGGTACGCACCCAGCCGCAGGAAGTGGCCGACCGCCTCGCCGCCCGTGGCTTCACCCTGGACGTGGCGCGCATCGAAGCGCTGGAGAACCAGCGCAAGGCCGTGCAGACCCGCACCGAAACCCTGCAGGCCGAGCGCAACGCGCGCTCCAAGGCGATCGGCCAGGCCATGAAGCGTGGCGAGGACGTCGAGCCGCTCAAGGCCGAGGTCAACCGCATGGCCGACGAGCTGGAGGCCGGCAAGCGCGAGCTGGATGGCATTCAGGCCGAGCTGGACGCCCTGCTGCTGACCATCCCCAACCTGCCCCATGAGTCGGTGCCGGTCGGCGCGGACGAAGAAGACAACCTGGAAGTGCGCCGCTGGGGCACCCCGCGCAGCTTCGACTTCCCCATCCAGGACCACGTCGCCCTCGGCGAGCAGCACGGCTGGCTGGACTTCGAGACCGCCGCGCGGCTGTCCGGCGCCCGCTTCGCTCTGATGCGCGGCCCGATCGCCCGACTGCACCGCGCCCTGGCGCAGTTCATGATCGACCTGCACACCCGCGAGCACGGCTACGAGGAAGCCTACACCCCGTACCTGGTGCAGGCGCCGGCGCTGCAGGGCACCGGCCAGCTGCCGAAGTTCGAGGAAGACCTGTTCAAGATCGGCCGCGACGGCGAAGCCGACCTGTACCTGATCCCCACCGCCGAAGTCTCGCTGACCAACATCGTCGCCGGGCAGATCCTCGACGCCAAGGAGCTGCCGCTGAAGTTCGTCGCCCACACCCCGTGCTTCCGCAGCGAAGCCGGCGCCTCGGGCCGCGACACCCGCGGAATGATCCGCCAGCACCAGTTCGACAAGGTCGAGATGGTGCAGATCGTCGAGCCGACGAAGTCCTGGGAAGCCCTGGAAAGCCTGGTCGGCAATGCCGAGAAGGTGCTGCAGGCCCTGGAGCTGCCGTACCGCGTGCTGGCCCTGTGCACCGGCGACATGGGCTTCAGCGCGGCCAAGACCTACGACCTGGAAGTCTGGGTGCCGAGCCAGGACAAGTACCGCGAGATTTCCTCCTGCTCCAACTGCGGCGACTTCCAGGCCCGCCGCATGCAGGCGCGTTTCCGCAACCCGGAGACCGGCAAGCCCGAGCTGCTGCACACCCTCAACGGCTCCGGCCTGGCGGTGGGCCGCACCCTGGTCGCCGTGCTGGAGAACTACCAGCAGGCCGACGGCAGCATCCGCGTGCCCGAGGTGCTCAAGCCCTACATGGGCGGCATCGAGGTGATCGGCTGAGATGGATGCGCTGCCGCTGTTCCACGTCCTGCGCGGGCGTCGCGCACTCCTGGTCGGCGGCGGTGAAGTCGCCCTGCGCAAGGCGCGCCTGCTCGACAGTGCCGGCGCCGTGCTGCGCGTGGTCGCGCCGCAGGTCCACAGCGAGTTGCGCGAGCTGGTGGAGCAGGGCGGTGGCGAACTGCTGGAACGCCGCTACGCCGAGGCCGACCTCGGCGACTGCGTGCTGGTCATCGCCGCTACCGACGACGAGCCGCTGAACGCCCAGGTGTCCCGCGATGCCCACGCCCGCGGCGTGCCGGTCAACGTGGTGGACGCGCCGGCGCTGTGCAGCGTGATCTTCCCCGCCATCGTCGACCGCTCGCCGCTGCTGCTGGCGGTCTCCAGCGGCGGCGACGCGCCGGTGCTGGCGCGCCTGCTGCGGGCCAGGCTGGAAACCTGGATTCCCGCCGCCTACGGCCAGTTGGCCGGGCTGGCCAGCCGCTTCCGCGAAGCGGTCAAGCAGCGCCTGCCGGACCTGCAGCAGCGCCGCCAGTTCTGGGAGGAAGTCTTCCAGGGCCCGGTGGCCGAACGCATGCTCGCCGGCCAGCCGGCGGAAGCCGAGCGCCTGTTGGCCGACAAGCTGGAAAACGGCCAGGCCGAGGCCCGCGGCGAGGTCTACCTGGTCGGCGCCGGCCCGGGCGACCCGGACCTGCTGACCTTCCGCGCCCTGCGCCTGATGCAGCAGGCCGACGTGGTGCTCTACGACCGTCTGGTAGCCCCGGCCATCCTCGAACTGTGCCGCCGCGACGCCGACCGCCTGTACGTCGGCAAGCGCCGCGCCGACCACGCCGTGCCCCAGGACGAGATCAACCGCAAGCTGGTCGAGCTGGCCAAACAGGGCAAGCGCGTGCTGCGCCTGAAGGGCGGCGATCCGTTCATCTTCGGCCGTGGCGGCGAGGAAATCGACGAACTGGCGGCCAACGGCATTCCCTTCCAGGTGGTGCCGGGCATCACCGCGGCCAGCGGCTGCGCGGCCTATGCCGGCATTCCGCTGACCCACCGCGACTACGCGCAGTCGGTGCGCTTCGTCACCGGCCACCTGAAGGATGGCAGCACCGACCTGCCGTGGAATGACCTGGTAGCGCCGGGCCAGACCCTGGTGTTCTACATGGGCCTGGTGGGCCTGCCGGTGATCTGTGGGGAACTGGTGCGCCACGGCCGCTCCGCCGATACACCCGCAGCGCTGATCCAGCAGGGTACCACCGAACACCAGCGCGTGTTCACGGGCACCCTGGCCAACCTGCCGAAACTGGTCGCCGAGCATGAAGTGCACGCGCCGACGCTGGTGATCGTCGGCGAGGTGGTCACCCTGCGCGACAAGCTCGCCTGGTTCGAAGGTCAGCAATGAAGGTCTGGCATGCGGCGATGGCCTGCATCCTGGCTGCCGCCGCCTTGCCGGCTAGTGCTGCCAGCTTCGACTGCAAGAAGGCTCGTCACGCCGACGAAAAGGCCATCTGCGCCGATCGCCAGCTGTCCGAACTGGACGTGCAGATGGCCACCACCTACCGCCTGCTCAGCGGCCTGTTCGCCATGGGCATGCGCGGCAACATGGGCGATGCCCAACTCGCCTGGCTGGACCAGCGCCGCGCCTGCGGCCGCGACAAGGCCTGCCTGAAGCAGCGCTACCAGGAACGCCTGGACGCCCTGCAGAAGATCTACGACGGCATCGACAAGCCGCTCTGAGCCTCGCTCTATTCACCTGCGAATCGCGGGCAGGGCCCGCTACGGGGGCGAATGCGCTGCTGTCCTTGGCTTCGATGCTCGGGCCAACGGCGTATAACCGCGAACGGTTATACGCCCTACGTTTCCGTGCTCGCGGGAAGGGCAGGGATAGAGAGGGCTTTGAGGATGACTCCGAACTCACTGTCCACTCAGGACAGCTCCCTCTCCCTTCAGGGAGAGGGTTGGGGAGAGGGTGCTCTAAACCCAGCACCTACTCCCCCGGCAAACCCCTTCGCGAGCAAGGACTAGGCGTCCCCCTCGCTCCTACGAATAGCCCGGGTCTCAGCCCTTGCGCGCAATCCCCTTGCCCGGCAGATGCTCGCGCCCGTGCGGCCCGCTGAAATCCTGCTGCGGCCCCAGCGGCACTATGCCGGTCGGGTTGATGGTGCGGTGGCTGCCGTAATAGTGGTTCTTGATGTGCTGGAAGTTCACTGTGCCGGCCACCCCCGGCAACTGGTACAGCTCGCGCAGCCAGCCGGACAGGTTCGGGTAGTCGGCCAGGCGCCGCAGGTTGCACTTGAAATGCCCGTGGTACACGGCATCGAAGCGGATCAGCGTGGTGAACAGGCGGATATCGGCCTCGCTCAGGTATTCGCCGGTCAGGTAGCGCCGTTCGCCCAGGCGCTTCTCCAGGCAGTCCAGTTCCTCGAACAGGGTGACGAAGGCCTCTTCGTAGGCTTCCTGGCTGGTAGCGAAGCCGGCGCGGTACACGCCGTTGTTCACCGCCGGGTAGATGCGTTCGTTCAGCGCGTCGATCTCGCCCTGCAAGGCTGTGGGATAGAGGTCCAGATCGTTGCCGGTCAGGCCGTCGAAGGCCGAGTTGAACATGCGGATGATCTCCGCCGACTCGTTGCTGACGATGCGCTTGCGCTGCTTGTCCCACAGCACCGGCACGGTGACGCGGCCGGTGTAGTGCGGATCGTCGCGGGTGTAGCGCTGGTGCAGGAACTGCAACCCATCCAGGGCATCGCCGGTGGAGCCCAGGCTGCGGTCGAAGGTCCAGCCGTTCTCCCGCATCAGCCAACTGACCACCGAAACGTCGATCAGCCCGGCCAGGCCCTTGAGCTGGCGGTAGATCAGCGTGCGGTGTGCCCAGGGGCAGGCGAGGGAGACGTACAGGTGGTAGCGCCCGGCCTCGGCGCGGAAGCCGCCTTCGCCGCTGGGGCCAGGCTGGCCGTCGGCGGTGACCCAGTTGCGGCGTTGTGCGTTCTCGCGCTGGAAGCGGCCATCCTTGCTGGTGTCGTACCACTGGTCTTGCCAGCGGCCATCGATGAGCTGTCCCATGACTGGCTCCTCAGGAAAGGGTATGGGGGCCAGTCTACGCCCTTGCTATCGATGGATCGCCGCAAAAACAGGGTAGAAGCTATCTACCCGATCGATCTGTCCCGAGCGGCCCAGCGCTGCCGGGCCTCGGCGAAGGCCGCCTCGCGGTCGCGGCCCAGCCCGCGCAGGCCCAGGGCGATGGTGGCGATCACTGCCAGTTCGCCGTAGGCGTCCTCCCGTTCGCCGCGCCAGAACTCGACCAGCACCTGCGGCTCCAGGCGCTCCGGCTTGACGTGGCGCAGCGCCGAGAGGGCCGGCCATTCCTCGTCCCAACTGGCGCCCGACTCGGTGCCATAGAGGTGCGCCGGGCTGTCCGGGTTGATCTCGATCTCGCCGCCTTCGCCCTTGATCACGATGGCGCGGTCGCCGAGCAGGCGGCTGCCTTCGCGGTGGGTTTCCTGGTAGCCGGGGTGGAAGATGCTCTGCAGGATGCAGTGCGCGCCCAGCGGGTTGAGCAGGCGCACCAGGGAATGAATGGGCGAGCGCAGGCCAAGGGTGTTGCGCAGGTCGATCATCCGCTGCAGCGCTGGCATCCAGTCCACCAGCGGGGCGAAGGCCAGGCCGCCCCGGTCGAGCGCTTCGCCCACGGCGTTCCAGTCGCGGCACAGCGGGATGTCCAGCGTCTGCAGCAACTGCTCGGTGTACAGGCGCCCGGCCGTGTGCGCGCCGCCGCCGTGCAGGAGGATGCGCGTGCCGCTGCCGGCCAGGCACTTGGCGGCGAGCAGGTACCAGGGCAGGTGGCGCTTCTTGCCGGCATAGCTGGGCCAGTCGAGGTCGACGGCGATCCGCGGCGCGTCCAGGCGCGCGCGCACGGCCTCGGTGAAGCCGGCCAGCTCATCGGCGCTTTCCTCCTTGTGCCGCAGCAGCATCAGGAAGGCACCCAGCTGCGCCTCTTCGACCTGGCCGTCGAGGATCATGCCCAGGGCCTCGCGGGCTTCCTCGCGGGTCAGGCTGCGCGCGCCGCGCTTGCCCTTGCCGAGGATGCGCACGAACTGCGCGAAAGGGTGTTCGGCGGGTGTCTGCAGGACGAGAGGGGCGGCGGTCATAGGCAATTGGTCGGCTTCGGCAGGCCGGCGAGCTTGGCGGCAAGCTTGGCCGGGGTGCCCTTGAACAGGAGGTTGAGGTGCAGGCTGCTGCCCTTTTCCGCGCCCAGGCGCTGGGCCACGTACTTGATCAGCGGGCGGTTGGCCGGCGACAGCCGGAACTGTGCATAGAACTCGCGCAGCAGGTGGAGGATTTCCCAGTGCTCCGGCGTGAGGTGCAGGCCTTCCTGGCGGGCCAGGGCTTCGGCGGCGGCTACCGACCAGTCGTCCAGGTATTGCAGGTAGCCGTCCTTGTCCAGGGCGATGGCGCGCCCTTCCACCATGAGGGTAGTCATAGCCAGGCGTTGACCTTGTCGTAGCGGGTGCAGAGTTCGACGAAGGCGGGGTAGTCCACGGCCTTCAGGTTGGCCGGCAGGTGCTCCTGCAGGCCGCGCGCCTGCAGGTCCTCGGCGAGGGCGAAGCAGGCGTTGGGCAGGTGCTCCAGGCGTTGGCGCGGGGCGCTGCCGGCGGCGAGGGCGTAGACGGCATCGCCGCTGAGCAGCAGGCCGTCGTCGTGGGACAGCAGCTGCAGGCAACTGTCGAAGCGGCCGTCGCCGAACGGGGAATGGGAAAGCAGATGCAGCGTGCTCATCAGAGGGTGATCACCTGGTCGTATTGCTGGGTCAGCTGGCGCAATGCGAGGTCGTCCAGCACCTCCACCGGCAGGCTCAGACTGGCGCCGGCCAGGCCGCGCTCGGCGAGGCTGCGCTCGGCGGCGTAGAGCCTTTCGACGCCGAACAGCGGCAGTGCCTGCAGGTTGGCCTGCAAATCCTTCTGTTCGAGGTTGGTGGGTTGCTGGCCCGGAGCCAACTGGAACACCCCGTCATCGAGGAAAAGGAAGGCGATGGGCAGGTCGAAGGCGCCGCCGGCCAGGGCGATGTCCAGCGCCTCGCGGGCGCCGGGGCCGCTCCACGGGGCCTGGCGGCTGACGATCAGCAGGGACTTGGCCATCAGTCGCCTCCGAAGCAGACCAGGCGGTCCGCCATCTGCGTCGCTTCATGCAACTGGCCGAGGCCGGACAGCTCCCAGGGCGCCTGCAGGTTGGCCGCCGGGCGCTGGTAGCGGGCGGCTTCCTCGGCGTTGAGCACGCCGCGGCGCAGGGCGGCGGCGATGCACACCACGGCATCGAGGCGGTGCTCGCCGACGAAGCGCGTCCAGGCCGCTGCCACATCCAGTTCGTCCTGGCCGCTCACCGGGTTGCTCGAAGCGCTGTGCACGCCGTCCTGATAGAAAAACAGGCGGACGATCTCGTGGCCGCCGGCGAGCACCGCCTCGGCGAAGCGCAGGGCGCGTCGGGCGGCGGGCGAGTGGGGCGGGGCAAAGAGGGCGATGGCGAATTTCATGGCATGGGCCGGTCGGCGGATTACAGCGCGATGATAAGGCCAGCGCGGGGATTTTGCTGCGCCGGAAAAGGAAAAAGCCCGCCAAGGCGGGCTTTTCCGGTGTTGCCGGGAAGCGTCAGTCGTCGCTGCCCATGATGCCGAAGATCTGCAGCAGGCTGAGGAACATGTTGTAGATCGACACGTACAGGCTGATGGTGGCCATGATGTAGTTGCGCTCGCCACCGTGGATGATGGCGCTGGTCTGGAACAGGATGGCCGCCGAGGAGAACAGCACGAAGCCGGCGCTGATCGCCAGTTGCAGGCCGCTGATCTGGAAGAACAGCGAGACCAGCATGGCGCCCAGCAGGACGAAGAAGCCGGCGGTGATGAAGCCGGACAGGAAGCTCATGTCCTTGCGGGTGGTCAGCACGTAGGCGGACAGGCCGAAGAACACCAGGGCGGTCATGAAGAACGCCGAGGAAATGATGCTGGCGCCGTTGGCCATGCCCAGGTACAGGTTCAGGATCGGGCCGAGGGTGTAGCCCATGAAGCCGGTGAGGGCGAAGGTGGTGACCAGGCCCCAGCCGCTGTCGCGCAGCTTGAGGGTGGCGAAGAACAGGCCGTAGAAGCCGACCAGGGTCAGCAGCAGGCCCGGGTGGGGCAGGTGCAGTTGTTGCGAGACGTAGGCGACCAGGCCGCTGAAGGCCAGGGTCATGGCCAGCAGGCCGTAGGTGTTGCGCAGGACTCCGCTGACTTCCCGTTGTTCCGCCGCGGCGGGGTTGAGATATTGCCGTTCTTGCATGGCTAGACACTCCTGTAAGCGGAATGGGATTCCGTGACCATAGTTGCAGTGATGATATCAAAGCCGCCTGTCAGACGTAGGATCAGAGTTTGACAGTGTGTTGCGATCCGGTACTATGCGCCCCCGAAAGGAAGTGTGGCCGAGTGGTTTAAGGCAGCGGTCTTGAAAACCGCCGGGTGTAACAGCCCCCAGAGTTCGAATCTCTGCGCTTCCGCCATCTCCAAGGCCCTGATTTTTCAGGGCCTTTTTCATTTTCGGCGGCCAACATTAAGGCTCGATGATGGGCTGAAAATGGACGGAGTTCCGAAAAGAATCGGAACGAGTTCCGAAATAGCACCTATTTTGCAGGCTTTGCCACTGCTCCGCGGCGGATGTAGATCTTCTTGGTGATCTCCTCCTCGGTGTGTCCGAGCAGCCGGCTTGCCTCCTTCAAGTCGTTGATCTCGGTGGCCGCCTTCGGACGGATGTCCTTGAACTGGAAGTTGCGGATGATGGTGCCGAACTCAGGATCGCCGGCCTCAATAGCGGCCTGCTGAGCCGCTTCCCGGGCAGCCTCCCAGCGGTCACGAAGCATCGACGGCCCTACGCGCCTACCTTTGGCGCTGATGATCAGATACGGGCTGCTGAAGTGCTCGTTCCTGGCTGCTATCTGCTGCAGCAGCTTGTCCGGGCTTGTTTCCATTCCATCGACGCGCAGCAGGAGCCGCACCTTGTGCGCGGTCTTTGGGGAATACTGGCGCAGGAAGAAGGCGCCGGGGTCGTTGGCTTCCGCCTCATCGACCAGTTCGATGTACTCGCCCCGGTTCGGGCGGCGGCCCAGGTCTCTCAGGTTCACGCTGTTGAAATTGCCGGCGGCCTTCGCCGTGCTCTCGATGTTCAGTGCGCGGATGAGTAGCTCCGGGTATCCGCCGGCCATGCCGTACTCGCGTAGGCCGAAGTAGGGCGGGCTGGTGATGTAGCAGTGCGCCGATTCGTCGGGTATTGCCCGGAGCAGTTCCAGGCAGTCGCCGACCAGTATCTGGTGGGCTGGCGTCATGGTTTCTCCAGGTTGAGCGCCACCGCTCCGCAGGTACGGAGGTGGCGTGTTCAAGATGGAATGGATTAGTTTCGGAATTACGGTCGCGGGCAGACCTAGTCGGCTAATCGGCAGGTTTTAGTACGAGCTGAAAAAAGCTGAATTGCGGGGCATAGGGTTGTTGACTACAGGGAAACTTGAGTCTGGCAACGCTGATTGAAACTATAGGGATTCAAAAAATAATGAAATTTGTTTCATTTGGAGGTAGAGCAAAAAGCTATATTCATCTGGCAATTGTAATTTTAATTATGTGTCTGTGGTTCGCGTATATGGTCTGGGGTGTTCGTCTCGAAAGGCGAACTGTTTTAATGGAGTTTGTCCCTGAGTGGACAACTTATTTTGCAGTTGGCGTAGTCGTTGGCGTTATCTTTGCCGCTCGCGCAATCTACGTGACCTATATTTGGAGCTCTGGACAGCCTTCCGGGAAAATTCTGGAGTCATTTGCCAGTGGATTCTGCCTGGGTTTTGTCTGTTCTTTGAATATCTACGCTGTCCTTGTTTACCTGCTGCCGGGTAAGATTATTCAGTATGAGTCCGCGTACGAAATACGATACCCAGGGCCTTCTCATGGAAGGTCCGGTAGCTGTGAGGCCGGCTTGTGGCTCAGAGATACAAATACACAGAGCTGGATTCAGCTCTGTACAAGCAAGTCAGAATTACATGATCAAATGAAACTAGGTGCGAACGCTTTGTGGGTGACTGCTTATACGAACCAAATCGGCTCTTATATTCTGGATTATGAGTTCATCACTAAGTAGACGACTCAATACATGCCTGCTTCGCGCAGAATTCGTGGCACTGCTGAAGCCTTTTTTACGCCCAGTCGAGCATAAGGACAGTACTCTCGATATGCGCACAGAACGCTACGGAAAGATGATCCGAATGATGCTACTGGCCTCGTAGACAAAGCTCCCAGTGACAAGGAGTAGTCCAAGCATCACAGCAACCTTCGCCGAATATCCAAATATTCCCCTGCTGGTATTTCGAGAGCACTGCCAGATGAACTTGATTATCCACGGGAAGAAAACAGCGAATGGAACTGCTCTGAGCATCAAGGACAACAAGCGAAGATCAGGGTGCAAGGCAAACCCCATCTGAACAAGGGATGCCTCTGCTACATAAACCTGGTAGGCGATCCATGCCATCCAGAAAGCCTCCTTGATGAGATGCGACAGGAAAAGCATGAGGAAAAGCATGAGGAAAAGCCCTGGAAGGTAGATCAGCCAAAAAACCTTCCACAGTGGCCGACTCTCATGAGCGGTTGGCAATCCTTTGGGATGGTCTGAAATAGCCATGCATCCCTGGCTGATTTCAGCGGCTGCCAATTTCAAAAGCGCTCGGCTGATCCAAAAGCACTCGGATCAGCTGTGCTTTTCTATCTTTCTCGTTACCGCCAGCGCATCACAGCAGCCATTTTCCGCATTACAGACGCACCTCTCCTGTGCTGGCCAGCAAATGTCGGCGGGCCATCCACAGATTCGACAGGGCAAATAGCGTCACCATCTGCGCAGCATTCTTGGCCAATCCCCGGAAACGCACCTTCGTGTAGCCAAACTGCCGTTTGATCACGCGGAACGGGTATTCGACCTTGGCACGGGTCTGGGCCTTGGCCTTCTCGATCTTACGCAGCGCTTTGTACAAGGCACTGCGCTTGCCGTGTTTCTTGTAAGTGCTCCGCCGAGCCGCGATCTGCCAGATAACTGCACGACCTTCATGTTCAGGGCGCTTTTCGACTCCGGTATACCCCGCGTCAGCGCACACAACGTTTTCCTCGTCGTGCAGCAGTTGGTCGACCTGAGTGACGTCCGCAACATTAGCCGCCGTAACCACCACGCTATGTACCAGGCCCGATTCTTCGTCGGCACCAATATGGGCTTTCGCGCCGAAGTAATACTGGTTGCCCTTCTTGGTCTGGTGCATTTCCGGGTCGCGCTTCCCGCCCTTGTTTTTGGTCGAACTCGGCGCGTGGATCAGGGTGGCATCGACGATGGTGCCCTGGCGCAGTGACAGGCCGCGATCCCCCAGATAGCCGTTGATCACCGCCAGAATTCCGGCCGCCAGTTCATGCTTTTCCAGCAGGCGACGGAAGTTGAGAATGGTGGTTTCGTCGGGAATGCGCTCCAGGCTCAGCCCCGAGAATTGGCGCAGGATGGTGGTTTCGTACAGCGCTTCCTCCATCGCAGGATCGCTGTAGCCGAACCAGTTCTGCATCAGGTGTACGCGCAGCATCGCCATCAACGGGTAGGCAGGACGACCGCCTTCGCCCTTCGGATAATGCGGCTCGATCAGGGCGATCAAACCCTGCCACGGCACTACCTGATCCATCTCGATCAGGAACAACTCCTTGCGGGTCTGCTTGCGTTTACCGGCGTACTCGGCGTCGGCGAAGGTCATCTGCTTCATCGGGAAACTCAGGCAACGGGATCGGCGTATTTCAACAGATTTGGGAGGTCTTCTTCAGGATTTCCCTAAATCCTCGCGGAGGTAATGTAGGTATCGGGCTGAATAATCCTGTTATGAAGCTCACTGTCGCAGGGGTGGTAGGCCCGGCAGCCGACAACCTGTATAGCTTGGGGCAGTCAGGTGCACGCTGGTCCGTATTGTGGGCAGCAACCGGAACGATCAATACCTCTGGACGATCGACGAAGACAGATATCAATGACACGAAGCTCGGGCTTGAGTTCATCAATTCTCTGCGTCCAGTTTCATACCGTTTCATAGTTGGCGGCCAAGACGTAGAGGAAGTCGAGGATGGCTTTGATGAAATTGAGCAGCAAGCGACTGAAACGGTAATCGAGAAGGTCGAGCGCAAAACTATTGAGGAGGTAGACGGCCAGCAAAGTGCTGGTGACGAAATTCGAGGAGTCCCCTGTAGAGCGGCCAGTGTATGACGTTGTAGACAACATTTTTGACAAAAAAGGAAACCTGCTTCCGCCAACTCGCGTTGCTCGAATGGTAAAAATCAGGGTGCCTCGCACCAGGACTGTGATTACCCCTCGCCCAGGTGTAAGACTGCACGAGGGCTTTGTAGCCGACGAGGTTCTCGCCGCGATGCAAAAAGCCGGTGTCGATTTCGGAGCCTATGTCCTAGCCGAAAATGGCGAGGAGGGGCTTCGCCATGATGAGTTGCTTGGGCCCCTGGTTCGCGCGGTGCAGCAGCTTTCGGAAAGAGTCGTTACTCTAGAGAAAAAATGATTCTCAAGGCAGGAATCAACAAGCTAACCATGGCATACTACACTCTAATAACAAATTAATGAGATGGAGGGCGAATGTCCAAATTTTTTCTGTTTGCTATCGTTGCCATGGTTTTTTCAAATTTTGCGGCTGCTGATAATCCCTTGGGGGGCGAAAATGATTTAAACATTAAAGGAGATCATCCACTTAAGGATGGGCTTAATATCTGGTTCTATGGCTTGGATACGGCTCTAAGGGGTAATATTTACTTTGCCGATGTGGTGGATGAGAAGTCAAAGTTCTTTAATTATAAGGGCGATTCGGTTGATATTCATTCGAAAGAATCTGAAACAGCCATCGATTACGAGAATACCCACAACCACTATCAGAACCTGTTCGTGCAGACCATGAACAAGGTAAAGAACGTCAATGCAGTTTCCATTTGGGGGGATTCAACCTCTATTGGAGACGGAGCTAAGTCTTGGGGGGGGGTTCTTCAGCGCAAGATCAATGTGCAAAGGTCTTGAGGTAGGTGCTCCAGGAGAGAAATACGGATCGCCTGACCTCACTAGTTGTAAAGGAGTCGACAACCAACTGATCGGCATCGAGATTGACGTTCTCAACAGTAGCAAGCCCGGTGTGTTCCCGAACATGAGCAAGACCGGCCTGCAGGTAGTCGGCTTCGGCAACCCTAACTCTATGGCCGTCGAGGTGCGTACCGAGGACACCGACCGAGTTCAACCGGGAAAGGCGCCTAGGGGAGCCTTCGAAGCGGGCTTCTACATGAAGAATTCGCTCCAGCCTGAGTATGGCCGAATGATTGTCGCCGACTTCGACAAGGCGAAGATGGGTCTGGATTTCCGCAAGCCGGTGTTTACTGAGGGGGCCATGCGGTTTAACAGCCAAGGTGTCGGTACCGGTCTGGTAGTGAACGACGGCGCTTCCGGCGAGATCTATGGTGGACTGCGCTGGCCTGACTTTGCTGACAAAAAGGGCTGGCTGAGCGCCCGCTTGGGCGATGGTGGCTTCCGCGTCGTGTCCAACGACAACACGAAAGAGTTAGTGGCTATCGATAATTTCGGCGGCATCTACCTGAACGGCGATGTGTACGTGAAAGGGAAACGCCTGGAAGAGCAGCGTGCTGAGGCAGCTAACCCGTGGATGGACTGGCGTTATCTCAGCTTCGGGATCTTCTTCACTGCGATCAATTTTTTGATCATGCGCCGATCGGCCAGAAAATCAGGCTGACGAAGATAGCAATAAAAACCCCGCCGAGGCGGGGTTATTTATTGGTCTGTTACTCCTCAGGTTTCTCCAAATACAAGTAAAGAATTTTTTAGCTTCTGCCAGCACGGTGTATTTCTTTCCGCGGAGAATGGAAATCAGCTCTTCCCGCATCGGCAAGTTGTTATCACTGAGCCTGGCGGTGGCTAACTTGAGTCCAAATCGAGTCGCATCCATACACTCCAAGAGGACGCCGTCAAGAAGTAGCTTTAATTCAGCACCGCGTTTTCCCGCTTCACTCTTTTCAAGCATTTGGTCCGCAGTAATTCCATTCACCTGAAATTTCCTCTCCATGGTTGAGCGTCAAGTTGTAGCGACACGCTACATGGCGTTTCAGGACTCGTTACACTGTATGTTTCATACATGCTGTCTATCCAACCAGCCCGCATCTGCGGGCTTTTTTTTGTGTCTGGAGAAACCTGTGCCCCTCACCGAAGCGCAGCTCCTGCGCATCCTCCCCAACGCCGGCCCTCGTGCCGGCGTTTTCGTTCCTGCGCTCAACCGGGCGATGCAGCGCTACCGGATCGACTCGTCGGTGAGGCAGGCGGCGTTCCTGGCGCAGATCGGCCATGAGTCGGGCCAGCTGCGCTACGTGCGCGAGATCTGGGGTCCGACGGCGGCGCAGCAGCGCTACGAGGGCCGCAAGGACCTGGGCAACATCGAGTCAGGCGACGGTAAGCGATTCATGGGCCGCGGCCTGATTCAGCTAACCGGCCGGGAGAACTACCGGAAAGCTGGTGCTGCCCTGGACCTGCCGCTGCTTGATCAGCCTGAGCTGCTGGAGCAGGCCGAGTGGGCGGCCACGTCTGCAGCCTGGTGGTGGTCGAGCCATGGCCTGAACGAGCTCGCCGATGCCGGCAAGTTCGAGCAGATCACCAGAACCATCAACGGCGGCCTGAACGGGCAGCTGTGTGAGAAATCTGCGGAGCCCGGCACTATTTCGGCGCCGGGCTCCGCTCGTACGTCACTCCGTCTGCGGATCGAACTGCTTGTCGCGGATCAGCAGGGCGGGAATGATGCCGCAGACGAAGTAGGCGGCGCCCATCACCAGGAAGCCCGCGCCGATGGACACCTGGGTGGCCAGGAAGCCGATGGCCGCCGGGGCGATGGCCGCGCCGATGCGGCCGATGTTGTAGGCGCCGCCCACGGCCGTGCCGCGGTAGCGGGCGGCGAAGCTTTCGGTCATGTAGGTGGCGTTGACGCCGTAGGGGATGCCGTAGAGGAAGCCGAACACCACCAGCATCCAGAGAATGGCCTCGGGGCTGTGGTAGAGCACGATCACCGGCAGGAACACCGCGGTGCCCAGGGCGCCGAAGGCGAACACCTTGCGCCGGCCCAGCCAGTCCGAGGCGACGCCAGCCAGGACCTTGCCGAGGATCATCGCCGCGTAGGTGCCCACCAGGTAGGCGGTCATGGACTTGAAGTTCATGCCCATCTCGGTTTCCAGGTAGGACGGCAGCCAGTTGTTCACGCCGTAGTAGCCGAACTGCAGGAAGCCCGCGGTCAGCGACCAGAAGATGAACATGCTGCGGGCGCGGCGGTCGCCGAAGATCATGCGGAACGCGCCGGCGGATTTCTTCTCGACGACTTCCTCCTGGCCCAGGGCCTTGCGGCGCTTGCGCTCGGCCTGGGCTTCCACCCAGGCGGCCGGCTCCGGCACCAGGCGGCGCATGGCCACCGCCAGCACCACCGGGATGATCGCGACGTAGAACAGGTAGCGCCAGCCGTAGCTCGGCAGGATCCAGCCGGCCAGCAGGGTGGCGACGATGTAGCCCACCGACCAGCCCGCCTGCAGGGTGCCCAGCACCGTGGTGCGGTATTTGGTGGGCACGTATTCGGCCATCAGGGTGTTGCAGGCGACGTAGAGCGCGCCCAGGCCCAGGGAGGCGACGAAACGCGCCGCGGCGAACTGCCAGTAGCTGTGGGTCAGGCCCAGCGCGGCGGTGCCGACGGAGAACAGCACGATGGTCCAGACCACGGTGCGCACCCGGCCGAAGCGGTCGCACGCCCAGCCGCCGTAGATGCCGCCGATGGCCATGCCGGCCAGGGTGAAGCTGCCCAGGCTGCCGGCCTGGACGTTGCTCAGGCCGAACTCGGCCTTCAGGCTGGTGAGGCTGTAGGACAGCAGCATGAGGTCGGCGCCATCGATCAGCAGGCCGATGAAGCAGAACAGGAACACGATCACCCAGGTCTTGCTCTGGGTGGTCGCTTGGGAAGTCGAAGCAGTGGTTTCCATGGGCGAACTACCTGTTGTATTTATTCGTGGGCCGGCGCTTGCGGCCCATCGGTAAGCCTGCGGGTCGCCGCCCGGCGGGGCAGGGCGGCGAGGGGGATTCAGTGCGTGGCTTCGCGGATCATGTTGCGGGCGATGACCACCTGCTGGATCTGCGTGGTGCCTTCGTAGATGCGGAACAGCCGCACGTCGCGGTAGAAGCGCTCGATGGCGTACTCGCTGACGTAGCCGGCGCCGCCGTGGATCTGCACGCAGCGGTCGGCGACGCGGCCGCACATCTCGGTGGCGAACATCTTGGCGCAGGAGGCCTCGGTGCTGACGTTGCGGCCCTCGTCGCGCTTGCGCGCGGCGTCCAGCACCATGCAGCGGGCGGCGTAGATTTCCGCCTTGCTGTCGGCGAGCATCGCCTGGATCAGCTGGAACTCGGCGATCGGCTTGCCGAACTGCTTGCGCTCCAGGGCGTAGCTCAGGGCATCGTCGAGCATGCGTTCGGCGGCGCCGACGCTCAGCGCGGCGATGTGCAGGCGGCCCTTGTCGAGCACCTTCATGGCGGTCTTGAAGCCCACGCCCTCGACGCCGCCGATCAACTGGCTGGCCGGCACGCGCACGTTGTCGAAGATGACGTCGCTGGTGTGCGCGCCCTTCTGGCCCATCTTGTGGTCCGGCTTGCCCAGGGAGATGCCCGGGGTGCCGCGCTCGACGATGAACGCGCTGATGCCGCCGGCGCCCTTGATCTCCGGGTTGGTGCGCGCCATCACGGTGTAGATGCCGGCATGCGGGGCGTTGGTGATGAAGCGCTTGGTGCCGTTGAGCACGTAGTGGTCGCCGTCGCGCACCGCGCTGGTCTTCAGCGAGGCGGCGTCGGAGCCGGCGTCCGGCTCGGTCAGGCAGAACGCGCTGAGCAGTTCGCCGCTGGCGAGCTTGGGCAGGTAGTGGCTTTTCTGTTCGGGCGTGCCGTCGATCAGGATGCCGATGGAGCCGATGCCGTTGTTGGTGCCGATGTAGGAGCGGAAGGCGGGGGAGGTGCGGCCGAGTTCGAAGGTGATGTTCACCTCTTCTTCCATGGTCACGCCCAGGCCGCCGAATTCCTCGGGAATGGTCAGGCCGAACAGGCCCATCTCGCGCATCTGCTCGACGATGTCCCGGGGAATGGCGTCGGTTTCCGCGACTTCGTTCTCGCGCGGTATCAGCACCTCGTCGACGAACTGGTGGATGGAATCCAGAAGTATCTGCAGCGTCTCTGCGTCTCGGATCATGTGCTCTCCTCAAGGGCCCGCCGGGCGGGCCTGTCTGGCAGGGCACCGTCACCCGGGCATCAGCGAGCGGCGGCGCCTATGTTGTTGACCATGTTGATCAGGCGGGGCCCGATGTCGTCCTCGAGCTTCTCGCGGGTCAGCTGGAAGCTCGGTCCGCCGCAGTTGAAGGCCAGCAGCCCGTACTGCGGATGTACCAAGGGCACGGCGACGGAGTTGACGTCGCGGTGCCATTCACCGATCGACAGGCAGTAGCCGTAGTCGGTGAAGTCCCTGAAGGCGCGGTCCAGGCCCTTGCGGATGGCCGGCCAGTGTTGCGGTTCGCGCTCGCGGATGTGGTCGAGCAGGAACTCCCGTTCGTTCTCCGGCATCGCCGCCAGGCAGGCGCGGCCCACCGAACTCACCGCCAGCGGCAGGTAACTGCCGATCTGCCGGCGCATCGTCATGTTCCCCTGGCCCTGGACCACGTCCAGGTACACCATCTGCAGGCGGTCGCGGGCGGCCATGGCCACCGCCGCCTGGGCGTGGTTGGCCAGCTCCTCCATCAGCGGGTGGGCCACCGCGCGGATCGACAGGTTCGACAGCATCGCGTAGCCGAAGCCCAGCACGCCGACGTCCAGCTGGTACTTGCCCGAGTGCACCTCGCGCTTGAGGCAGCCCAGGCGCATCAGGGTGTTGGTCAGGCGCGTCACGGTCGGCTTGGGCAGGCCGGTCTTGCGCGCCAGGTCCTGGTTGCTCAGCACGTTTTCCCGTGGGTTGAAGCAGCGCAGGATTTCCAGGCCGCGAGCCAGGGCCGTGACGAACTGACCGCTGTTTTCCTCCTCGCTCAGCGCCGTGGCGGGGTCGAACATCCCCCGTTCCAACAGGCCGATCTCACCTTCGTTTTTCGTCGGCGCAGCCGAATCCAGCTCCGTCTTGTTGCGGCGCATGGTAGAACCCCTTTTCCGAGAAAATCAATAAAATAAAATTCAGTTTCGTCAGACGAAATTATAGAGGGTTTTCCAGTCTGCGTAAAATTGTCGCTGATATATTTACTAACTGATTGTTTTTAAAAGTAAAAATAACTGATCAGAACGGATGTCGTTTACAGCGTCGATCGAGGCTTACTATGATTGATCGTAAATACGGAATGTAGTTTCGTCAGACGAAACAATACTGAGGCAAGCACGATCATGAGCAACCAGCACCCCAGCGTGGTCCACCGAACGATCCAGGCCGACGGCGTGGCGGTGGTCCGCATCGACCGCCCCGAAGCCCGCAACGCCCTCAATGCCGCCGTGCGCCAGCAACTGGCCGAGCACTTCCGCGCGCTGGCCGACGACAGCCGGGTGCGGGCCATCGTCCTGACCGGGGGAGAGCAGTGCTTCGTGGCGGGCGCGGACATCCGCGAGTTCGCCCAGGCCAGCCCCATCGAGATGTACCGCCGGCACACCGAGCTGCTCTGGGACGCCATCGGCCGCTGCCCCAAGCCGGTGATCGCGGCGGTGAACGGTTTCGCCCTGGGCGGCGGCTGCGAGCTGGCGATGCACTGCGACATCATCGTCGCCGGCGAGTCGGCGCGCTTCGGCCAGCCGGAGGTGAAGCTCGGCCTGATGCCCGGCGCCGGCGGCACCCAGCGGCTGATCCGCGCGGTGGGCAAGTTCCAGGCGATGCGCATGGCCCTGACCGGCTGCCTGGTCAAGGCGCCGGAAGCCCTGGCGATGGGCATGGTCAGCGAGGTGGTCGGCGATGCGCAGACCTTGCCGCGCGCCCTGGAGCTGGCCGCCGAGATCGCCGCGCTGCCGCCGCTGGCCGTGGCGCAGATCAAGGAAGTGATGCTCGCCGGCGCCGACCTGCCGCTGGACAGCGCACTGACCCTGGAGCGCAAGGCCTTCCAACTGCTGTTCGACTCCAGGGACCAGAAGGAGGGCGCCGCCGCCTTCCTCGAAAAACGCCAAGCCAGCTTCCAGGGGGAATGACCCATGACGCGTGACATCCAACGCATGGCCATCGTCGGCACCGGCGTGATGGGCAGCGGCATCGCCCAGATCGCCGCCCAGGCCGGCATCCAGGTGAAACTCTTCGACGCCCGCGAGGGCGCGGCGCAGGCCGCGCGCGACAACCTCGGGCGCACCCTCGGCAAGCTGGCGGAGAAGGGCAAGATCACGGCCGAGGACGCCGACGCCACCCTGGCCCGCCTGCTGGTCGCCGGCTCCCTGGCCGAGCTGGCCGATTCCGAGCTGGTGGTCGAGGCCATCGTCGAACGCCTGGACGCCAAGCAGGCGCTGCTGGCCGAGCTGGAAGCGGTGGTCGCCGCCGACTGCATCCTGGCGACCAACACCTCGTCGCTGTCGGTCACCAGCATCGCCCGCGGCTGCCGGCACCCCGAGCGGGTGGCGGGCTTCCACTTCTTCAACCCGGTGCCGCTGATGAAGGTGGTCGAGGTGATCGACGGTCTGGCCGGCGACCCGCAGGTGGGCGACCGCCTCGTCGCACTCGCCAGCCGCATGGGGCATCGCGGCATCCGCGCCAAGGACACCCCCGGCTTCATCATCAACCACGCCGGGCGCGCCTACAGCACCGAGGCGCTGCAGATGCTCAAGGAAGGCATCGCCGAGCCGGCCGACATCGACCGCATCCTGCGCGAGGGCCTGGGCTTCCGCATGGGGCCGCTGGAGCTGTTCGACCTGACCGCGCTGGACGTCTCGCACCCGGTGATCGAGTCCATCTACAACCAGTTCTACCAGGAGCCGCGCTACCGGCCGGCGGCGCTCACCCGGCAGATGCTCGAGGCCGGTTTCGTGGGGCGCAAGGTGGGGCGTGGCTTCTACCGTTACGAAGACGGCAGGATGATCGATCCGCCGGCGCCGCAACCGGTGCCGAGCGTGGCCGCGCTGCCGCCGGTATGGATCGGCGCCGAGTCCGACGAAGACCGCGAGTCGCTCGGCGCGTTGCTGGAGAAGCTGGGCGCGACCCTGGAGCAGGGCGAGCAGCCGAGCAGCGAGGCCCTTTGCCTGCTGGCCCCCTACGGCATGGACGCGACCAGCGCCTGCCGGCGTTTCGGCAGCGACCCGACGCGCACCCTGTGCATCGACCTGCTGCTCGACCTGCAGCGCCACCGCTGCCTGATGCAGAACCCGGCGACCGTCCCGGCCATGCGCGACGCCGCCCATGCGCTGCTGGCCGCCGATGGCGTCGGCGTCACCCTGATCAACGACAGCGTCGGCTTCGTCGCCCAGCGCGTGCTGGCGCTGATCGTCAACCTGGCCGGCGACATCGTCCAGCAGCGCATCGCCAGCGTCGACGACCTGGACGAAGGCGTGCGCCGCGGCCTGGGCTACCCGCAGGGGCCGCTGGCCTGGGGCGACGCCGTCGGCCCCGCGCGGCTGCTGACGATACTGGAACGCATGACCGACCTGACCGGCGATGCCCGCTACCGCCCCGGCCCGTGGCTGCGCCGCCGCGCCGCGCTGGGCCTGTCGCTGCGCCATGCCGAGCCCGCGCTGGGCTGAGGCCCGGCGCTCACCCGATCCAAGGAGACTTCCATGCTCAATGCCTTTATCTATGCCGGCCTGCGCACCCCCTTCGGCCGCCATGCCGGGGCCCTGGCGCCGGTGCGCCCGGACGACCTGGCCGCCCACGTCATCCGTGAATTGCTGGCCCGCCATGGCGTGCCGGGCGAGGCCATCGAGGACGTGATCCTCGGCAACACCAACCAGGCCGGCGAGGACAGCCGCAACGTCGCCCGCCATGCCGCGCTGCTGGCCGGGCTGCCGGTGACGGTGCCGGGCCAGACGGTGAACCGCCTGTGCGCCAGCGGCCTGGCCGCGGTCATCGACGCCGCGCGGGCCGTGACCTGCGGCGAGGGCGAGCTGTTCGTCGCCGGCGGCGTCGAGAGCATGTCCCGCGCGCCCTTCGTCATGGCCAAGGCCGAGGCCGCCTACAGCCGCGACCTGGCGGTGTTCGACAGCACCATAGGCGCGCGCTTCCCCAATCCGAAGATCGTCGCCGGGTTCGGCAACGACAGCATGCCGCAGACCGGCGATAACGTGGCCCGCGAATACGGCATCAGCCGCGAGCAGGCCGACCGCTTCGCCGCGGCGTCCCAGGCGCGCTACGAGGCGGCCCGCCAGGCCGGCTTCTTCGCCGGCGAGATCGCCCCGGTGAGCGTGCCCACCGGACGCAAGACGCCGCCGAAGGTGATCGAGCAGGACGAGCACCCGCGCCCGGACTCCGACGAAGCCGCGCTGGCGCGCCTGAAGCCGCTGTTCGAAGGCGGCGTGGTCACCGCCGGCAACGCCTCGGGGGTGAACGATGGCGCGGCGGCGCTGTTGATCGGCTCCGCAGAGGCTGGCGAGCGCCATGGGCTCGCGCCGCTGGCGCGAATCCTCTCCGCCGCGGCGGTGGGCGTGGAGCCGCGGATCATGGGCGTCGGCCCGGTCGAGGCGATCAACAAGGCGCTGGCCCGCGCCGGCCTGGGCCTCGCCGACATGGACATCATCGAGATCAACGAGGCCTTCGCCGCCCAGGTGCTCGGCTGCCTGAGCGGCCTGGGCGTCGCCTTCGACGATCCGCGGGTCAACCCCAACGGCGGCGCCATCGCCGTCGGCCACCCGCTGGGGGCTTCCGGCGCGCGGCTGGCGCTGAGCGTGGCGCGACAACTGCAGCGCAGTGGTCAACGCTATGCGGTGGTCAGCCTGTGCATCGGCGTGGGCCAGGGGCTCGCCATGGTTATCGAGCGCGTGTGAGCGCGCCAGTGAGGAGATGAAGATGGGCGCTTTGAGCGGATACCGCGTACTCGACCTCAGCCGTGTCCTGGCCGGCCCCTGGTGCGGCCAGATCCTGGCCGACCTGGGCGCGGAGGTGATCAAGATCGAACGGCCCGGCGCGGGCGACGACACCCGCGGCTGGGGCCCGCCCTACATGCAGGCGGCGGACGGCTCGGACAGCCCCGAGGCGTCGTACTACCAGTCGACCAACCGCAACAAGCTGTCGGTGGCGCTGAACCTGGCCAGCCCCGAGGGCCAGGCGCTGGTGCGCGCGCTGGCCGGCGAATGCGACGTGCTGATCGAGAACTACAAGGCCGGCTCGCTGGCCAAGTACGGGCTGGACTACGAAAGCCTGTCCAAGCTCAACCCGCGCCTGGTCTATTGCTCCATCACCGGCTTCGGCCAGACCGGGCCGCGCGCGGAAGAGCCCGGCTACGACTTCATCATCCAGGGCATGGGCGGGCTGATGAGCATCACCGGCGAGAAGGACGGGGTGCCCGGCGCCGGCCCGCAGAAGGTTGGCGTGGCGGTGTCCGACGTGATGACCGGGCTGTACTCGGTGGTCGCCATCCAGGCCGCGCTGCTGGCGCGGGAGAAGACCGGCCGCGGCCAGCACTGCGACATGGCCCTGCTGGACGTGCAGGTGGCCATGCTCGGCAACCAGAGCCAGAACTACCTCGCCACCGGGCGCTCGCCGGGGCGGCAGGGCAACGCCCACGTCAACATCGTGCCGTACCAGGTGTTCTCCGGCAGCGACAGGGACTTCATCATCGCCTGCGGCAACGACAGCCAGTTCGTCGCCCTGTGCGACGCCATCGGCCTGCCGGAACTGCCCAAGGACCCGCGCTTCGCCCGCAACGCCGACCGCGTGCGCAACCGCGAGGCCATCGTCGGCCAGCTGGCCGAGCACTTCCGCAAGGACAGCGCCGACAACTGGGTGGCCCGCATCCACGCGGTCAAGGTGCCGGTCGGCGTGATCAACGACATCGGCCGCGCCCTGGACGAGCCGCAGGTGCTGGCGCGCGACATGCTGGTGGAGATTCCCCACGCCCTCAACCCCGGCTTCAGGATGGTCGGCAGCCCGCTCAAGCTGTCCGAGACGCCGGTGCAGTACCAGCGCCCGGCGCCGATGCTCGGCGAGCATACCGACGAGGTGCTCAAGCGCCGCCTGGGGCTGGACGAGGCCCGCCTGGCGGAGCTCAAGGCCCAGGGCGTGATCGAGCAGCTCGGCGAGTGAAGCGTTCGCGAGCAAGCTCCGTAGGATGGGTATCGCAAGCTCAACCCATCCTACGAAGAGCCCCTTCGGCGCGGTCGGTACGACAGGTGGGCTCGGAGGCGGACGCATCGTAGGAGCGAGCTTGCTCGCGAACCCACCCCAATTGCGGGCGGTGCTGCCGAGGTCTAGCCCGGCGCGTCGCCAAACCAAGGTCAAGCGGCGGATAACCGCGAACGGTTATTCGCCCTACGCACCTGCAACAAGAGGAGAGTCGAATGAAGGTAGTGGTCGCGGTAAAGCGCGTGGTCGATTACAACGTGAAGGTCCGGGTGAAAGCGGACAACTCCGGCGTCGATCTCGCCAACGTGAAGATGTCCATGAACCCCTTCTGCGAAATCGCCGTGGAAGAGGCCGTGCGCCTGAAGGAAAAGGGCGTCGCCAGTGAGATCGTGGTGGTCTCGGTCGGCCCCGGCGCCGCCCAGGAACAACTGCGCACCGCCCTGGCCCTGGGCGCCGACCGCGCCCTGTTGGTCGAGTCGAACGACGAGCTGAACTCCCTGGCCATCGCCAAGCTGCTCAAGGCCGTGGTCGACAAGGAGCAGCCGCAGTTGGTCATCCTCGGCAAGCAGGCCATCGACAGCGACAACAACCAGACCGGCCAGATGCTCGCCGCGCTGACCGGCTACGCCCAGGGCACCTTCGCCTCCAAGGTCGAGGTCGACGGCGCTCAGGTCAAGGTCACCCGCGAAATCGACGGCGGCCTGCAGACCGTTGCGCTGAACCTGCCGGCGATCGTCACCACCGACCTGCGCCTGAACGAGCCGCGCTATGCGTCGCTGCCGAACATCATGAAAGCGAAGAAGAAGCCGCTGGACGTGGTGACCCCGGACGCCCTCGGCGTTTCCACCGCTTCCACCGTGAAGACCCTGAAAGTGGAAGCTCCGGCTGCCCGCAGCG